>DATKQD010000262.1:0-24143 GCA_035532895.1 Chloroflexota bacterium
CTCGATTTGCCCTTCCAGCGCGGCAATCCGAGCCTGCAGGGCCTCAGTGTCAGGGGCTGGCGCGGCCCCATCGACGCTCAGCGCATGGTCGTAGCGCCACCAGTTGAGGCCAATCTGCTCCGCTTTGTCGATGGAGCACACGAGCAGCCGAATCTGGATGGTCAGCAACTCGACGTTGGCCAGCGATATCTTGATATCTCCGGCTATAACCAGGCCTTTGTCCAGCACCCGGTCCAGAATGTCCACCAGGCCGGTCGCTCGGCCGGTGGTGAGGCTGCTCCGCTCTGCTTCCAATCCTTCCGCTCGTCTCCTCCAAGTGTTCCGCCTTGGCCTGCCTACAGTAACCGGCCCAACGGGCCAAGGTCGAGGTTCAAATCCTGGGGGCTCAGGCCAAATTGCTGGGTGAGCTCACTCATTTTCTGCTCCAGTTGCATCAGCGTGAGGCCCATGCGCTCTACATCCTCCTCGCTCAAGTCCCCCGCATCCATGCGGCGCACGGCCTGCCGCTCCAGCAGCTGGCGCAGGAACTCGATGAGCGACAGCACCAGCTTGGCCAGGCCGGTTCCCGCATCATCCGGCTGGGCATTCACGCGTCGCGGCAGCGCCTGCAAACGGCTGAGCTCCGCTTCAAATTCAGAAGCCGCGCGCTCCCCACCCTCGAGCTCAATCTGCACCTCAGGCGTTTGGCCAACCATGTCCATTACGCTACAAAGCTGCTGGGTGCCCATGGCCCGGAGAAGAGGAAGCGGCACTCCGCCTCCGCCGCTCGTACGGCCCGCAGCACGCGCTGAAATTCGGCCACCTTTGAGCGCGAGCAGAGGCAGGCCAGCGCCAGCACGCGCTGGCCCAGCAGCTGGGTGCGCGAATCTATGACCACGCCCACCAGCGCCTCGTTGAGGCGACCGGCGACGCGCGTGAGCGCATCCGCGCGCTGGGCTTCCTGCGAGAACTCGCGCTGGCGCCGGCGCAGGTATTGCGTGCCCGTGGCTGGCAGGCCGTCATCCGGGAGCGCCGATGGCGGAGGCAGCGCTGCCGGCAGCACCTTGACGCTCAGTTCGACGGCCCCCTCCAGCCGTGGCAGCACGGCAGCCAGGCGACCGGCGTGGGCGGCCAGGGCGGCTTGGGCTGCCTCGAGCGAAGCGAAGGTGGCGGCATAACGAAAGGGCGCCACCGGGCCCGCTTCCATGAGGCACAGGTTCACGCGGTGGTGCGCCAGCAGGCGTTCACGCGTGGGCTCCGGTGGCACCTCGTGGCGGCTCGCGGCCAGCACCAAACCGGCCACCGCGGCATACTCTACCGGCGCGCCGTCTATGCCACGCGGCTCGGGGAGCGCCGAGCGTGGGCTGGTCACTCCATACAGCTGCACGCAGGCGGTGCGGCCGCCTTCGGCAGGCATTATGACAGCGCCGCGCTGCGCCTGGCCATGGCTTCGCGCGCGGTCTCCACCGAACTGAGCACGAGATCCAGTCCCAGGTAAATGAGGTCCACGTCCGCTACGGCTATCACCGCCTCGCCAGTGAGCACCACGCCGCGGTTCAGCACGTGGTCCACCAGCTCCAGCAGCGACACGTCCAACGCCGCGAGCTCGCCCCCCCCGCTCTCACGTTCCCCCTGCTCCATACCCTACACGCTGGCCCCTCCCAGAGCTCCGGCGAAACTGAACGCTGGCCACGGGCCGCTGAGCTCCAACGAGTAACCAAGCTGCCCATACTGGGCGGCCTGTCCCTGCGCAGCAAGTTTCATGCCGTCCGCCCTTTGGTGGTCCACGAGGTAGGCGCTCTTCATCTCCAGCTCTCCGCTTTCTCCTACGCCGGCGACGTCCAGACTGTCCACCCGGGCCTGGGCACATGCGGCAGACAGGGCGGCGTGAACTTCGACACGTACCTGCCGGCGTAGAGCGAGCGCTTCCTCGGCCCGCAGGCGCTCCAGTTTCTTACGAAGCATAAAGGTTGCGCCTGGTCCACCCTGGCGCTGCAAGGCCTCCTGCACGTCACGCAGCGTTTGGCTGTGCGCCACAAGGGCCGCCTCGAAGGCCGTGGCATCGCGCCGCAGCTTGAGCTCCCAGGCTTCCTTACCGCGCAGGAACTCCAACCGATGCAGCAGTGCCTGCTGATCGCGCAGCAGCTCCGCATCCAGTGATTCGGGCGAGGCGAACAGCGTGGCAAACGCCAGCGGCAGCACCACCGAGGCGCGAGCGTAGAGTGCATCGACCACGGCATGGTGGCGCACGGCGCGGGGCGACAGCCACTCCAAATCACGCACGTGATCGTTCAGTCGGTCCTCCTCGAAGTCAGCCCCAACCTGGCTCAGCACGGCCACCACGCTGCCCACCGAGCGCAGCGTCAGCGGCTGATTCGCGTCAATACCTGCCAGATCAGCCAGCTCCGGCCGATCTGGCGCGGTCAAGAGACAGTACACATACAACGGCACGAGCGTTACGCGCCCAAGGCCCACGGGCGTGGTGCCCAGCGGGGCCCCGCTGTGACCGCCGGCTGAGCCGCGGCCCACAGGAGTCGCCGCTCCGGCCGCCATCGTCTATCTGCAGCCAAGGCCTCTATGCCGCCAACGCCTTGAGGCTGGCCACGCCGCCCGGGGGCGGCGCCCGCCTGGCCAACGCAACCAGCCGAAGGTTCGGATGCGCCGCCAGCAGACGGTTCACTGCACGGGGAGTGGCAGCCTGGCGCGCGGGCTCCTGGGCCGCAGAAACCGCGCGCCATGGCCGAAGGCCATTCAGCACCAGCCAGCGAACCGGCAGCCGCAGGCGTTCCAGATCGTCCAGCAGGCGCGCGGTTTCTGCCAGGACCGCCGGCAGTGGCAGGGCAACCACTGCAACCTCGACCGTGGCGACATCGCGCAGCAGGCCGGCCAGGCGCCGGCTCCGCCGTGCCAGCTCCAGCAACGCTTCGGACAGTTCCCGCGCGGCGGCGGCCAGCTGATATTTCAGGAGCAGGCGCATGACCTCGCGCGTCCACCCCAGCACCTGCTCGGGCGCCTCGAACAAGCGGATCAGCTGCCCCGTGGGCGCGCCGTCCACTATCAGCAGCCGTTCGCCGTCCTCGTCCAGCAGGTCCAGCACAGCCGAGAGTGACCGCACCTCGTACATCCCGGGCGGATCGAGGCTGCCCAGTTGCTCCAGCACTCGCCGGTCATACACAGGATCCACCGGCGCCGCGGCCAGCAGGTGGTGGCCTACAGCCTGCAACTGCTCGCGCCACTGGTCCTGAAACTCTTCCCAGCCGGCCTGTGCCTGAATCTCCACCGCCTGGAGATTGGGCTGGCCCACCACCGGACACAGCTCGCCCTCCACTGGCGCGCCCAACGCATCAGCCAGGGAGTGCGCCGGGTCGATTGACGCCAGCACCACAGATCGCAGCGGGTAGCGATCCGACAGCGCCAGGGCCACGGCGGCCGCGCAGGTGGTTTTGCCCACTCCACCCTTGCCGCCGAAGATGGTCAGCCGGCGCGGCGAAGCCAATAACGGAGCCAATGTTCCCTCGTTGCCGGCGAGCAGCGCTTGCGAGCGCAACGGCGGCGTATTCGCGTGGCTTACCAGGTGCAGCAGCCGCTGGGTGCCGGCCGGCGGCGTGGTATACCAGGGGGCGAAGCACAGCGGCAGATTCGCCGCCGATGCAGCCCGCCCCTGAAGGGCAGGGCAGCCATCCAGCGACTGGCCTGGCAGCAGGCCATTCATCACCACCCCACCCAGCGGCACGCCCTGACGTCGCAATTCCGCCACGTAGCGGTCGGTTTCGGACAGCACCATGGCATCGAGCCGGCTGACCACCAGAGTCGTGGCCTGGCCTGCGCCGAAGACCGCGTCCTGCGCGCGCTCGGCCAACCGCTGCATCTGCTCGATGAGCTCGTCCACAGCATCGGGCGAGTACCGATGGGTGAGCGCTTCGACCGTGAAGCGGTGCTTCTCTTCCAATGCCTCCATCAGGTCCGCGGCACGGCGTAGCGTAACCGTGAGCGCGGGAAGGCGCAGCGCATTGCCGGAAGGCGGCAGGTCCACCACGATGTGCCGGTAGCGGCTGTCCGAGGCGAGCTCACCCAGGCGAAACAGCCCCATCAGCTCATCCAGACCCGGCAGCGACAACCGCAGAAAGCGATCGATGTCCTGGTCGTCCAGATAGGTGCCGCGGTTCACCAGCTCCCGCAGCGAAGGGCCGTGAGCTTCCATAAAGGCTCGGAAAGCGGCGGGTGCATCCAACTCCTGGGCTGTGAGGCGGGGCAGCACCTCGCGCGCAGCCGGGCCGACCGGCGTGGCCAGCAGATCTCCCAGGGAGTGGGCCGGATCGAGTGACAGGAGGAAGGTGGCGGCCTGGGCGCACTCGGTTAACCAGATAGCGGTTGCGCAAGCCCAGGTGCTTTTGCCCACACCGCCTTTGCCACCGAAAAAGATGAAGCGCGGGCCAATGAGCTCAGTGAAAGCTGATAAAGGCATCCTCGTCGCCGCCGATGCCGCCCAGTTGCTGCCGCCAGGCCCGCACCTCACGCAGCCGCTGCATCAGCTGCTCCTCTCGCTGGATGTATTCCGCTTCTGTCACATCGCCCGTTTCCAGCATGAGCTGCAGTTCGAGCAACTCGTCGCGGACGGGTTCATCATCCATCAACTCCCGCTCGGCGGCAAGAGCAATCTGCCGGAAAATCCAGCGTACACCACTGACCGGCAACAGCAGGATGTCATCGACCAGGAGCATGGCAGGGTGGCCCGCTACTCCAGACTCAGGCTGGCGGCGGACACCTTGGAGGCTTGCCCGGCGCGCTCCAGCTTGAGCCGGATGTTGACGAAGTTGTACGGCGGCCAGGGACCGGTGTAGCGGAAAGTCAGCTTGCCGTCGTACTTGTGGGCAATAGCCTGCACCTGCTCATCGAACGCGCCCGCCTTCTCTCGTTCCACCAGGAAGGCAGCATTGAGGATCATCTTCTCGCCGATCGGCTTGCTGGCGCGCGATGCCACAGCGGTGTCGCGCAGCAGGTCGTACACCTCGGTCACGTACGCGTCCGCCGCCTGACTCAGAGCCTGGTCCACCAGCCGCCCGAGTTGCATGCGAGCGAAATAGGTGGAGGAGCTAGAGCGGTCGATTTCTTCTTTGAGCCGGCTGATGCCCTCACTCTGCGCCTCGATGTCGCGGATGATGGCATCGCGGTCCCAGTTAACCTTGAGACCCAGTTCGATCTTGTCCTGCATCTTCTGCAGCACGTCGCGCAGGGCGTCCTGCGTGCCTTTGAGAAATTCCACCACATCGTCTTTGCGCTTGAAGACCGTCCCGAAGCTCATCGGGATGACGGTGTAGTGGTTCATCACCGTCTCGTTCACCTGCTCGTGGCGGAGGGCATTCTCTCGGTTGGGGTCGTACACCACCAGCGGCGTGTCACTGACGACGGCGGCCAAGCTGCCGTAGTGGATAGTGTAGACCTCATCGGCTCGGTTGCCGATGCCTATGCGGCCGAAAGCCTGGGGCGTGGACTCTTCGATGATGCAGTAGACGTACTTGCCACCTTCGTCTTCGGCGCCGCCTGGCGCCCCACTATCGTTCACCTGCGACCTTCACCCTCTGCTTGCGTACTCTCGCCGGCAGCCAAGCACAAAACGCGCCGAATCGGCTGACGCGCCATCGCTGAAAAGGCGAAGGGCCAGCAAACCGGAACGTTGGGCGAGGGGTGAATTCCGGTTGCTGGCCCTTGCATTGGAAGGGTAGGCACCGCTGAGTGCCGCAGGTTTCGTGCCAGCCCTTCCAACACGATAAGTCTCAGCCGATGGGCCGGTCGCCCGCGGCGGTGGCAAAGCGCTTCTGCACCGCGTCCCAATCGACATTGGAGAAGAAGGCCTCGATGTACTTACCGCGCTCCGACGGCTTGTAATCCAACAGAAAGGCGTGCTCCCACACATCCATCACCAGCAAAGGTTTGAAACCGGCGGGGCTGCCGTCCTGGTGGAGGGTGATCCAGTGGTTGCTGAGCTTGTCGTTGGCTGGATCCTGGAAGAGGATGGACCAGCCCACGCCACGCATGCCGCCCACAGCCTTGAAGTCAGTCATGAAATTGTCGATGCTGCCGAAGCTGGCGTTAATGGCGCTCAACAGACCGCCCGAGGGTTGAGCCGAAGCCTGCGCCTTGAGGTTGCCGAAGTAATACTCGTGGAGCACCATGCCGTTGTACTCAAAGCCGAGACGCCGGGTAATTTCGGCGTACGCGGGGTTGGTAGCGGCCCCCTGCCCCTGCTTGAGCAGTTCCTCAAGCTGGGACGTGAGCTTGTTCGTTTGCGTGACGTAGCCCTGGTACAGCCCGAAGTGGGTTTCCAGAGTCTTGTCCGAGATGCCGTTCAACCCGGCAAGGTTGAACTCCTTCGCTTTGTACGGGGCGGAGCTGAGAAGTGCCAAAGAGAGTCACCTCCTGTTGGGATGACTCGATCTTAGCTCACCAGGGTCCCACGCTCTCCGGTTGGCGGCTTACAGGCGCTTGAGAGGATACAGACCAATGACGACGTGGGTGCTGAAATCCGGCGAGCACTCAATACCGATCTTCTGCTGGCGGCGGAGGGTAGCCACGGCGCTGGCCGCGTCTTCCGGCAGGCCGACGTACAACGTGTCGGCCCCATCCACAATGGTGCTCATCTCAGCGGCCGAGATCTCGAAGCGGCGGCGAATCTCTGGGATGGGCACGTAGGACTTGCTGCGAATGAACCAGAACAGCTTGCCGGCGTTGAGCTTTTTCCCCTTGGCAGGAGCCGCGCCCTCATCCTCCGGATCGTCCTCCTCGGCGGCGTGCAGCGGAGCGTAGAGCACTGGCAGGCCGCGTTCGACGGGGATGTCCAGCAGCCCTTCACCCGGCTGGTCCAGCGCCTCAGGCCGTGGCTCCGCGCCCTGATTGCGTCCACGCCCACCGCGCCCTCGGCGGCGCTTACGCGCGCCGCCTGACGCGCCCTCGCCCATTCTCGGGCCCGAGCCGGATTCTCCGGCTTCACCGAGCGCGGAATCGCTGCCCGCGCGACTCCGGCCACTGCTGGTGAGTCCGCGCGGCGTTTGCGGTGCCTGGCTTCGGCCAAGGTCAGCATCACCATCTCGCCCTCGCGGATCGGCGCCGGCCTCCGTTGGAGGCAGTCCCGCGCGGTGGCCCCGCCCACGCCGGCGGCGGCGCCTGGCCGGCGACCCCTCACCTCCGCCATCGGACAGGGGCAACCCACCACTCTCGCTGCCCGCGGGCGGGTTCGCGCCGCTGCCCCTGAGGCCTTCTTCTGCCATCGGCGCGGATTATGACATGGCCCCCCAGCGGGCTGGCCGCGTGGTACATTTGGCCGAACTTTCGCCACCTGGAGGGACCGCCCCCGCTACTGCCATGCCCATCAGCATTGTGATGCCCCAGTTGGGCGAATCCGTGAGCGAGGGCGTGGTCGGCCGCTGGCTCAAGCAGGTAGGCGATCGGGTGGAGCGCGACGAGCCGCTGGTGGAAGTCATCACTGATAAAGTGAACGCCGAAATCCCAGCGATCGCGGCGGGCATCCTGCGAGCGATCATCGCGGCCGAAGGTGAAGCAGTGGCCGTCGGCACGGAAATCGCCGTGTTGGACGAGGCCGCGCCGGCCACTGGAGCTGCACCGGCCGCGGCACCCCTGGTCCGGGTGCCCCCGCCGCCCGCTACCCCCGTGGCCCCAGCTGGGCCCACTACGCTCGGTGCCGCGAAGGCGGAGCGCCGCCGCGGCTCGCCCCTGGTGCGCCGGCTGGCGCGGGAGCGCGGCATCGACCTGGCCGCGCTGTCCGGCTCGGGCCTCGGTGGACGCATCACCAAGCGGGACATTTTGGCGCTGCACGAGGCAGACGCGGACACCGCCACGCCACCGCTGGGCGGCGACGACGAGCAACTGCGCATCTCACCAGTGCGGCGGCTCATCGCCGAGCACATGGTGCGCTCCACCTCCACCATCCCACACGCAACCGCCTTCGTGGAAGTGGACATGACCGGGCTGGTGCGGCGGCGCGCAGATGTGCGCGAAGCCTTTCGGGGCCGGGAGGGCTTCGACCTCACCTACCTGCCCTTCGTGGTCCACGCCGCCGCGCAGGCGCTGGCGCGCTTCCCCGTGCTGAATTCGGAGTGGCGCGAGACGGCCATCCTTCGCCGGGGTCACGTGAACATCGGCATCGCCGTATCGCTGGAAGAGAGCCTGGTGGTGCCCGTGATTCGGGACGCCGCCGGACAGAGCGTGCCGCGGTTGGCGCGCGCTATCCACGCCCTGAGCGAGCGTGCGCGCACTGGCAAGCTGAGCCTGGAGGATGTGCGCGAAGGCACCTTCACCGTGAACAACCCCGGCTCCTTCGGCACAGTGCTGTCGCTGCCGATCATCAATGAGCCGCAGGCCGCCATGCTGACTATGGACGCCATCGTCAAACGGCCGGTGGTGGTCGAGGGTGACGCCATCGCCATCCGCTCCATCATGTTCCTGGGCCTCGCGTTTGACCATCGCGTTGTGGATGGGCTGATCGCCGGGCGCTTTCTCGCAACCGCGAAAGCGCACCTGGAGCAGACCGGGCCCACGCTCGACCTGGAGCCGACGCGCTAACCACTATTTGATGCTGAACCATCCAGCCACGGCCCCAACGGTGCTGGCGGTGGGCCTGGCGCTGCTGGTGCTCGGTCAGCTCACGGCGGCGGCCGATGTCGCCGCGGCGGCCAGCCTGCTGGGGGGAGCGTTAGTGCTGGCAGTAGCTATCCGCGTACTGGCCCGGCTAGGCGGCCTGCACGAGCATGGCCCGCATCTTGGGGCGCAGGAAGAGTTGCTGCTGGAAACACCCGGGGTGCGGGCCGAACGCCGCTTTCCCCTGCTGGGTATCCGCCGCGGAGTGTATCGTGCGCGATTAACCAACCGGCGCATTCTGCTCTCGCTCATGTTGTGGCGAGTGATGACCAATCGCGACGTCACCATCGCCACATTCGAAGGTCGGGCGATGACGGCACTACGCGGTGTCGATATCCTGCCCAGCGGCTCTGGCCCGGCCATGAACGGCGACGTGCCCGGCCAGGTGATCCTGAGGCCACGGCACCGTCGCGCACCGATCTGGACGCTGCACGTGCCGAACGCCAATCGCTGGCAAGCAGCGCTCGGCGGCCTGCACCCGGAGCTGCTTATCTGAGTGGTGGCGACGAGCCGCCGCGGACCTCGCGCCGCAGCGCCACCAGCTCCCAAAAGGCGCGGGCGATGACCGCGGGCCGGGCGCCACTGGCTGATCCCAGTCGCCGCGGCAGGTGGGTGACGCCCACCTCCGCCACCCGATAGCCAGCCTGGCGGGCCTTGACCAGCAGCTCGGCACTGAACGTGGCCCCCCGGGAGTGCACCGGCAATGTCTCGACCACCTGGCGGCGCATGAGCTTGAACGCGCAATCCACATCGCGGGCTGTGTAACCGAAGAGCATGTTCACCAGGGCACTCCAGCCCCAGCCATTGAGCCGCCGCGGCCAGGGATCCTGTCGCCGCCGCCGATAGCCGATGACCATGTCGGCCGCATCGAGGTGGTCGCGCAGCAGCCGCAGTTCCTCTAGTACAAATTGCCCGTCCGCGTCGGTGAAGAAGCGTTGCTCGCCTGTTGAGGCGGTAAGCCCCGTCCACACCGCTGCGCCGTAGCCGCGATTCGCCTCGTGACGCACCAACCGTACGCGCGGGTAGCGGCCGCCAACCTCGGCCACCAGAGCCGCGGTCGCGTCCGCGCTGCCATCGTCCACAACCACAATCTCGTAGTCCGGCTCAATGCTGGGCAAAACCGCCACGGCCCGCAACAGCACCCGTTCGATGTTCGGGGCCTCGTTGTACGCGGGAAAGGCGACGGACAGCGCGGGCATGGGCTGAGAGATCGTACCGCGGTCGCCGCTGGCTAGAGATACAGCCGAAGACGGCACCGGCAGCGAACGCGCCGCCTGAGCGACCATGCAAACGAGCTCGAGAGCGGACGGGCCACCCCGCGGCCTCGGAGTCCTTCCGGGTTCCGGCCATACCTGTCCTGAGTGGCCGCGCAGCGCGCGTTGTTAGCATTTGGCGCATCATGAATGGCCCCGCCAAGCGCCTGGCGGAACTCGGCGAGTTCGGCGCCATCGACCTCTTTCGCGCGCTGGCGGCAGCGTACCGGCCGCCCGGACTGGTGCCACTGGTGGGTATTGGCGACGACGCCGCCGTGTGGACACCCAGCCCCGGAGCCAGCATCGTGGCGACGACCGATATCTTGATCGAAGGCGTGCACTTCGCGCTGGACTACATGTCCTGGCACGAGGTTGGGTGGAAGGCGATGGCGGTCAACCTGAGTGACATTGCCGCCATGGGTGCCCGCCCGGTGGCCGCCCTGCTGACCGCCGCCCTCAAGGCGACCATGACGCAGGTTGCGGCACAGGACCTCTTTCGGGGCCTGCTGGAGTGCGCGGCAGAGCACGGCACCTGGATCGCCGGCGGCGACACGGTGCTTTCCCCGAATGACAGCAGCGTGGGCGTGAGCCTGTATGGCGAGAGCACCCAGCCCGAGCGCCTGCTGCGCCGCGACCGCGCCCGTGTCGGCGACTCCATCGCCCTCACCGGCCCGCTGGGCGCTGCTGCCGCGGCGCTGCGGCTGTGGCAGCAGCAAGAGCTACTCCCGGAACCGCTGCGGCAGGCGCTCGTGCGCCCCCAGCCCCGGCTGCAGCAGGGCCAGGCGCTGGCGGAGGCTGGCATCCGCTGCGCGATGGATGTCAGCGATGGGCTGGTGGCGGACCTGGGCAAGCTCTGTCGCGCGAGTGGTGTGGGCGCGCGCATCGAAACCCAGCTGGTCCCCATTTCACCAGGCGTGGCAGACTATTTTGAACCGGATGCGGCATTGCGGCTGGCGCTGGCCGGCGGCGAGGACTACGAGCTGCTGGCCTGCGGGCAACGAGAGCTGCTGCGGCCGCAAGCGCCGTTCATCATCGGGCGCATCGTCGAAGGAGAGGATGTCACGGTCATCAACGAGCACGGAGCGCCGCTGGCGCTGCCCCACACGGGCTACGATGCCTTCCTGCCGCACGGATAGCCCGGAGCAGACACGTGCGCTGGGGCAGCGGCTCGGCGGCCTGGCCCAACCCGGCGACGTGGTGCTCTTGGAGGGCCCGCTAGGCGCCGGCAAAACGGCGCTGGTGCAGGGCCTGGCCGCGGGCCTGGGCATTGCCGATCAGGTCAACAGCCCCACCTTCGTGCTCATGAAGCAGTACCACGGCCGCCTACCGCTGTACCACTGCGACCTGTACCGGCTCTCCAACCCGCTGCAGACCATCACCCAGGAGTGGTCGGAGTTCCTCTACGGCGATGGCGTGTGCGCGGTGGAGTGGCCCGACCTGGCCGCGGACCTGCTGCCCACCAACCACCTGCTGCTAAGATTTCACATCGCTTCGGAGACCGAGCGGCTCATTGAGGTGAGCGGCGCTGGTGAGCGCGGCGCCAGGCTCGCGAAGCACCCAGCGCTATGCAGTTGAACGCCCGGCCCGAGGGCCATTCACGGCCGCCAGTGGTGCTGGCCATCGACACCTCCACCCACCAGGCCAGCGTGGCCGTGTGCGCCGGCGATGAGGTGCTGAGCACAAGAACCTGGCTCGCTGGCCGGCAGCACACCAGCACACTGCTGCCCGCGGTGAGGGACGTGATGGCCGAGGCAAGCGCGTCGCCGCGCGACTTATCCGCCCTAGCCGTGGCCCTGGGTCCGGGCTCATTCAATGGCTTGCGCACGGGGCTGAGCACGGCTAAGGGGCTGGCCTTGGTTTGGCAATTGCCACTGCTTGGCATCCCTACGCTGGAGCTGCTGGCCGAGGAGTATCACTTGCCCGTGGCCACCATGCACGCAGCCCCGGGCCGCGTCTACGTTTGGCACCGCGGCAGCCCAGCCAGCGCCATCACCATTGAGGACGGCAGTGCACCCGACCGCATCCGGCACGCGGAAACGCTGGCGCGGCTGGCCGTGGAGCGCCTATCGTGCTCTGACCCGGCGGCCGGTCAGCTGCTGTTGGAGCCGCTGTACGTCCAACCCCCGAACATCCACCACAATGCGCCCAAAGCGGCGCTGGCGAGCTCCTGATGGCGGGCTCGTAATGGCGACCACGTCCACCTCCTACTACGTGGACCGCATGACCCTGGCAGACATTCCAGAAGTCATTGAGATCGAGCGGGAGAGCTTCACTTTGCCCTGGCCGGCCAACGCCTACCGGCGCGAGTTGCAGGACAATCGCACCGCCCACTATGTGGTGGTGCGCAAGTCAGGCGTGACGCCGCGCCCACCCAGCCCACCGCCACGCGATCATCGCGGAGGGCTGTTCTCGTTTCTCTCCCGCCAATTCGAGCCAGCACCATCTCCGGCCCGCGGTGACGAGCCACCCGCAATCTATGCCTACGCCGGCCTCTGGCTCATGGTGGATGAGGCGCACATCACCACCATTGCCGTGCGCGCCAGTTCGCGCGGCAGAGGCCTGGGCGAGCTCACCCTGGCCGGGCTGATCGACATCAGCCTCGAGGTGGGCGCGCGGCTGATGACGCTGGAGGTGCGCATCTCCAACACCGTGGCCCAGAACCTGTACCTGAAATACGGCTTCAAGCAGTCCGGCCTGCGCCGGCGCTATTACAGCGACAACAGTGAGGACGCCCTGATCATGACGGCCGAAGCCATCAACGCCCCGATCTTCCTGAACAACTACAGACTGCTGAAAACCAGCCTGCAGCGCAAACTTGGCTGACATTCTGGCCATCGAAACCTCGTGCGACGAAACGTCGTGCGCAGTGGTGCGCAATGGCCGCGAGATCGTCAGCAACGTGACCACCACCCAGGAGGCTATCCATCGCCGCTTCGGCGGCATTGTGCCCGAGGTCGCCTCGCGCGAGCACCTGGCCACCATTGTGCCGGTGCTAGAGGAAGCGGTGGAGCAGGCCGGCGGCTGGCCCGAGATTGACGCCGTGGCCGTGGTGCACGGGCCAGGGCTCGCCGGCTCGCTGCTGGTGGGGGTCAACATGGGCAAGGCGCTGGCCTTTGCCCGCGGTCTGCCGCTCATCGCCGTGAACCACCTGGAAGGGCACATCTACGCCAATTGGATTGCCGGCAGCCAGGTGGCGACCGGCGCTGGCACGCCCCTGGCAGACGAGCCACCAGCCTTTCCGTTGCTGGCGCTGATCGTCTCCGGTGGGCATTCCGAGCTGGTGCTCATGATGGACCACGGCCGCTACCGCCTGATCGGCCAAACCCGAGACGATGCCGCCGGAGAGGCGTTCGACAAAACAGCACGGTTGCTGAAACTGGGCTACCCCGGCGGGCCGGCTATTCAGGTCGCGGCCGAAGCGACGTCGGCAGGTCAGGTGCAACTGCCTCGCGCCTGGATGCCCGGCAGCTACGACTTCAGCTTCAGCGGGTTGAAGACGGCCGTGTCCCGGCTGGCGCAAGCCACCGCGGAGCCCACGGCGGACTGGACGGCCGCCGTCGCCGCGGAATTCCAGCAGGCGGTGGTAGATGTACTGGTCGCCAAAACCGTGGCCGCGGCCGATGCGTTGGGCGCCGCCGGGGTGTGCTTGGCAGGTGGCGTGGCGGCCAACGGCCCCCTCCGCCAGCAGCTTGCACAGGCCGTTCACGTGCCTTTCTACTGCCCGCGGCTTGGCCTTTGCACGGACAACGCGGCTATGTCCGCCGCGGCCGCCTACTTCCACTGGCTGCGGCGAGACTTTGCCGAGCTGGACCTGGACGTTCAGCCGGCCCTGAGACTGGCCGCCTGAGCCCGCCAACCAGCCTCAGGCTGCGCCGGCACAGGAGCCCCACCCCGACCAGCCCTGGTCCTTGCCCAATTGACACGGCCGCACGCGGCCAGGAGAATCCAACGCCATGTTAAGACGGCTGGCCTCAGGGGTTATTGGGGCCTTTCTGCTGCTGGCGCTGGTGTCGGAAGGTGCGCCACCGGCCCACGCACAGGACATTGTGCTGTGGCCCTTCAACGTGCCGAACAGCACGGCGGGCTTCACCGGCCAGCCGTCCAACGGCGCCACCAATGCGCTGAGCTGGGTGGGCGATAACGGCGGCGCGCTGCGCATTGATTACACCGGATCGGTCGGCTTCAACACCGCGGTGGCGAATAGCCTGCCGCCGCTGCCATGGGATGTCGTCACCCTCAGTGCAGACGTCTTCGTGCCCAAGCAGGTGACCATCTCCCGGCTGGGCCTGGGCGTGACCATCGACGGTCAGCCCACCAGCCAGGCCAATGCCTCCGTGCACCTGATTGGCCAGGCTGGGCGCGGCACCTGGAACCAGCTGTCCTGGCCGGTGCACCCTGGCCAGCTCAACGGCGCCGGCCATCGCTTGGGCTTCGCCCTGGACACCAACCAGCCCATGCCGGGGCCGCTCATGATCCAGAACGTGCGCGCCATTCCGCCGGTCATCAACGTGGACGCGGGGCACGTGATCTCCACCTTCGACCCCGCCACGCTGTGGGGCAACAACATCGCGTACTACTATCCGCCCAACTTCTACACGGATCCGCAACCGCGCCAGCTGGCCCGCGACGCCGGCTTCTCCTTCTTTCGCATTCCCGGCGGGCTCAACACGGATGTGTACCACTGGAATGGCAACGGCGTCCGCCTCCCAAATGGCTCGATCAATCCTGCCGCCCGCCGGCCGGACGGCAGCTGGGCCATCAACTACAGCGGCTGGGCGCCGGGCTTTGAGGTGCAGGGGGAGACGCCGACCGGGGACCCGCTGAACACGTTAGCGCCCAACTTCGCTAACGTTGGCGCCTACGACCACACACCCGCCGTGGACGTGCAGCAGATGGTGCACTGGGTCACCGGCCTGGGCGCCGGTGCCCAGCTGATGGTGGATGTGAACGTGGGCACCGGCAGCCATCTGGTGGCCACCGGGCCGAACAACACGCTCCAGGCATCCGACGTGGCCGCTGGCGCCCAGGAGGCGGCCCAGTGGGTGCGCTACTTCAACCAGGTGCAGGGCCTGCACGTGAAGTACTGGGAGATTGGCAACGAGTTGGAGCCGTACGGCGCCGAGATTGGGTCGCACGTGCAGGACACCAGCGCTCAAGGCTGGCACTGGATGACCGCGAATGACTATGCCGTCATCTTCCGCGCCTACGGGCAAGCCATGAAGGCTGTAGACCCGGCCATCGAGCTGGCGGGACCGGTAGGCTACGTGGGCGCCAGTGCCGACGTCAGTGGTACGGGCAGCTGGATCGCCACCTTTTTGCAGCGAGATGCCGACATCGTGGATGTGGTGGACATCCACTTCTACGACTGGGGCCACAGTGAGTCGGAGTACCTGGCCGCGCCATCCAACCTGGAAACGCAGGAAACGCAGGTGCGCGACTGGATCAAGCAGTACGCGCCGAATCGGGCCGGACAGATTGGCGTGGGCGTTTCAGAGTGGGGCGACTACAGCAACAAGTACCCCATTGGCGACGGGCTGTTCTCGGCCGACCTCATGGGCCGCGCCGCCGTGGACCAGCTGACGTTCGCCAATGCCTGGGACCTGGGCGGGATGATCCCTAACAATGGCCAGCTGAAGTCACTGCTGGGCTTCAACCCCGGAGCGCAAAGCGCTGGCCGGTGGCAGGGGCAGCCCGCGAATGGTGCGACCAATGCCCTGAGCTGGACGGCCAACCCGGCGTACACGCGGCCCGACACCACCTCGCTGCAAGTGGATTACCGCGGGTCCAGCGGCGCCAACGCTGGCCTTTCGGCCAAGGCGAGCGGCGTGAACTGGAACCTGGTGAACGGCATCCAGGTTGATGTGTACATCCCCGAGGTGCCAGGAAACGACGCCATCACCTTTTGGCTGCGTCTCGAACACGCCGACGGCAGCGTGGACGACAGCTACCGCGGGCAGGTGCAGCAGCCCATCTGGGGGCAGTGGAACCGGCTGGTTTTTCCGGTAGACGCGGCGAAACTGGCCGCCGCCAGCCGGGTGGACCTGGTGGTGAACTCACCCAAACCCATCGCCACGCCACTCTATTTCGCCAGCCTGGATACGCAGCTCACCGACTACCAGCCCAATGGCCGCTACTGGGCCGCGTACATGTACCACCACTACTTCTCGAACGCACTGGTCGTCACCGACATGGGCCGCGTGAGCCGCGACCGCCTGGTGGCCTACGCCAGCCGATCCGCCGACGGCAGCCTGTATTTGATGGTGGTGAACAAGGACTCCAGCAGCGATATTGGCGTGCCGATCAACATCAACAACTACGGCGCGGCGGCGACCGCCGAGGTGCACACCTGGAGCGCAGCCAACTATGTGTGGGATCCGAGCCACGGCGTGGCGGTGAAGGACACTCCCCCCAGTGAAGGCTGGATTCCCGCGGGCAACCACTTCAGTTATGTGTTCCCGCGCTCCTCTATCACCGCCATCCGCCTTACGCCGGGCTGAGCGCCAAGCCCCCTCGCCAGCGATGCGGGCAATAATTGAGCCGATGCTCAAGGTGTTCTCCGGCGTGCTGGCCGACCCCCTAGTGCAACTGGTGGATGCGGCCGTCGCACATAAGGGCGGCGCCGAGGCCGCGCTGTTCCACGGCCTCGCGCTGGAGGCGGAGCTCTCAACGCGCGCCTTGACTGGCAGCGCCTGGCAGAATCATCTGCTGGAGTGCCTCCTGCGCGATGAGAACGCCTTCAGCCGCAAGGCGCAGCTGGGCGGCCTGGAAAACATGGGCGCGGGCCTGGTCGATGCCGTGAAGGCCGACCTGGCCGAGCTGCGGCGGCTGTTCGAACGGCCCGTGGACGCGGGGCCGTTCCAGCCCCAGGGCACCGAAGAACCGGAGCCCATGGCGTGCGTACTGGCAGCCAGCGACGACTGGGCCAGTCTGGTAGGCGCCCTGGCGGCCCATTTTCAGGAGAATGGGTGCGGGCTGCTGGCGCGTCACCGCGCGCTGCGCTGGGTGCAACAGGGCGCAAGCGGCCACCTGGAGGCCATAACGCGCCCGGATCCCATTCGCCTCGAGGGCCTGTACGCCTACGACCTGGAGCGGGAGCTGCTGCTGGCCAACACAGAGCAGTTCGCCGCCGGGCAACCAGCCAACAACGTGCTGCTGTACGGCGACCGCGGCACCGGCAAATCCTCGACCATTAAGGCGTTGCTGCAGCGCTTCCATCGCCTGCGAATGGTGGAATTGGCGCCAGACAGTCTCTTTCAGCTGCCACTCCTGCTGGCCCAGCTGGCAGAAACCCCACACCGCTGCGTGCTGTTTGTGGATGACCTCTCATTTGAGGAGTTTGAGGTTCAGTACAAGCACCTCAAGGCGGTGTTGGAGGGCGGTCTGGAGGCACGGCCGGCCAACGTGGTCATCTACGCCACCAGCAATCGCAAGCACCTGGTGAAGGAACACTTCTCGGACCTCACGAAAGCCATCATCAACGATGAGATTCACCAGCAGGATTCCGTGCAGGAGAAGTTGTCGCTGAGCGATCGCTTCGGCATCACCCTCACCTTTCCCGCCCCAGACCAGCCGCGCTACCTGGAGATTGCCGGCCGCCTGGCAGCGGCGCGCGGCCTGGCCATGGATCCGGCCGAGCTGCGTGCCCGCGCCATTCGCTGGGCGATGTACCACAACGGCTTCTCCGGCCGAACCGCGCGCCAGTTCGTGGATTACCTGGAGGGGCAGGCCGCGCTCGGCCGCGGCGCCGCCGACTCACCGCTGTAGCCGAGGTGCCACCCGCCGCTTCAGACGCCTGCCTCTGCGCGTGATATAACTAACTGCAATACTCGCGAGGAGGCATTGCCGTGGCCCTGTTTTTGGGACTCATTGTCATTTGCATTTTGCTGCTGCTGTGGTTCGGCGTCGCCGTGACGGCGCTGGCGATTCACCTCATCCCCTGGATCATCATTGGGCTTATCGCCGGCTGGGTGGCAAGCGCCGTAGTCGGCAGCCGGCATGGCATTCTGGGCGACATTGGGTTGGGGCTGCTGGGCGCAATCCTGGGTGGCTTCATCTTTCGTGTGGTACTGCACCAATCCGGCACAGGCTTTATCAAGGACACGCTCGTGGCGATCGTGGGCGCCATCATCGTGCTGCTTATCGGCAAGCTCATCTCGCCACGCCACTCCGCCGCGTATTGAGCTGGCGCGGGCGCCTAGCCTGGCTGCGCGACCTGCCGCCGGGGGAGGTGCAGGCGGTGTGGGCAACCGAGGCGCACCGCGAAGTGCTGCTGGCCAACGTTGCCGGCACCGTGTACGCCATGGACAACGTGTGCTCGCACAGTGGTGGGTCGCTGGCCGACGGCTGGCTGGACGGCGCCGTCGTGACCTGCGGGTTGCACGGCTGGCAATACGAGCTGAAGACAGGCGTCTGCCTCCATGTGCCGAATGAACAACTGGCCACGTTTTCGGTCGCCATCGAGGACGGCGGCATTGTGGTGGAACTGCCCTGAGCCACCAGCGTCCCCTCGAAGTTTGGCGGAAACGTGCCGCGGTGGCCGAGGTGGGGTTCCTCCCGTGCGTCGATTGAGCGCGCCAACCGTGGCGGCAGGGGATCGGCCGGGGGCCACCAATGGCTTTTCGGCCAAACTGCTGGCCGCGGACTGGATACATACTGCATACTTGGAAGAGTGATTCGAAAAGCCAAGTTCTACACGCCATCGAACGAACCGGTATACCTGACCCCCCAGGGCAAGACGGACCTTGAGACCGAGCTGCAGGAGCTGCTCGAAGTGCGGCGCCCAGAGATCGCCGCGACCATCCTTGCCGCGCGAGAGGATGGCGACCTTCGCGAGAACGGCGCCTACCACGATGCCAAGGATCGCCAGGGCCACCTGGAAGCCCGCATCCGCTTGCTGACGCAGCGCCTGGACCGTGCCCAGATCATCGAGGAAGCGACGGGCGGCGACCGAATTGAGCTAGGCCGCACGGTGACCGTGCAGACCGATGCCGGCGCACCCGAACGCTACACCATCGTTGGCTCCATGGAGGCGGATGTGCGTGCCGCGCGCATCTCGAACGAAAGCCCCCTGGGCAAAGCACTCCTGGGCCACAAAGTGGGCGACACCTGCCAGTTCACGACGCCGGCTGGTCAAATGCAGCTGACCGTTAACGCCATCGAATAGCCGCTTAGCCCGGAAGTAAGGCCTACTCTCTGTTTGCCGTCCGAGCTGGTCTGTCGAGTCGCCTCCGCATGGCTCTCTGATGACCGGCCAAGAGCCCGGACGCCTCCCGCTGCAACGTGAGCAGGGTTCGGCCGCGGGGGGTGAGCCAGCGGAGTGACGTGGACTGGAAGCTCTCGGGCGAGGGGATTGCGCGCTTACGGAAGGGTGCTCTTGCCGGGTTTGGCCGCGGAGGCAGACGGTGGCGGGACAACCGGGCCAATGTCGCCGTCGGGCGCCACGTCCAGGTCCACGATCACGGGCGCGTGGTCGCTGGGCAATGTGCCCTTGCGAGCGTGACGGTCAACCCAGGCAGCCTGCACCCGGCTCGCAACGGCATCGCTGGCCAGCAGCAGATCAATGCGCATGCCGAGATCTTTGTGGAACATGCCCGCTCGATAGTCCCAGTAGCTGAACACGCGATCCTTCGGCCAGTGGTCACGAACCAGGTCATGCAATCCAAGGTTCAGCAGGCTGGCCAAAGCCGCGCGCTCCGGCGGAGTGACGTGTGTTTGCCCGATGTAGGCAGCGGGATCGAACACATCGGCATCGGTTGGGGCGATGTTGAAGTCGCCGCAGACGATCGCCGGCCGCGCCCCGTTGGCTACCACGTTCTTCAGGGCGTCCAGCCACAGCAGCTTATAGGCGTAATGATCGGAGTCAGGCGTCCGGCCGTTCGGCACATAGACTGAATAGATTCGCAGGCTTCCACAGGTTGCCGAGACGGCACGCGCCTCAGGGTGCGGAAATCCAGGCGCGCCCTGAAGGCCCAGCTCGACATCTTCCAGCCCGACGCGCGAGAGGATTGCCACTCCGTTCCATTGCGCCTCGCCCTGCGCCGCCAACTCATAGCCGCGAGAGGCCAGCTCCGCGCTCAGCAGCGCCTCCAGGGCCTCGTCGCCCAGCTTCGTTTCCTGCAGGCACAGTACGTCCGGGTGTCGCTGATCGAGCCACGGCAGCAACCGTGGGAGTCGCTGCTTGATGGAGTTGACGTTCCACGTGGCTATCCGCACCGGCTTAGGTTAGCAGTGAGGATGCACTATTTTGCGTGCGCCCAGGCCAGAAATTCGTCCGCCGTCTTGGCGTTCACGATGCGCTCCAGCGGCACGTCGCAGGTGGCCGCCCTATCGCAGCCATACGTTTGCCACTCCAGCTGGCCTGGCGCATGAGCATCGGTATCGATGCAAAACGTGCAGCCCAATGCACGCGCCAGCGCCAGCAGGCGCTTGGGTGGGTCCAGCCGCTCCGGGCGACTGTTGATTTCCACGGCCACGTTGTGCTCGGCGCATGCGGCGAAGACACGCTCCGCATCGAAGGTCGACTCCGGCCGGCCACGGCCAACCACCAGGCGGCCGGTGCAGTGGCCCAGGATGTTGGTGTGCGGATTGGCGATGGCGGCCAGCATGCGCGCGGTCATGCCCTCGCTCTCCTGCCGAAGCTTGGAGTGGACGCTGGCGACCACGACGTCCAGTTCGCGCAAGAGGCCGTCTTCCTGATCGAGCGATCCGTCGTCCAGAATGTCTACCTCAATTCCAGTCAGGATGCGGAACGGCGCCAGCTCAAGGTTGAGCTCCTTTACTACCTCCAACTGTCGCCGCAGCCGCTCCGGCGAAAGGCCCTTGGCCACGGTCAGCCGTGGCGAATGGTCCGTGAGCGCCACCCAGGAGTGCCCAACCTGGCGCGCCGCGACTGCCATCTCCAGAATTGGTGAGCCGCCGTCCGACCAATCCGAGTGCATATGACAGTCGCCGGTCAACGCCGCCCGGATCGCCTTGGCGCGCTCGTCCTCGGCAGGATCGAGATTGCCCTCGAGCTCGCGAAGGTAGCCGGGAACAGTCCCCGCGAGAGCCTCGAGAACCACGACTTCTGTTTTCTCGCCAATGCCCGGCAGATCGCGCAGCCGCCCCGCCGCCGCCCGCGCGCTGAGCTCGGCGTCGCTCAGCTCCTTGATGGTGGCGGCCGCGTTACGGAAGGCGCGCACCCTATACGGAGCCTCGCGGCCGCGTTCCAACAGGTACGCGATGCGCTCCAGCGCCTCGGCGGGCCTCACGCACCACACCTATCAGGGCGGGCGCGTTCAGTCAGCCGTAATCCGACAATCGCCAAAGCCAATGGCCACGAGCGCCATCACAGGCGCTCCAGCGCGTCCTCCAGATCTCCAGCGCGTGCCTTCAGAGCGGCCAGGGTCGAGGCGTTCGGCTGCCAGTAGCCTCGTCCGGACGCTTCCAGCAGGCGGTTGGCCAGCGCGGCGGCCGCGTGCGGATTCAGCGCCTCCAAGCGCTGCGACAGCGACTCGTCGAGCACGTAGCACTCGGCCAGACCGTCGTACACCCACTTGGGCACAGCGTCACAGGTGACGCTCCAGCCGAACGTGTTGCTCACGTGAGCCTCGATCTCGCGCACGCCCTCGTAGCCGTGCGCCAGCATACCCTCGTACCAGCGCGGGTTGAGAGCCTTCGTACGTATTTCCAGCGCAATCATCTCCTGCACGCTGCGCACCTTGCCGCTCGCGGATACGAAATCGCCCACCAACACGGCTGGCGCTTGCCCCCGCTGTTTCTGCACGGCGCGGCTCATGCCGCCCAAATACTCGTTGTAGTGGTCGATGTCGGTGAGGCCGAACTCCAGGCTGTCCACGTTCTGGAACGTCACTTGCACCGACGCCAAAGCCCGCTCGAACAGCGCGGTCGCCTGCTGGCCCTCCAGATGTGAGCCATAGGCAAAGGCTTTGCGGCTGACGAACATGTCAGCCAGATCCTCTTCGCGCTCCCACGCGCGATTTTCGATGGCGAAGTTCACGTTGGTGCCGTAGGTGCCTGTGGCATTGCTGAAGATCCGCGCGGCGGCCTGCTCCTCGGGTACGCCCAACTCGTGCGCCATGGCGCGAGTGTGCGCTCGGACGAAGTTGCGCTCCTCTGGCTCGTCAGCCAGAGCGGCCAGGTGAAAGGCGCGGTCGAGGAGGGACAGGTGATGGCCGAAGAGGTCGCGAAAAATGCCCGACGCGCTCACTACCACGTCGATCCTGGGACGGCCGAGCTCCTCAAGCGACGTGAGCGCCACATCGTGCACGCGGCCCAAGTCGTCCACCAGCGGGCGCGCCCCCAGCAGCAGCAGCACCTGAGCGATCGCTTCGCCATCAGTCTTCAGGTTGTCCGTACCCCACAGCACCAGGCCGACACTCTCTGGCCAGCCGCCCGTCTCCGCGCGGGCGCGCTCCAACAGGGCATCCACCGTGCGTTGGGCCAGCTTCAGCGCCGGCGCGTTGGGGATGAGGGCCGGATTGAGGCCGTGCAGGTTGCGCCCAGTTGGCAGCACAGCCGGATTGCGCAGCACGTCGCCGCCCGCTGCCGGGCGCAGGTAGCGACCCTCCAACACGGCCAGAATGGATGAGCTCTCGTCGCACAGAGCCAGGTCGCGGGCGATCTGATCGAGCACCTCTGGCGGTTGCAATTCGGACGCGGTCCGCACGGTATCTGCCACCGCCCCAGGCGCAAAGCCACGATCCAGCACGTGCAGGCCAGTGGGAATGAGGCGCTCCTCGATCTCCAACAAGTCTTCCCTCAGCCGATCGATGTAGGCCTCAGCTTGGGCATCCGCTGGCGCTCCGTTTGCAGCGTGGTCAGCTTCGATATTCATCTCAGGCGACGTCTCCGGTAGGCGCTGCCGACCCAGCGGGGAACAGCGCTCCTCACTCTGCTCTCTCCCACCGCGGCGGCAGCGGTTTTGCCCCGCCCGACGCCGCGAGCGCTGGTAGTGGTGCTGCGATGTTTGCCTGTTCGGGTCGAGTGAGGTCCTCGGCCAAGTGCAGCGCTTCGGCGCGTTCGCGGATCTCGGGCAGGAGCTCGGCCTCGCGTGTTCGCCGGTACACCTCAACCAGGTCCTTCAGGGCCAGCAATTCCTTATACAGCCCAGCTTGCTGCATGGGCGGCGAAAGGTACGACACCAGCGTGCCATAGGAGCGACGTTTGGCGATGGTGCCCTCGGAAGGATTGCCCGAGCTGTACAGGTACACGTGCGGGAGCGCGCCAATGAGCCGGTCCGGCCAGCATTCGCCCGAAAGACCAATCTGCTTGCCGGGCATAAACTCCAGCGCACCATGGGTGCCGAAGTGCAGCACCGCGTCGGCCCGCCAGATGCTCTGCAGATACAGGTAGTAGGCGCAGAAGCCGTGGTGTGGGGCCAGCCCGTGCGAGGCCATGAGCCGCAGCGGATCCCCCTCGTAGCCAAACGTGGGCTGCAGCCCCACGAACACTTTGCCGAAGTGCCGCCCCAGCACCAGCAGTTCCGAGCCGTTGGCGTTCAGCAGGCCGGGCGCCGGCCCCCAGGCCTGCTCCACCTCACGTACATAGGGCCACTGTCGCAGGTACTCAGCCGTCGGAATGCGCGCCGCGACGTTGGCCACGGTTCCCAGAGCATCCGAATTGCCACCGATGAGGGCCTGCCGCAGCACTTCAGGGCTGGCCGGCGGCTCGGTGTCATACCCGGCGTCGCGCAGGCGCTCCAAAAGGCGCTGCAGGCTGGCGAACACGTCGAGGTAGGCCGCCGTGCCGAGGTTGCCCTTGTTGGGCGGGAAGTTGAACAGCGTAATGGCGATGCGCTTGCTGGCATTGGGCAGTCCAGCCAGCGCCACCAGGCGCGCCAGGCGATCCGCCAAACGGTCGATGCGCTCGTTCAAAGGCTGAAAGTCGAGTTGGCCCTCGGTGATGCCCCCGAAGATGAACGGCTCGATAGCGCCATCCAGCTCCGGGATCGCCACCTGCATCATCGATTGCAGCGGATTGAGGCCGACGCCACTATCGCGCCACTGTTCGATCCGTTGGAAGGTGAGTGCCAGCGCATCGAGGTACGGCACTCCCTGCGCGGTGAGCGCTTCCACGGCGCCGGACGCATCGTTGGCGCCCATGCCGCCAACGTAGCCAAAGCCGGTGAGCGAAAGGATGGCTCGTGCACCGCTGAAGTAGCGCTGCTGCACCAAGCGGTTGTCCAGCGCGAAGGCCAGTGCGGGCAGCGGCACCAGCCCGCGCGCCTCAATGGCACGAACCACCGCGTCGTAGTGGGCG
>DATKQD010000263.1:0-28205 GCA_035532895.1 Chloroflexota bacterium
CGTGGTTGGCGCAGGTGGTCATGCTGGGGCGATCGGCCCGTGCACGGTTGGCTGTCCGCCCTGGTCGCCAGAGCCGAGGGCGGCCAGGCGTGGCACAGGCGCCAGACACTCGGCCGCGCCGATCGCCCTTCGGCTCCGCGCGACTGCCCGAAGCGCAGGGCCTGGCTCGCCGCGCGGGAGGCCAGCTGCGCCAGGCAGGCGGCGTGCTCCTGCAGTTGCCAGCGTCACGCCAGCAGCGCCGCACGCTCCTGCTGCCGGCCTTGCTGGCAGCGGTAGTGCTGGCCATCCTGCTCATCGCCGTTCGGCAGCTGCACTCTCAGCAGCGGCAGCAGCTCAATCAGCGCTACCAGTCGCTCATCAGCGCCGCGCAGCAGGTGGAGACTCAGGCGCGCGGCAACGCCAACCATACCCTGGCCCTGGCGGAGATCCATCAGGCGCAGGCGCTGCTCGATCAAGCCGGGACCCTGCAGCACGATCAAACGTCCGCCAAGGCGCTGCGCGCCACCCTCACCAGCGATGAGAACAAGCTCAGCAACATCGTTGCGCTCCCAGCGGCCACACTCGTGGCAGCGGTGGATCCCGCCGCGGCCACGTCGGCTGGCGCCGGAGGCATGGCGCTCACTGGCGACGGCAGCGCGCTGTACGTGCTGGATCGCACGCAGCAGAAGGTGGTGCAGGTGATGCGCGTGCAGAAGAGCAGCGCGGCGGTGGTGAGCCAGGGCCAGGCAGCGGGCTCCGCCAAGATGGGTGCGCCAGAGCTGGAGTCGGAAGCTACCGACGGCAGCTTGATCGTGGTGGACAGCGCCCACAACGCCTGGCAGTACGTGCCCAACAAGAACGACCTGATCGCGCTGAACCTCAAGGGCGTCAACGCCTGGAAAAGCGCTCAAGATGTTGCCAGCTATGGCGGCAACATCTATGTGCTGGATGCAGCGCTTGGCAACATCTGGCGCTATGTCCCCACCAACGGGGCGTATACGGGTGCACCCAGCCGCTTCTTCGCGACGGATCGGCCGGCCCAGCTGGACAGCGCTATCAGCATGGCCATTGACGGCTCCATCTGGCTGCTGGGTAGCGATGGGCAGGTGCTGAAGCTGACGGGCGGCCAGGCCCAAGCGGTGGCGCTCACGGGCCTGCCACACCCGCTAGCCAATCCCGTGGCGCTGTTCACCACGCTGGACACCCACTCGCTCTATGTGCTCGATAACGGGGGGAGTCGCGTGATTCAGCTCGATAAGAATGGCGCTTACCAGCGGGAGCTCGACCTGGGCCTGCCAAAGCCGGCCAGCTCGATCTATGTGGACGAGGGCAGCCGCGCGCTGTACGCCGTGTCCGGCGGGAGCGTCTACAGCTGGAGCCTGCCGCTGTAACGAACGGGCGCGGCTACGACGCCTTCTGCTCGGCCTCCGCGTAATCGGCCAGGGCGGGGACGAACTTCAGCCATTCGCCGTCGATCACGCCATTGGCGCGCTGGTAGATGACGTAGTGCGCGGGCACGTTCGGGGCGCGCACCGGATTCAGCAGGGACATGCGTGCCTCATCCGGCGTACGGCCACCCTTGTGGTGGTTGCAGGCTTTGCAGGCGCTCACCAGATTATCCCAGGAGTGGCGGCCGCCACGGTGCTTGGGCATCACGTGATCCACTGTGAGCTCGCGGCTGCGCTGCCCGCAGTACTGGCAGGTGTAGTTATCGCGGGCGAAGACTTCACGCCGGGTGAGCTTCACTACGGCGCGGGGGCGCCTGATCTGGTACCCCAGGCGAATGACCGAGGGCCGCGGGTAGCTGGCTTCGGGGGTCCGTATGGCGTGGCGAGCGTGCTCCAGCACTTCGGCCTTGCCCATGGCTACCAGAACAAAGGCGCGGCGCCAGCTGCACACGTTCAGCGGTTCAAAGTTCTGGTTCAGAACCAGGACAGCATTACCCACGGCCGAACCTCGCCGGTGCGGCCGCCAGAGTCATCTGGACGGGTAGAGCGCTTTTAGTTGCACCTCAAGCATGTCCCTGAATTCGCGCGAATTCTATCAGACTGTGGCCGCCACAAAAGCACGTCACCACGCCCGTTGGCGTCGTGGCGCTACGCCCGCTCGTTGTAGTGCCGGCCCGCAAGGGCCTGCACGAAATCGGGGTCGGGTATGCCGGTTCGGCGTTGAAAAGCGCGCATGATGTAGGGTTGCACGCCCATCGTCCACAGCGCCAACACATCTCGCTCTCGGATCGCGCGCACCTCTTCGGCGGTCAGGTCGTAGCTGGCCAGGTAGGCGGTGGGATCGCCGGTAAACCGATCCAGGTTGGCGGCCGAAGCCAAATCTGCCATCGCCTGATTCATCCAAAACCAGCTCACTGCCTGTTCACCCCCCGGTTGATGCGGCACAAGCTTAGCAACCCGACTCGTCTCCTGAATGCAGTGACTCGGCTCCTGGCGGCTCGCCACTCGACCCGTAACCGGTATGCTAGGGGCCGTGGCGGCGCGGAACCGCCCCCGCGGCGGCAGCGTGGCAGCTGGCGCGGACAATCGCGACATCAGAGGAGACAGAGGGCGCGTGGAGCTCATCAAACAGCGCATCACACTCACGGTGAACGGGCAGAAGCACGAGCTGGAGGTGCCCACCAGCCGCACGCTGATCGATTGCATCCGCTACGACCTGGGCCTTACGGGCAGCGTCGAGGGGTGCGGCGTGGGCGTGTGTGGTGCCTGCACCATGCTGCTGAACGGCAACATGGTGAGCAGTTGCATCCTGCTCGCGGTCATGGCGGATGGTGCCGACATTCAAACCATCGAGGGCCTGGCGAAGGACGGGCAGCTTGATCCTGTGCAGCAAGCGTTCATGGATTATGGCGGCTTCCAGTGCGGCATCTGCACCTCTGGTCAGATCATGGCGGCGCGGTCGCTGCTGGATCACACCCCGCGGCCCACGCCGGACCAGGTGAAGGAGTGGATGATGGGCAACCTCTGCCGGTGCACCGGCTATTACAAGATCATGGAGTCGATCCTTCAGGCGGCCCAAGCGGAGGCGGCGCAGTGAACAGCTTTCGCTACCTGGCGCCGCGCAGTGTAGATGAGGCGCTCGGTCTGCTGGCAGAGCGGGGCATGGACGCCAAGGTGGTCGCAGGTGGCACCGGGCTCATCAACATGATGAAGCAGCACCTGGTGAACCCCGAGGCGCTGATTGGCCTCGGCGCGCTGCCGGGACTGGATGGCCTGGCCCGCGTGGATGGCACGCTGCGATTGGGTGCGTTGACCACGCATCAGGCTGTGGCTACCTCGCCGCTGGTAGCAGAGGCGGCGCCGCTGCTGGCGGATGCCTTCGCCCGCACCGCTACGCCGCGCATCCGCAACGTGGCGACCGTGGGCGGCTGCTTGGTGCACGGCGATCCCAACCAGGATGCGCCGGTGGCGCTGTTGGCGCTGAACGCCGAAGTCACGCTGGCTTCGCGCGGCGGCCGCCGCACCTTGCCGCTGGCTACCTTCCTGCGCGACTACTACGAAACGGCTATCCAGCCGGACGAGCTGCTGCTGGAAGTGAACGCCGCCCTCCCCCCGCCCAACGCGGGTTCCTCGTACTTCAAGTTCCTGCCCCGATCGGCGGACGATTACGCCACGGTGTCGGCCGCCGCGGTGCTGGTAGTGGAGGAGGGCACCATCCGCGACGCGCGCATCGCCATCGGCTCCTGCGCGCCGACGGCGCTGCGCTGCCCGGAGGCGGAGCGGCTGCTCCTGGGGCAGCCGCCCTCGGCCGAACTGCTGCGCGCGGCCGCCGAGACGACGCGTGCCATCGCGAACCCTCTTTCGGATGGGCGTGGCTCGGCGGAGTACAAGCGCGCCATGGTGCCAGTGTTCGTTCGTCGCGCGCTGGAGCAGGCGCTGGCCCGCGCAGTGGCACAGCACTGATGCAATTCCAGCACGGCACCGTGCTGCCGGCGCCGCGTGCGAGCGTGTGGGCCCTGCTGATGGACGTGCCCACGGTGTGCGGCTGCGTGCCAGGCGTGGATGAGGTGGTATCAGCCGGCGATGGTACCTATCAAGGCCGGCTGCGCCTGCGTGTGGGGCCGGTGTCGCTCTCCTTCGCGGGCACGCTGGCGCTGGACCGGCACGATGAAGCCTCTGGCAGCGCCAGCATTGCCGTGCGCGGGCGCGATGCCAAGGTGGCCGGTGCGGTGGCGGCCCGCCTGGACCTGCAACTGCGGGAGCTTGGCCCGAACGAGGTTCAGCTCGACATCACCACCAACGCCGAGATTCAGGGTAAGCTGGGCGAATTCGGCCAGCCCCTCATCCGCCGGAAAACCGAGCAACTGATGGCGGAATTCGCGGAAAACCTGCGACAGCGCCTGCTGCAGGGCTGAATCGCGCCCTTCAACCGCTGAGAGGCGGGTGATTCAGGTGCCAGGTGGTGGCGCGCTCGTAAGCGGCGGCCACGCGCAGCACGGTGGCTTCGTCCCAGAGGCGGCCGGCGATCTGGAGGCCAATGGGCAGGCCCGCGCGGTCGAAACCGCACGGCTGCGAGCTGGCCGGGAAGCCGGTGTTGTTAAAGGGGGAGGTGAAGCGCACCCAGTGCCCAACAACGGGCTCGCGCTGGCCATTGATGTCCACGTCGGCCTGGCCGATGGGCGTGGCGGTGACCGGTACGGTGGGCGTGGCCAGCACGTCGATGTTCTGAAAGACACGGCGCATGTCTACGAGTTGAGCTGCGCGGGTGCGGACGCCCTTCACCACGTCCAAGCCACTCACTTCCAGGCCCGCCTGCAGGCCCGGCAGAATGTCCGCGCCGTAATCCTGAGGTCGTTCCCGCAGCCACTGCTCGTGGTACACGGCGGCCTCGGCATTGGAGCGGCGCTGCCAGGGGCCAATGTCCTGGAAGCGCACCTCCACCAGTTCCGCCCCAAGGTCGCGCAACACACCCAGGGCGGCCTGGTAGGCCGCCGCGACGTCGGCCTGCACCTGCTCGGTGAAGTAGTTCACCGGTACCCCCACCCGCAGGCCGGCCACACCGGCTTCGATGCTGGCGCTGAAGTCCGGCACAGGACGATCGACTGAAGCAGCGTCGCGCCAGTCGTAGCCAGCCATGGCTTGCAGCAGCAGAGCACAGTCGGCGATCGAACGTGCCAGCGGACCGGGATGATCGAGAGACCAGCTCAGCGGCACGACGCCGTAGCAGCTCACGCGACCGTAGGTGGGCTTGATGCCGCTCACGCCGCACATGTGCGCCGGGTGGCGGATGGAGGCGGCCGTGTCGCTGCCGGTAGCCGCCAGGCAGAAGCCTGCCGCGAGAGCCGCGGCGCTGGCACCGCTGGAGCCGCCTGGTACGCAGTCCAGGTTCCAGGGGTTGTGCACCGCCCCATAATGGGGGTTGTTGTTGCTGCCGCCCAGGGCGAACTCCTGCATACTGACCTTGCCCAGCAGGATGGTGCCAGCCTGGCGGAGCTTGGCAACCACTGTGGCATCCTCATCCGGCACAAAGTCCGCCAGAATCTTGGAACCGGCCGTGGTCCGAATGCCGCGCGTGTAATAGAGGTCCTTGTGCACCAGTGGGATGCCATGCAACGGCCCCCGATAGTGCCCGGCTCGCATCTCGGCGTCCGCCGTCCGCGCCTCCTCCAGCGCGCGGTCGGCGAGCAGCGTGATGAAAGCGTTGATGCGCCCATCCAGCGCGCTGATGCGCTCGAGGCAGGCCTCCGTCAGCGCCACCGCGGACACTTCGCCAGCCCAGAGCCGTGGCGCAATGCTGCTGATAGTGCTCCAGGCCAGATCCTCAGCGGACATGGCTGAAATCATAGGCGCCGCGCTCTTTGACGGTGAGGCGGGACGCGGCGAAGCACTTGACGGAAGCAGATGTGCTGGGGCGTAATTAGACCAAGCCGGCTGACCGTTGGGTCCAGGCTGGCGGACACGGCCTTCCAGGGAGAACGAAAGAGTTATGAAATTCGGGCTTCAGATCCTGCAGCAGCTTCCCCGGCCGGCCGACAGCGAGCAGTGGCACGAGAACGACGAGCTCAACAGCACACAACAATTGCTGGAGCAAATCGAGCTGGCGGATAAGCTCGGCTTCGACTACGCCTTCGCGGTGGAGCACCACTTCCTGGAGGAGTATTCGCACTGCTCCGCGCCGGAAGTGATCTTAGGCGCAGCCGCGGCACGCACCAAGAACATTCGCCTGGGGCACGGCATCATCCACATGCCCCCCAAGCAAAACCACCCCGCGCGCGTGGCGGAACGCGTTGCCACGCTGGACATCATCTCCAACGGGCGAGTGGAGTTCGGCACCGGCGAAGGCTCTACGGTAGCGGAGCTGCAGGGCTTCGGGACAACCCAGGCCGAAAAGAAGGAGGCATGGGAAGAGGCTACGCGGGAATGCCTGCGGATGATGACTTCGGTGCCCTATCCTGGGCACGAGGGGAGACACTTCAGCATGCCGGAGCGCAACGTCATCCCCAAGCCGCTCCAGAAGCCGCACCCTCCCGTATGGGTGGCGGCCTCACGCCGCGAAACGGCCATGCTGGCCGCTCGTATGGGCATCGGCGCGCTGGGCTTCGGCTTTGAAACGCCGGAAGAAGCGGAGGAGCGCGTGCTGCGCTATTACCAGCTGATTCGCGAGTGCCGCCGCCCCATCGGCGCGGCCATGAACCCGGCGCTGGTTTCCGTGGGCAATATGCTGTGCGCCGATACGGATGAGAAAGCGACGGACATTGGCCTACCCGGCGCGCAGTTCTTTGGGCTGTCCATCGGCTGGACGTTGGGACGAGTGAACTGGGGCCACGACCATATCTATCGCGAGTATCTGCGGCGGGTGGAATCCGCCAAATCCGCCGAGGAGCGCGATGCGGCCACCGCCAACGAGCCCGAGGACGAGGGCGCGAGGACCCTCTACCGGGCCGCGCGGCGAGGCCTGTTCATTGGGTCCCCCAAGTTCATCCGCGAGAACCTGCTGCGCTACGAGGCGGCGCATATGGACGCGGTGTTCTTCCTGGCTCAGGTGGGCAACCGGCGGCACGAGCAGATTCTGGAATCGATGGAGCTGTTCGCCAGGGAAGTCATGCCGGAGTTCAAAGAGCGCCATCATCTGCACCAGCGGTGGCGCGAGCAGCAGCTGGACGGGGTGAAGTTCCCGGTGAACAGCACGATCTGATGAGCCGTCCGATGGCCAGGCCGAGGGCTGCTTGATGGCCGGTACAGCATTTGAGCCACCCAGTGAGGCCGTTCGGGCGGCCCTCGCGGCGGCCGACCAGGCGCTGGCCGATGGCGATTACACGGCCAGCGTGCGCAGGAGTGTGGCAGCCTACGAACTGCTGCTGGCGCAGCGACCAGAGCTCATGCCAGCGCCACCCTCCGGTCTGTTGAGGCGCGATGGGCCGCTCATCCCGGACATGCCGCGCACCATGCGCGCCGGCCCGTGGCCCTCCACGATGGGCGTGAAGCTGGCTCTCGACCAGGGCAAACCGAAGCTCACCTTCGAGAAGGAGCGTTTCTCCATGTCCGAGGCCGCGGCCTACTACGAGTACACGCGCGACCTGGTCGACGCCGCCGGCCGTCCCTGAACTGCCGAGGCCGCTTTGTGCCGCCGCTTGGAACATCGTGCAGGCGGCGAAGCCTTTCGGCACTGGCGACCACAGCGGCGAGGCAGTCCGACTCAGGCGCTGCTGCCTAAGCGCCCGGCTCGGCACGTGCACCTCGAATGCCGTGAACCCGGGAAAGCCGAGTTGCTCCGGCGGCCAATCGATCAGCGCCAGCATGTCTTTTCCGCTAACGCCCGGTCATTCGGGCGGCTTTCCAGTGCTCGGAAGTTTGCCCCTGAGCGTCACCCCGCTTCGATCTGAGTAGTTTTGAGGGTTGCCGCCATGAGACGGGGCGGCCTACGATGTCTGCGTGATCTTTCGCCGTAGTTCCGCACCCGCCCCGCTGGTAGCGCCCGCGCAGGACGAGTCGGCCCGGCGGCAGGGATCGGTGGAGGCGCTTAACCTGCTGGCGCGCGCTGTGCAAGAGGCGGTCGCCCAGGCCCGCAAGGAGGTTGAGGTGGGCGGCACCGATAACTTTGTGGCGGGGCAGATGATGGCCTTTGGCGTCGTACTCAGCTGCATTGAACGCGAGCGGGAGATGCTGTTGCAGCAACTGGTGCGGGAAGCCGGGCTTTCGAATGCAGCGGACGCACCGGGCTGGGCGGCCGAGAGGAGCTTGCAGGATGCGTTGCCCGTGGCCAGCGAGGACCTCTTTCGGCTGGCCATGGATTTTCGGCAGATGCCGGCCGCGACAGCTGAGGAGATTGAGCTGCTGGCTGAGGGCGAGGCGGCCGCCCCCGAAGACGTGGCACCAGCCGGCGAGGTGCCAGCCAACGCACCAGCCAGCAGCTTGCCGGGAGGCAGTCAGCAGCCCCAGGGTGAGCTGTTTACGACGACTGAGGGCTGAGGTTGACCAACGCTTCCCAGGCGCACTTGGCTTTCGCGGTGGGCCCATGGGGTCGGATGCATATGCCGGTCTCTGTTCGCCGTGCTCGTGTTGCCGCAGTGTTCAGCCGCGCTGAGCGTGTTGCTGCAGGCGTCGCGGGCGCGTAACGCCCGAGCGCGGCACAATCTGCACCATGGATGCGCTGGCGGATGCGCTGAGCCCGTTTCACCCAGCGGTGGCGGCGTGGTTCCGGGAAACGTTCGGGCAGGCCAGCCCTCCACAGGCGCTGGGCTGGCCGTCCATCTCCCAGGGCCAGCACACGCTCATCCTGGCGCCCACAGGCTCCGGCAAGACGCTGGCGGCCTTTTTGTGGTGCATCAACCAGCTGCTGGTTGAGCCAGGCCCAGGCGTACGGGTGGTGTACGTCTCGCCGCTCAAAGCGCTGAACTACGACATTCACAAGAACCTGGAGCTGCCACTGGCCGGTATCGCCGAAGCGGGCCGGCGATTGGGCCTTGAGCTGCCCCAGATCAGCACCGCCGTCCGCACCGGCGACACACCCTCCGCCGAGCGCGCGGCCATGCTGCGCCATCCACCGCACGTGCTGATCACCACGCCGGAGTCGCTGTACCTGCTGTTAACCGCGCAGCGCGGGCGCGAGGCACTGCGGCACGTCCGCTACCTGATTCTGGATGAGATACATGCGCTGGCCGGAACCAAGCGTGGGGTGCACCTCGCGCTCTCCGTGGAGCGGCTGGAGGCACTCGTCCGGGGCCTGCCAGGGCCGGGCGATGATCCGCCGCCCGATCCCCAGCCTGAATCCGCCGGTAATGGGGCACCCGCGGGCCTGGGCGACCACCACCCCGGCAAAGGGCCAGCCGGAGGGTTCGTGCGCATCGGTCTCTCGGCCACGCAGCGTCCGCTGAGCGAGGTCGCCGCTTTTCTGGGCGGCTCGGGGCGCGCCGTCACCATTGTGGACGCCGGGGTGCGCAAGGCCTTGGACCTAGCCGTGGTCTCGCCAGTGGAGGACTTCAAGAACCTGCCGGAGCAATCCTCCTGGAACGGCATGTACCAGAAGCTGCTGGAGTATGTGAGCGGCAGCGCCGGCGCGGTGCTCATCTTCGTGAACAACCGCGGCGTGGCCGAGCGGGTGACGGCGCACCTGAATGACCTGGCCGGCGAGGAAGTGGCGCGGCCGCACCATGGCAGCCTCTCCAAGGAGCAGCGGCGCGACACAGAGGAGGCGCTCAAAGTGGGCCGGGTGAAGGCCATCGTGGCCACGTCGAGCCTGGAGCTGGGCATCGACATGGGCAGCATTGACCTGGTGATTCAGGTGGGATCGCCCAAGTCCACGGCGCACGGGCTGCAGCGCATCGGGCGTGCCGGCCACGCCTTAAATGAGGTTTCGGCGGGCCGTATCCTGCCGTCCTTCCGATCTGATCTGCTCGAAGCAGCCGTGCTCGCGCGCGAGATGCACCGCGCCAACGTGGAGGAAACGGCCGTTCCCCGCAATTGCCTGGACGTGCTGGCGCAGCAGGTGTGCGCCATGGCGGCGCTGGATGAGTGGCCGGTGCCGCAGCTGCTGGCGACCGTTCGGCAGGCGTATCCCTATGCTGAGCTTACGCGCGGCGCCCTGGAGGGCGTGCTGGAAATGCTCTCCGGCCGTTACCCATCCACGGAGTTTCGGGAGCTGCGGCCCCGCATCGCCTGGGATCGCGTGCGCGATACCGTGCACGGGCGCGATGGTACGCGGCTGCTGGCCACGGTGAACGGTGGCACCATTCCCGATCGCGGCTACTTCGGGGTGTACCTGGCGGAGAGTGGCACCAAACTGGGCGAGCTTGACGAGGAGATGGTGTTCGAGTCGCGCGTAGGCGACGTGTTCATCCTTGGCAACAGCAACTGGCGGGTGCAGGCTATCGGCCACGACCGCGTGCTGGTGTCTCCTGCACCGCCCGGGCCGGCGCGCCTGCCGTTCTGGCATGGCGATGGGCCCGGACGGCCGTACGAGGTGGGGCGCCTGGTGGCGGAGTTCCAGCGTGATATCGAGCCTCGGCTGGCGGACCCCACGCTGCCCGGCTGGCTAGCCGCGGAGTACGACCTCGATGGGGCGGCGGCCCGCAACCTGATCGACTTTCTGGCGGAGCAACGGGCCGCCGCGGGTTGGTTGGCAGCGCCGAACCGCATTCCCATCGAACGCTTCACAGATGAACTGGGCCAGCCGCGCGTGGTCATCCACTCGCCCTATGGCCGGCGGGTGAACGGCGCCTGGGCGCTGGCGCTCGCCGCGGTCGTGCGCGGCCGGACGGGCATCGACGTGGAGCACATCTGCACCGATGATGGCATTGCCCTGCGCTTCCCGGAGGGCGTGGTCGCTCCAGAGGATGTGGTGCGCGGCGTGACTTCAGCCGGACTGGAGGATCTGCTCGTCGAAGAATTGAGCCGCTCGGCCATGTTCGGCTCGGTCTTTCGCGAAAACGCCACGCGCTCGCTGCTCATGCCGCGGCAGTCGCCGCGGCGCCGCACGCCGTTGTGGCTGCAGCGCATCAAGGCGGCGGACCTGCTGCAGGTGGCGCGCAAATATGCATCCTTCCCGGTGGTGATCGAGACCTATCGGGAGTGCCTGCGCGACCTGCTGGATGTGGAGCACCTGCGTTCACTGCTTGGGCAGATCGAGCTGGGCGCGGTCGAACTGGTGGAAATCCGCACGGCGGCACCCTCACCCTTCGCGGCTGATCTGCTGTTCAGCTTCATCGCCGCCTTCATGTATGCGTCGGACGCGCCGCGCGCGGAACGCGCGGGAGCGATGCTCAGCCTCAACCGCGACCTGCTGAGCGAAGTCATCGACGCGAAGAGCCTGCGAGAGCTGATCGAGCCGGCGGCCATTCGCGATCTTGATGGGCGGCTGCAGCGGACGCTGCCTGGCTGGAAGGCCGAATCGGCCGATGAGCTGATGGAGGCGTTGCTGCGACTGGTGGACCTCAGCCCGGCCGAGGTGGACGAGCGCTGCGAGGCAAACGGCGCTGAGCTGCTGCGCGAGCTGCTGGAGGGCGGGCAGGTGGTCTCGCTGATGGAAGGCCAACGAGCCGGCGCTGGGCGTTTTATTCCAGCGGAATATGCCGGTTGGTGCGCCTTGGCGCTGAGTGGGGAACCTGGCGAAACACAAGCCGCCGCGCGGCTGAAGCTGGTGGAGCACTACGCCGCCGCGCATGGGCCGTTCTTCGCCGCGACCGTGAGCGCGCGGTACGGATTTGATCCACAGCCGCAGTTGCAGGCCTTGCTGGCAGCGGGCCGTGTGGCGCTGGGGGGCTTCACGCCGGGCGCAACGGGCGAGGAGTGGTGTTTGGTAGAGCACCTGCGCCAGCTCCACCGGCGCAGCCTCTCTATCCTGCGCGAGCAGATCGAGCCGCGCGAGCCGGAACAGTTTGCCGCGTTCCTGCTGGAGTGGCAGCACGTCAGCGGGGCAGCCAAACCGGCCGGGCTGGCCGGGCTGCGGCAGGTGCTGGAGCAACTGCAGGGTCTGCCGCTGGCCATGGAGCTCTGGGAGCCGGAGGTGCTGCACCGGCGGCTGGAGGGATATCAGCCCGCCTGGCTGGATCAACTGTGCGCTTCGGGCGAGGTGGTCTGGCTGGGCAGCACCACACCTGGCGGTGGCAAGGGACGCATTGCCCTGTACTCTCGTGAGGACCTCGCTGCCCTGGGTGTGCGTCTGGATAGCGGCAGCCCTCGTCGCCTGGGGACCACCGCTGCCGCCGCACCAGCGGCAGACGCGAGGGCTGGCGGGCCGCTTGCCCGCAGTCAACCCGCTAGCCTGCTGGATGATTCCTTGGCAGCACTGCCCAACAAGCTCAGCCCCGCGGCGTGCGCAGCTCGGCACTGGCTGCGGGTGCACGGCGCGTCGTTCCTCCAGGATGTGGCGCTGGGGTGCGCGCTGAGCATGCCGAAGGCCTACAACGCGCTCTGGGAGCTGGTGTGGGCCGGCCAGGCCACGAACGACACCTTCGATCCGGTCCGCTCGCCGCGCCGGCCGATGGCCGACGCCGCGGCGCCTGCTCTCAACCCGCGCAGCCGCTGGACCTACCACCGCGACGCTGGGGCCAAGCCCCGGTTGCCAGTGGCGCAAGGACGCTGGTCGCTCCCTCCGGAGCCGGAGGCAGCGCCGCCGGAGGACCAGGCCGAAGCCTGGGCACAGCAGCTGCTGCAGCGCTACGGCATTGTGGCGCGCGAGATGGCGCTCGCGGAGGGTAGGCCCTGGCCAGCGCTCTACCAGGTGCTCAAACGACGCGAAGCGCTGGGGCACGTGCGCCGCGGCTACTTCGTGAAGGGCCTCAGCGGGGCGCAATTTGCCTTGCCCGCCGCGGTGGAGCAGCTCCGCCAGCCGCGGGAGGGGTGCGTCCTGGTGAATGCGACCGATCCCGCTCAGGCCTACGGCGGCGTGCTCCGCTTCCCGGGCGAACGGCGGGTGACGCGCCTGCCCAGTAACTGGCTGGGCCTGCTGAACGGTTGTCCGGCGCTGGCGGTGGAGGGACAGGGCCGCGATCTCGTGCCGCTCAACGAGCAGGCTTTGGAGGCGCTGCCGTTGCTGCCGACGCTGCTTGGCGCACCGGCCAGCGTGCGCCGAATCAAGCGGCTGGAGGTGGAAACATGGGACGGGCAGCCAGTGGCTGGCTCGCCCGCGGAAGCCCCGTTGGCGGCCGCGGGCTTCGAGAGCGATCCGCGGCGCATGGTGCTGCGTCCCTCGCGCCTGTAGCCGGCCGGCCCCTGCCGGCAAAGGACAGGTTTATACAGGGTCTCAGTCGGGCAGCGCGGCTGCTCGAAGCAATTCTTGGAAAGCGCGGTGGCGAAGGCGTAGGGCGCGGCACCCGGGCGCAAAGCCTGCCGCGGGCTTGAGGCAGAGGGCGATGTATCTCGTATTCATGGCGGAGTCGGGCGATGGCGGGCTGAACACGGCCAACGCCGAGTTTCCGGTGTATGGCCAGGCTGCCGTGGTGGTGCTGGACCGCGAGTACGCGGCGCGCACGGACCGGCAGCTGCGCCAGTTCAAACGGAGCGCGCTCGGCAGCGAAGAAGCGCGGCTGAACCCGCGCGACATTGCCAAGCAGCGGGGGCCGTTTGCTCTGCTCAACGTGCCCGAGCAGCGGCGCCGCTTCAGCCAGCAGCTGAGCGACTTACTGGCCAGCTTGCCCCTGATCCTCATCGCCGCCTGCCTCAATAAGCACATGCACCAGCGTGAATACGGTCCCTTTGGCCGGGCCGCCTGCACCTTCACGCTGCCCTTCATTCAGGAGCGACTGGTGTACCTGCTGGCGTCACGGCACGATGGCGCCGCCGTGGTGGCGCAGGCACACGGGCGGCGTGAGGACGCGGAGTTTCGGGCTGTGTGGGCTGACCAGCTGGCGCACGGCTCGTACTACCACTCGCCCAGTGAGTTCTCCAGCCGGCTCAGCAAATTGGACCTCCGCCCCGCCCGGCAGAATGTCAGCGGCCTGCAGCTGGCTGGCCTGGCGGCCAACGCTTGCGCCCGTTTTGTGCTGGACCCCGAAAATCCGAACGCCGTCTTCGCGGCGCTCTCGGCCAAGCTGTACCAGGGGACTTTTTCGGAGCCCGATCGTTTTGGGCTGAAAGTTATTCCGTAGCAGGCCACGCTTTCCAGGAAAGAGGCCGGCCGCGCGGCCGGCCTCCCGATCGAGAGCCCCCGATCCATGAATCAGTATGCCGCACTGTGCCGCCGGAAGGTTTGCGGGCACAGTGCGTGGCGCGGGTAGACTGGCGTATGCGCTTTGGAATCATTCTGCCCAACTATCTTCCCCAGGCGAGCGCCGATAGCTTGCGCCGCGTGGCCATTTTGGCCGAGGAGCTCAGCTATGACTCGGTGTGGACCACGGATCACGTCATGCTGCCCAAAGGTACGCCAGCTCCCTACGAATCCGTTTACGAAGCGCTGAGCGTGCTCACCTGGCTGGCCGGTGTAACGCACCGAGTAAAGCTGGGTGTGTCAGTGCTGGTGATGACGCAGCGGAACGCGGTACTGGTGGCCAAAGAGGTCGCCACGATGGATGCCCTCTCGGAGGGGCGCATCATCCTTGGGCTGGGCGCTGGCTGGTCCACGGACGAGTTCGGCTTTCTGAACGCCGACTTTCACCATCGCGGGGCTGTACTCGACGAGGGCATTGGGGTGTTGCGTTCGCTGTGGTCAACCCCCGGTGCGCCGTACCACGGCCGCTTCTTCAACCTGGAGGGGCAGGCGTTTGCACCTCCTCCTGTGCAGGCCGGTGGGCCACCCATCTGGATCGGCGGCATGTCGCCGGCAGCGTTGCGGCGAGCGGCCACCCTGGGCGACGCCTGGCACGGCAACCGCCGCTCAGACGAAGAGCTGCGCGCCGCTATCGCCGCCATCCGTGCCATGCAGGGCGACCGCGAGGTGGAGATCACCCTGCGCGGCGGACCGCTACCGCCGAACGCCGCAAGTATGTCCGAGGCGGAGCTGATCGACTATTTCCGGCGTGAGCTGCGCACGGTGGCAGACCTTGGCTGCAGTTACTACTTGCTGAGCTTCTGGCAGGGCGACATTGATCGCCAGGTGGCGCTGATGAAGCTCGCTGCTCGCCATCTCACTCCCGAGTTCGCCGCCGCCGCGTGATTCGCCGACGGCTGTTGCTGTCGTGGGTCGTGGGTCGCGGGTCGTGGGCGCAGTATGATGCCGACAGACGGTAACAAGGAGGAGCCAGCATGGCTGAAGGTGCGTTCAAATCCATGGTTGATCTGTCGAAGCCGCTTGTTTCGCTCTCGGCGGACCATCGCTCCGAAATCGAGCGGCTGCTGAGCAGGATTGAGGCCGACGAAGCCTCGGAGCTGGCCGGCCTGGAGACGTATCGTCGGGCCGCCGAGGACACGTCGGACGAAGGCGTGCGCTTCCTGATGGGCTTGATCCTGGAGGATGAAGAGCGGCATCACCGCCTGCTCCAGGCAATGGCGGAGAACTTGCGCAAGTCGCTGGAGTGGACCCGCTCTGGCAACCCCTTGCCGGATATCGCTCCGAAGCCCTCAGCCGTTGACACGCTGGCCGCCCAGGCCGAGCGCTTCACGCAGCTGGAACACCAGAACCTGCATGACTTGCGGGACCTCCAGAAGTCCGTGCACGACCTGGAAAGCGGCCTCCTGGATTTGATTCTCGTCACCATGGAGGACGACACCAAGAAGCACATCCAGATCCTGGAGTTCATCAAGAAGCGTCTGGGAGCTTCCAAAAGGTCGTAATTCCTGGGGCTGCGCGCCATCGCTGGGCGCCTGGCGCGGTGTCCTCGCCCGTCTCGTGCGTAAGATGCTGCTGCGGCAGGCGCTGACCGAAGCGGGGCGCATGCGCAAGCAGGCCGGAGTCCCGCCCAAACGTGGCCGGCCTCGCGCGGACAATGCCACCGTCGAAAGCGTCGTCGACAAGAGCGACCAGACCGGGCAGGAGTGTGCAAGGCCAGCGGGTTGACGGCGCTCACTCGGCGCTCTCACACGCACCAGCGGGGACGGGCGAGCGAAAGGCCGGCATCGGTGGCGGGGTAGATCGCGGTGCGAAGGCTAGATGGGCGCCTGCTGGCGATCACTGGTGGCCGCGTTGGGCGCGGCCGGGCAGGCGGCGCTGAGCTTGCGGACCTCGACCTGGTTGGAGAAAAAGACGGCCCCGCCGCCCATGTCGGCGATGCGATCCGGCGTGGTTTGGTTCACGTTGCCGCCGCGGCGGCTGTGCTTGGGCCACCACACTCCCTGGCTGACCACCACGCCCGGGCGCACCGCATCCGTGATGCAGGCGGTCAGCTCGCACAGGCCGCGGCCGTTGCGCACCTCCACCAGGTCGCCATCGGCGATGCCGCGCGCCGCGGCATCCACGGCGCAGATCTGCAGGCGCGGCGCCTTTTCCCGTGCGCGCATTTCCTCCAGCCCCGCGAAGGTGGAGTTCAGAAAGTGGTGGTTGGGCGGCGTGATGAGCATGAGCCCGCCGTCGTCGCCCTCCGGCAGGGGCACATAGGTAGGCAGCGGATCGTAACCGTCCCGCGCCATGTCTTCGGAGTAGAAGTAGGTGAAGGGCACGTACTTCTCGGCCACGTTCAGCCGCACCACGCGCTCCCGGCGCAGCCGGTCGAGGTCAATGCCTCGCAGCCGCGGATTCGGCGTATGGTCGAGAGCTTGGCGGATGACGTCGTCCGTCGAATCGGCGAAGCAGGGCTCCTGAAAGCCCATGGCCGCGGCCAGCAGCTGAAAGACCTCAATGTTCGGCTTGGCCTGGCCCACGCGGTCGATCACTGGGTCGGCGAGGCCAAGGTGCAGGTGCCAGTAGGACTTGTAGAGGTCCGTATGCTCCCAGTGCGACGTAGCGGGCAGCACCACGTCCGCGTAGCGGCAGGTGTCCGTCATGACGATGTCGTGCACCACGGTGAAGAGGTCCTCGCGCCGCAACCCAGCGGTAACCCTAGCCTGGCTGGGGGCGACCGCGGCGGGGTTGGTGTTGTACACGAACAGGGCTTGAATGGGCGGATCGTGGACTTCAGTGAGGGCTTGGCAGAGCCGGTTCATGTTGATCGTGCGGGTGGGCGCGGGCATGAGGTCGGTTCGGTGCAGCGCGGCCTCATTCAGCTCGGAGTATCCCCCGTTGCTTTTCATGGCGCCGCCGCCCGGTTCCCGCCAGGCGCCCACCAGGGCTGGAAGGCAGGCGATGTTGCGCACGCACATGCCGCCATTGTCGTGGTGCTGGAGGCCGTTGCCGATGCGTATGAACGCCGGCCGTGTGCTGGCGTACTCGCGCGCCAGGCGGCGAATGTCCTCCACCGGCACGCGAGTGATGGCCGCTACGCGTTCCGGCGGATAATCCCGCAGGCGCTCCACGAGCTGATCGAAGCCGGCGGTGTGTTCGCTCACAAAGCCCGCGTCGTGCAGGCCCTCGGCCACAATCACGTGCATCAGCCCCAGGGCCAAGGCGCCATCCGTACCGGGGTAGATGGGGATGAACCAATCGGCCGCATCGCCCGTTTTATTGCGGTGCACATCGATCACCACCAGCTTGGCCCCGCGGCGGCGTGCTTCCTGCACATAGGTCATCTGGTGCAGGTTGGCGCTTACCAGATTCGCGCCCCAGCTGATGATGTAGCGCGAGTCGACCGTCTCCTCAGGATCGATGCCGCGGTTCTCGATGTTGGAGTAGCGGTAGCCGGCATTACCGGCGGCCGAGCAGATGGTGCGCAGCAGCTGCGATGCGCCTAATCGGTGGAAGAAGCGCCGATCCATGCTGCCACCGCCCACCACGCCCATGGTGCCACCGTAGCTGTACGGCAGAATCGCTTCCGCGCCATAGTCGGCGCTGATCTGCTTGAAGCGGCCGGCGATCAGCTCGATCGCGTGGTCCCACGAGGTGGGCTCGAACTCGCCGCTGCCCTTAGGCCCAATTCGCAGCAGGGGCTGCGTGAGACGGTCCGCGCCATAGATGCGGCGATCATCGAAGGCAACCTTGGCGCAGATGTGCCCGTGTGTCACCGGATGGTCCGGATCTCCGCCGACCGCCACCAGGCGGCCCGCCTTCACATAACCAATGAGCCCACAAGCATCCGGGCAGTCGAAGGGGCAGATCGAGCGCCTGGCGGCATCGTAGTCGCGGTGCTTCACGCTCCCAGTTTAACGGTCGTACTCCAGCACCAGGTAAGGCCGGCCACTGGCGCCCATGTCCACAATGCCCACGTGGGTGTAGCTGCCCAGCAGGTCCGCTCGGTGCGCAGGGCTGCGGTACAACTCGGCGATGCCTGCCGCGCCGGACATGAAGGTCACGCCCTCGGCGGCCCAGTGGAAGGGGATGCGCAGCGCTTGCAGGTGCCAGGCCAGGCCCAGACCATCGCTCCAGCAATGGCACCACCAGCCACTGGCTCCCGGCGGCTGGTGGCTCAGCCAATCGCCTATGTGTGCCTGGGCCACCCGGCGCAGGCCAGCGTCCGTGTTTAGTGCCGGCAGTTCGTGGGCGGCACGGATGCTGTTCAGGCTCGACAGCGCCTGCTGCTCCAGCTGGGGCTGGCTGAGGCCCACCGGCTGAGGCACCGGCACCCGGAGCTGATAGGGGATGCCAACGAAAACCGGCACGTTGATGATCGCTACACCCAGCACATCGTTCACCTCCAGCCGGTAGCGGCCGTTCCCTTGTGCCAGCGGGAAGGTCGCGGCAAAGCGTCCAGCCGCCACATGTACCGCTACCCGCCGGATCAGTCCACTGGGCAAACCGAGGTCGGCCTGGCCGCTGACCAGTGCGTGTCCGCCCGCGCTGCCGGTAAGTCCGGCAATAGTGATGCTGCGCGTTCCAGCGGGAAAGCTCTGCGACCAGCCGCCGATGGCCCCATTCACCGACTCCACCAGCGGCGCGATGGCGCCAGGCATGCTGCTGTAGTGGTTGTCCGCGGCGTAAACCGAGGTGAGGGCGTCGGACACTGTGAAGTTGCTGCCAGTAAGCTGGTCGGCGTACCAGTAGCGGTGCAGATAGTAACCAGGGGCGATCACCCAGCGGTCAATGCGTGGCGCAGGAGGCACATCGCCCGACCAGTAGCCCAACTCATTCGTCGTGAAATGCTGGTGGTTGAGGAAGACGCCGGCCCCAGAGATGGGCCGGCCGGTGGCGGCCGCGGTAACGTGGCCAGAGAAGTGCAGCCAGCCAGCGGAGAGATCGGCCGCTTTGGTGGTCGTGGTGGTCGCTGCTTGGGCGGTCGTAGCTGGTCTCGCCGTTGCCGCTGATTCTTCCGGGGTAGCAGTTACGCGAGCCGGCGCCGCGACGCGTCGCGGCCGCGCCGGCGAAGAGGTTGCGCCGGCTTCGATGGCAGGCGCCAGGGCCAGCGGCCAAGCTGCCAAACCCAGGAGCGCCAGCCCCAGGGCCACGGCGAGTGTCCGACGGAGGATCGTGATCCGATGTGTGAACTGAAAGCAGCCCTCGCTGCCCGAAACGCCCATATCCGCTAGGCATACAGGCCCGGCGAGGAGCATGTCCCGAGCGCTCACCTGGAAAGGTCATACCACCGTGGCCCCTGAGCGAGGGTTTCCTGGACAAACCAGCTGGCCTGAGGAATGCGATGCACCCCGTCGGAGCGCGTAGGCGCGCCAATCACACCCAAAGGAGGAACGACCTAATGAAGAAGAAACCAACACTTATGCTGCCGGCCTCCGTCGTCGCCGGCGCGGGGCTGCTCCTGGCGACGGCAGCTCCCGCGGCGCTGGCTCAGTCCACAACCGCCAGCGGGACCCCAACCCCGTCCACCGCGAGCACGGCGGGCAGCGGCACCACCTCCAGCGCGAGCCCTAGCGCTTCGACCGGCGCCACGGGGTCCAGTACGGGCACGACGGGAACGACAGGGTCCGGCACGGGCACGACGGGAACGACCGGCAGCAGCACGGGCACCACGGGTACGACCGGCACCAGCACCGGTACCAGCGGCACAACTGGCGGCGGTGGCGCCGTGCCATCGTCCACGGCGTCCACTGGCGCTGGCGGGATGCAGGGTGCCGGCACGCCATGGCTTCCGGCGGGCGCGGCCGTGGTCGTTCTGGCGGGGGGCGCCTTCGCTCTGCGCAAGCGCGCCCAAGCTTAGGCGACAACCAGCGTCGAAGGAGCAAGGCCGGTAGCGCGGCCTTGCTCTCTTCGGCGTTGGCGCGACAGCCGTTCTTGACTCTGCCTTCCCTTCCCCGTTGAGCTTTTAGGGTGCCACTTCCTTGGTATACACCACCAGGCGCTCGCTGTAATTTTCGGTGCCGCGGTCGAACACGCCGTCGCACGTAATGAGATTCAGACGGGGTACGCTGGAGGGCCCGAAGAGCACCGCCAGCGGCACCCGGTCGAAGCGGTAAGCGCTGCTCCCCGTGACCACAAAGTTCACCTCGGCGCCGCTGGTCCGCTGAACCACCACCCGGTTCCCGGGCACCAGCCGGTGTAGGTTCCAGAACACCGCGCTGGCCGTGGTTGAATCCAGATGCCCGGCGATCACGGCGTTGCCAGGCACGCCGGGCGCATAGCCTGGCTGAAACCACGCGACATCGGCCCACCGCCTCGGCGCTTCCATGGCGCCACTGGGCGTGGTCCCTACGTGCTCCACGCTCGCGTTCACCCCGATGGCGGGAATGATCAGGCGCGCGGGTGCGGCCACCGTGGGCGCTGTGGGCGCGGCGGCCGGGTGCCTTTGTGGCGGCCGCGTCCGTAGCCCTGAGACGGTGGTGGGCGCGGGAGGGGACGGCGCTGCCGGCCCGGCGGTGTTGTAACCCCATTGGCTGCACGTCGTGAGGAGAAGTGCCGCGGCGCAGGCGAACGGCGCAAAGCGCGCCACTCCTCGCCCGGGAGGATGCCGCTCGGCGCGTGAGGGTGGGATGTGCTGGAGGAGCGCGCGCCGAGGACTCTCCACGTGCGCTCCCGAGCAGGTTTCGGGCCAGTATCTCGCCGCTACCCTGGCCTGCTGTCGCGCTCACCACAAGCCTGAGCCCGCGCACGCCAGCAGCCCTCCGGAACGAAAGCGCAGAGGGCACCTTCGAGGGCCCGGAGAAGGCACACGATTCGGAGTGCACCTTGAGCCAACACCCGGTAGCGCATCACCTTGGAACCGGGGGTAGGGCGTGGAGCCTCTACACCGCTGTTAGGGGTTCCCGGCAGTCCAAAGGGGGGCATTGACGGATTCTCCTCCCTGCCTGCCGAACTACGCTGCCTGTGCCTGAGACGCCCTGCCACCACTCCTCGGTAGGGCGAACCACAGACGGCATCCAAATATCCACCTTGGAGGCGCGCGTGCCCACGCTGGTCATCGTCCCAACCTACAACGAGCGAGAAAACCTCCCTCAGCTAGCCGCCGAACTGCTCGGGCTAGCGGCCGACCTGCACCTCCTGGTGGTGGATGACCACTCGCCGGACGGCACGGGCGAGCTGGCCGATGCGCTGGCGCGCCAGGACCCGCGGGTGGCCGTGCTGCACCGGCCCGGCAAACAGGGCCTGGGCAGCGCCTATGTTGCCGGCTTCCAGTTCGCTCTGGCCGCGGGATTTGACCGTGTGGTGGAGATGGATGCGGACTTCTCGCATCGCCCCGCGGATCTGCCCCGACTGCTGGCAGCAGCTGGGGCAGCCGACGTCGTGGTGGGCTCGCGCAACGTTCCTGGCGGAAAGGCGGTTGGCTGGTCGCCGCTGCGGCATGCCATTAGCAAAGGGGGCAGTTGGTATGCGCGCCAGCTGCTGGGCCTGCCCATCCGCGATTGCACCAGCGGCTTCAAAGTGTTCAACCGCCGGGCCCTGGAGGAGCTGAATCTCGATGCGTTGCGGTCCAGCGGCTACGCCTTCCAGGTGGAGGTCAACAACGCCTGCCACGTGGCCGAATTGACCTTCGCTGAGGTGCCTATTACCTTCCCGGACCGACAGCGTGGCCGCTCCAAGATGTCCTCCGGCATTGTGCTGGAGGCGATGCTGCTCGCCTTGCGCCTGCGGCTGGGTTGGTGCCAGCCGGCGATACGCGCTGCCGCGCGGGGTCAGGCCGAGCTCGGGCGGACCGAAAGCGCGAACCAGCTTCCGCTGGACAGCGTGGCCCTGGATGTTGCCCGGTGATTGCACAAGCGGACCTGGGTCTCCAGCGCGGGTGGTGGGTGGAGCTCGGCCGTGCCAGTCGCTTCGGCTGTGTGGGCCTGTTAGGCGCGGGGCTGAACAGCGGCGTGCTGTGGCTGCTCACCGAGAAGGCGGGGCTGTACTACCTGCTCTCGAGCGTGGTGGCCATTGAAACCGCTATCGTGAGCAACTTCCTGCTGAATCACTACTGGACCTTTGCTCGGGCTCGGCGCCTGCGTGCGCCTCTGAACGAGCTGCTGGGGCGTCTGGCCCGCTTCAACCTGGTGTCGCTGGGCGGCATGGCACTCACCCTGAGCGCGCTCTTCGTGCTCACGCAAGCGGGCGGGCTGCCCTACCTCATCGCCAACGTGTTCGCCATTGGCTGTGGCGCGCTGTGGAACTTCGGCTTCAGCCGGCTGTGGGTGTGGCGGGCCGACCTCGTCTGACGCCGCGGCCGGGCTCCTCATTCATCACCTCTGTACCGGAGAAACGCATGATCACGCTTCGCCCACGCTGGCCCGCCGGCAAAGAGCGCACGCCGCACGCCTGGTCGGCCTGGCACCCAGGGCGCCCCGTCTGGCTGGGGCGAGACATGGCCTGGCCGGCAGCTGGCCTGGGGTTGGCAGTGGCCGCATTGATCTGGCTCAGCGCGGCCGATCTGGGCGCCTGGGCCGCGCTGGGGGTGCTGCTGCTGGGGGCGGCGTTTGTGGCGCGCAGCGGCGTGGAGCGGCGGGCCGCCACGCTGTATCTGTTGGCGGGATTTGTCACGGTGAGCGCCGTGGAGTACCTCACCTGGCGCTTCGCCATGATCGACTGGGTGGCTTGGTGGATCGCTCTGCCGTTGTATGCGGCGGAGCTGTTCGGTGCGCTGCATATCGTCGGCCTGCAGGTCACGGTATGGCCCCGGCAGGGGCCCCGTCTGCTGGAGGTTGAAGACCCCACGTGGCGGCCGGTGTTCATCTTCATCCCCACAGTTAATGAAGGCGTGGCTGTTCTGGAGGCCACCGTGCGGGGGGCGCAGGCGGCGCGGCGGCGCTACCTCCGCCGCCACCGGCATGCGCGCGTAGAAATCGTGATCTGCAACGATGGCCGGGTGGCCGGTGCGCCGGGCTGGCTGGCCACCGAGCGGCTGGCGCGCCGGCTGCGGGTGCGCTGCATCACGCGCACGGAGGGTGGAGGCGCCAAGGCAGGCAACATCGAACACGCACGTCAGGAAGTTGGCGCTACCGGCGCCACGCTGCTGGCCATCTTCGATGCGGACCAGGTGCCGGAGCCGACTTTCCTGACAGAGACGATCCCGCCCTTTGCGGACCCCAGCATCGGCTGGGTGCAGACCGGCCAGTACTACCGCAACACCGAGAACCCGGTGGCCCGCTGGGCGGGCGACCAGCAGCAGCTCTTCTACCAGGTGCTGTGTCCCGGCAAAGCGGCGCTGAACTCGGCCTTCATCTGCGGTACCAACGTGGTGCTGCGTGCCGCCGCCCTGGACGAGATTGGCGGGTTGCCGCGCGACTCGGTGACGGAGGACTTTATGGCCTCCATCGAGCTGCACCCACGCTGGCGCAGCGTGTTTGTGTCGGGCGTTCTGGCACGAGGACTGGGGCCCATGGACCTGCGGGCCTACTTTCGCCAGCAGCAGCGCTGGGCCACTGGGACGCTGGGCGTGTTGCGCAGCCACTGGCGACCCATCATCTTGGGGCAGCGGAAGCGGGGGCTGTCATTGCCGCAGCGCGTTCAATACGGGTTGGCCTGCACCCACTACCTGTGCGGCCTGCGCGACCTCATCTACATCGTGGCGCCGCTGGCCTTCCTGATCACGGGGCTGCCGGCCGTGCGCGGCGCTACCCTGGCGGCCTTCCTGGAGCACTTCCTGCCCTACTGGCTCGCATCGCAACTGGCATTCTGGTACGTAGCCCGCGGCAAAAGCACCTGGCGAGGCATCGTTATTGGCTTCGCCAGCTTCCCCGTGCTGTTGGTGGCGCTGGCAACCGTGGCGCTCGGGCGCCGAGGCACCTTCACCGTGACACCCAAGCTGCGTGGGCTGAATCGGTCGATCAGCGCCCTGGTGCCGCACATGATCGCGGCGGCGGCTTGCCTGGCTGGGTTGGGGCTGGCAGCCTCGCGTGGGCTTCACCGGGCCCCGGTGACCGTCAGCGCGCTGTGGGTGGCGTATACCCTGGTGATGCTGGGTGGGGTGATGTGGCTGGCGCTGGCCGCGGAAGCGCCGGCTGTTGTGCGGGCTTGGGGCAGCGCGTGGCGCGAGGCAGTGGCAGCCTTCCGGCCGGTACGCAAGCCGTTGCCGCTGGCATCACTCATCGCGGTGACGCTGCTGGGTACGGCCTGCCTACGGCTGAGCCCGAATATCTTCGCCACTCAGCCGCTGGTGTTTGTTCCCGGCCGTGCCCAGGGACATCCCCAGCTGGGCATCTCGCTCTCCAACGGCGAGCCATTGTCCCGCCCGGCGCAGCTGGCGCAGCAGCTGGGCGCACCCTTCACGATTGTTGGTCGCACGCAAGACCTGACCGATCGATTCGACACACCCTGGGCCACCGCGCTGGCCGCGCACGGTGGCACGCCCTGGATTACGCTCCTGTTTGCCCCCGCGAAGGGCGAGCCTCTATTGGACAGCAGCTTGCCGGCCATTGGCAACGGCTTGCACGACGCGGCTATCACCCGCTGGGCGGATGAGATTCGCAACTACGGGCGGCCGGTGTACCTCACGGTGCTGCCACATGTAGATCGCAACTGGTCCATCTCGTCCGCGGTAACCAACGGTGGCATCCCTCAGGACGTGCCGCGAACCTGGGAGCATATTCAGTCGCTCTTCCAGCGGGAAGGCGCGCACAACGTGGCGTGGGTGTGGGCACCGGCGGACCCGGCAAGCGACGAGCAGTATGCGCCGCCCAGCTCTAGCATCAACGTGGTGCTGCTGAGCTTGATCAGCTATCCGGGGACGCACTGGGCGAAGCCCCAGCCGGCCGTGGCAGCCGTGCTGCGGCGCCACCCGGGCAAGCCGCTGCTGCTGGAAGTGAGCGCGGATGGCAACCCCGCTGCCAAGGCCGCCTGGCTGGAGCAGGTAGGGCGCACGGTTGGCCAAGACAATGGCGTCATGGGGCTGGTGTACCACGAGGGCTCACCGGCCGACCACCCCAGCGCGACAGACAACCAGGCCTGGTCCATGGCGTCGGATGCGGCCGTGTTCCGGTCCATGCGCTCCGCCGTGGCGCTGGCTGGCATCAATATCGGAGGCTAAGCTGGCATGGCCGTACGTGCGCTCCCCGTGGTTTCGCAACCCCGTATCCAAGCCTGGCGGGTGGCTCGCTTGCAGATCTCGCTGCCGCTGGCGGCCATCATGACATTGCAGGGGGTCGCGGCGCTCTCCTTGCAGAACAGCGCCTTCCAGGACGAGGCACTGTACCTTTACGCGGGCCGCCAAATTGTGCAGCAGTGGCTGGGCGGCCCCAAGGTTACGGAGCCATATGGCGCCTACTTCTCGGGCATGCCCTACGTGTATCCCATCATCGCGGGTGCCCTGGACATGCTGGGCGGGCTGGCACTGGTGCGCCTCTTCAGCCTGGCCTGCATGCTGGTAGCCAGTGGGATGGTGTACCTGCTGGGTCGCCGCTTCTTTGGTGAAGACGCTGGGTTGCTGGGCGCGGCAGCGTTTGCCGTGGAGGGGTCAGTGCTCTTCCTCAGCCACTTCGCCACATTCGATGCGATGTGTCTCGCCCTGCTGGGCGTAGCGGCCGTCCTCACAGGCCCCGCCAGCCGGTCGCGCTGGCCAGGCTGGGCGCTTGTGGTGGGATTGGTGAGCCTGCTGGCGGTGGCCAGTAAGTACGCCGGTTTGCTGTTTGTGCCCACGGTGCTGGCATTGCTGTGGCTGCAGAGCCAACGGCACCACGGCCCCAGGCGGGCGGCCTTCACCTGCCTTTTTGCCGCGCTGCCACTGGCGGCTGCGCCCCTGGCCATTCGCGGAACGCCTATGTGGGCCGGCTTGGTGACCACCACGGCGCAGCGCACCGCACTGCTGATTGCCACACGCAGCTCGCTCCTGCTCCAGTGCGTGCTGCAGGCGGGAGCGCTGGCGCTGCTGGGACTGCTGGGCCTGGTGTTGGTGCTGCGCCGGGTTCATCCTGGGTCGAAGTTGATCTCTCTAGTGCTCTGGGGCACCGTGCTGCTGGCGCCGGCATATCACGTGTACAAGATGGAGCCGACATCGCTGCAGAAGCACCTGGCTTTTGGCATGCTGTTCGCCGCCCCATTGGCGGGCTGCGCACTGGCCTGGGTGAGCGGCTGTGTGCCCGTGCGGCGGGTGGCGCCGCGCTGGCCGTTGGGGCTGGCGGTGCTGCTCATCCTGTTCGCGGCCGGATTTCGGCAGGCGCAGAGCCTGTTCCATGAATGGGGTAACACCGACGCGCTCATCCAGACACTGCGCATGCAGGTGCGGCCAAATGGCGGGCGCATTCTGGCCGAGGAGGATGAGGTGCCGCGCTATTACCTGCAAGACGTGGTGTCCTTCTGGCAGTGGAACCACCTGTACTGGTTCGACTATACGGATGCGTCCGGCCATTACCTGCAGGGCGAGCCGGCTTACAAGGCGGCGCTCCAGGCCGGCTACTGGGATCTTGTGGAGCTGCACTATGGGGCCAACGCCAGTCTGGCGCACTCGCTAGACCCGATCCTGCGCGGCAGCGGGAAGTACCAGCTGATCGCCAAACTGCCCTTCACCTCCACCCTCGGTAACGGCTATTACTGGGTATGGGAAAAGAAGGCGAACCTCAACGGCTGAGCCCTCATTTCCAGAAGGTTGATTGCGCCACGGCGCGGAACGCGGCCAGCGCAGAGGCTGAGGAGTTGACCCGCCAATCGCGCTCCTTGTCGGCGTTGAACCACACGAAGCCGCGCAGGCGGGGCATAACGTTGGGCACGTCGGTCAGGAAGCCTTGTCGAATCCAGTCTGCCTTGGCGGTGGCGTAGGGCGCATTGGGCACGTCGGCCGCGGCGCCTTCGGCGATCATGAGTGGCTTGTTGGTGAGTCGCGTGATCTCGTCGTATGACGGCTTATAGGTGTTGATGAAGGACGTCCAGGTGGTAGTGCCGGTGTTACCCCAGTTGTAGGTGTCGAAGGCGATCCAGTCCACATACGCGTCGCCCGGGTAAAAGGAGGCGAAGCTGTCCGGAGGGCCCCAGCGGGCGTTGGGCGACCATACCCAGATGACGTTGCTGGCGCCGACCTGGCTGAAAATGTCGTGCACGTGTCGCCAGGCCTGGATGAACTGCTGTGGAGTGTTGCCATTGTGCCCGTAGGCAAAGCCCCAGGGATACCAGTCGCCGTTCATTTCATGCGCGAAGCGGAGCATGAAAGGGTGCCCATAGTCCTTCGCCTGCTGTGCCCATTGCCGTACGTACGCATCATGGGAGCCATCGATGATGTGCGCCAGAGTGTCATTGGGCCCCCAGGTCACCAGCGGCAGGGCACCAAAGCCGCGCGTCATATCCAGTTGCGAGCTGTAAAAGCCGCTGGCATCCGTCCAGTTCTGGAACGACTCCACGACAGCCGGCCGCAGCCCGGTGGCGGTGATGAAGTCCGTGAGGGGTTGCGCGCTGGAGCCCGGATAGCCGTTGGCCATCACGCCGAGCCAATGCGCCGGTAGGCTGCCAGGATGTGGAGCGACCGAGCTCGTCACGGGCGCGGGAACGGGCGGTGGCGTGGCGGCCGATGGCCGGCTTGGGATGGCCGCGGCGTGGAAGTGGCTGGCGATTTGTGAGGCTGAGAGTGCCACGTTGTACACCGCGACCGCGGCCATGCTGCCCGGCAGGAAGTTGCCCCCCTGGCCGCCGCCGATCATGTTGGCCTGGCGGCCATCGTCCAGCAGGTGGCCGCTGGCGGTGATGCTGGCGCGCGCCACGCCATCCACATACAGCGTCAACCGGCTGGCGCCGTCGTACGTGAGCGCCAGCAGGTGCCAGCCGGTTTGCGGCGCTGGGACATTGGACAGCGTGTACGCGCGCCCGGTGCTGGTCGTCAGGCGCGCCTCCAGCAGATTGCTGTTGAGGCGGTCGATATAGAAGTCGGCGCTGGTGTAATTGCGCCAGCCGAAATAGTGCTCAGTAGTGGAGGAGGGGCTGGCATCCACCCAGCCTTCGATGGTGGCTGCGCCAGTGACTCCGGCGTCGCCGTTCGGGATCAGGACCTGGCCGTTGATGCCGTTGAAGCGCATAGCCAGCGTGCCGACCGGTGCTCCGGC
>DATKQD010000264.1:0-26022 GCA_035532895.1 Chloroflexota bacterium
ACCCATCCAAACAACCACCGCTTCGAGGAGGACTATGGACCTGACCTACACCGCCGAGGACCTTGCGTTCCGGCAGCACGTGCGCGAATGGTTGGCTGGCCATCGGCCGCCCAGGCTGGACACGGTCGACGCGCGCAAGGCCTGGCAGCGCACGCTGTACGAAGCTGGCTTCGTGGGCATGGGCTGGCCCAAGGAGTACGGCGGCCGGGGGGAGCGACCCATCCGGCAGGCCATCGTCGGTGATGAGCTGGTCCGCGCCGGACTTCCCGGCGGCGCTGGCGGTGCTGGCATTGGCCTCGTGGGACCGACACTCATCGCCCTCGGCACCGACGCCCAAAAGAAACGCTACCTGCCCAAAATTCTGACGGCCGAGGAGCTGTGGTGCGAGCTGTACTCCGAGCCAAACGCCGGCTCCGATCTGGCTTCGCTGCGTACGTCAGCAATCCGCCAGGGCGACGAGTACGTGGTCAACGGAGGCAAAATATGGAGCAGCGGCGCGCTGAACACCGATTTCGGCATTCTGTTGGCCCGCACCAATCCTGACGCGCCCAAACACGCCGGCATCTCGTACTTCATCATCGACATGCACACGCCGGGCGTCGAAGTCCGGCCGCTGCGCCAGATTACCGGGCAGGCCGAGTTCTGCCAGGAGTTCTTCAGCGACGTCCGAATCCCGGCCGAGAACCTCATCGGCCCGGAGGGCAAGGGCTGGGGGGGCGCCCAAACAACACTGGGCTTCGAGCGCGGCGGCAACACTCTCGCTGGTGCAACTGGCCGGCGCGATGCCTGGCAGCGCCTGGTCAAAGCCTGCCAAACGCCCGGTTCGGATGGGCAGGCCCGCGTCGACGAGCCATTGGTCCGGCAGAAGCTGGCGCACATGCTAGTGGACGTCGAGGTGATGCGCGCCGGTGGCCTGCGCGTGCTGTCCAAGCTGGAGAAGGGCCAGCGCCCGGGCGCCGAGTCTTCCATCGACAAGCTGTTCTCCAGCGAAACCGCCAAGGTCCATCAGGAGCTGCAGCAAGAGCTTCTCGGCCCCTTCGGGCAGCTGGAGGCTGATCTGCCGGATGGCGTTGCGGTGCAGCATCATGGCTCGACCATGAGCGGGGAGCCTGCCCCCAACAACTGGGCTTACAGCTATCTGTGGTCGCGCTGCCTGACCATCCTGGCGGGGTCATCTGAAATCCAGCGCGGCATCATTGGCGAGCGCCTGCTGGGCTTGCCACGCGATCTGCGCATGGACCGCTTCCCTGAGCCTGTGCGAGAAGCGATCGTTGCCCAAGAACGCAGCCGAGGGCGGAGGGACTAGCGATGGACTTCGACTTCAGCCAGGAGCAGCAGATGCTCCAGCAAATGACACGGGAGCTGCTGGCGACCGAGTCGGCGGCGCCTCAGGTTCGGGTATTGGCGGATTCCGAGGACGGTTGGGACCGGAACACGTGGTCGAAGCTGGCCGAGCTGGGCTTGATCGGCATCTCGATCCCCGAGGAGCACGGCGGCCAAGGCTTGGGGCAGATCGAGCAGGCGCTGGTGCTTGAGGAGATGGGGCGAGCTGCGCTGCCCAGCCCGTACTTCGCGACGGCGGTGCTCGCCACCACGGCGCTGCTGGCCGGCGGCAGCGAGGCGCTGAAGCAGCGCTGTTTGCCGGAGATTGCGGCGGGGCGCCTTACGGCGACGCTAGCCTGGATCGAGGAGCGCCTGAGCTGGTCGCCGGAGGATGTGCGGCTTAGCGCCCGCCCAGAGGGCGATGGCTGGCTCCTGGATGGCACCAAGTGGGTCGTACCCTGGGCGCATGCGGCAGGCATCATCCTGGTGGCGGCTCGGACGCCGGAGGGCGTCAGCCTATTTGTGCTCGAACGTGACACGCCGGGGCTCCAGATGAAGCCGTTATCGACGTTCGACCCAACCAACCGCGTGTCGCGCCTCGACTTCGATGGCGTTCGGGTGGAGCGAGAGCATCTCGTCGGCCGCCTGGGCGGTGGCGCTCAAATCCTCGACGAGGTCCTCTTGCAGGCAGCGCTGGGCGCCAGTGCCGAGATGCTCGGTGCTTCGCGGAAGTGTCTGGAGATGGCCGTCGAGTACGCCAAGACTCGCGAGCAGTTCGGCCAGCCGATCGGGATGTTCCAGGCGATCAAACACAAATGCGCTGACCGGCTGGTGGACCTCGAGGAATCGCATTCGGCGACTTACTACGCCGCCTGGGCGCTGAGCGCCACCGCGGCTGGTGCCGAGCTCGCCACCTCCGTTGCCAAGGCATTCGTCAGCGATGCCTCGCGCCGGGTGTGCAGCGACGCCATCCAAGTGCACGGTGGTATCGGCTTCACCTGGGACTACGACCTACACCTGTACTTCAAGCGCGCCAAGCACCTGGAGCCGCTGTATGGCGACGCCGATTTCCACCGCGAACGGGCGCTTGGCCTCGCCCTGGCGGAATCCAGCGAAGCGCCGGCCTGATCCAGAAAGCAGACTTCATCCACCTGCAGCCGTCCAGCCAGGGTGAGCGTATGCGTCACCCTGGCCTGCTCCGTCCCGGCGTGCAGCAGGTTCAGCACTTCCAGATCCACCCATCCGTCAGCCAATGTGCACTTTTCGTGCACATTGGCTCCTGACGGACCGGTCCTTACGCGCAGAACAGCCTAGACGTCGTAGTAGAGGTGGAACTCCCAGGGGTGGGGGCGCAAAGATACTTGCACCCGCTGGTCGTGCTTGAACTCCAACCAGCTCTCGATAACGTCGCGCGTGAACACGTCGCCCTGGAGCAGATAGTCGTGATCACGCTCCAGCGCGGCCAGCACCTCGTCCAGCGAACCAGGCGCCGACTTCACGCGGGCCGCTTCGCGCGGGCCCAGCTCGTACAGGTCCTTATCGATCGGCGTGGGCGGCTCGATCTTGTTGCGGATGCCATCCAGCCCGGCCATGAGCATGGCAGGAAAGGCCAGATAGGGGTTGCAGGAAGGATCGGGAATCCGGAACTCCAGTCGCTTGGCTTTGGGCGACTCTGACAGCATTGGGATGCGGACGCAGGCGCTGCGGTTGCGGGCCGAGTACATGAGGTTCACTGGCGCTTCAAAACCGGGCACCAGGCGCCGATAGCTGTTGGTAGTGGGCGCGGCGAAAGCGAGGATGGACGCCACGTGCTTCAGCAGGCCGCCGATGTACCAGCGGCAGGTGTCGCTGATGAGCGCATAACCCTGAGGGTCGTAGAACAGGTTCTTGCCATCCTTCCAGATGGACTGGTGGCAGTGCATGCCGGAGCCGTTGTCACCGAAGATTGGCTTGGGCATGAAGGTGGCCGTGTAGCCGTTTGCCGCGGCCACGTTCTTGACGATGTACTTGTAGAGCAGCAGCTGATCCGCCATGTTGGTGAGCGTGGTGAAGCGCATATCGATCTCGGCCTGGCCGGCGGTGCCCACCTCGTGGTGCTGCACCTCGATCTTGATGCCCGCCTCTTCCATCTTGAGGATCATCTCGCTCCGCAGGTCCTGCAGCTTATCCACGGGCGGCACGGGGAAATAGCCTTCTTTGTAGCGTGGGCGATGGCCCAGCCCCGGCTCACCGCTGTTCCAGATGCCCTCTTCTGAATCGATCTCGTAGAAGGCGCTATGGCTCGTCTGGTCGAAGGCAATGCTGTTAAAGATGTAGAACTCGGCTTCGGGCCCAAAGTAAATGGTGTCGCCGATGCCGGTGCTTTTGAGGTAGGCCTCAGCCTTTTTGGCGATGAGCCGCGGATCTTTCTGATACAGCTTGCCGCTGATGGGGTCCTTGATGTCGCAGACCATGCTCAGGGTAGGAATCTTGCACACCGGGTCCACGATAGCCGTGGAGGGGTCCGGCAGCAGCAGCATGTCGCTTTCGTTGATCTTCTGAAAGCCCCGAATCGACGAGCCGTCGAAGCCCAGCCCGTCCACAAACAGCTCCTCGCTCAGCTCCGTGGCGGGAATGGAGAAATGCTGCCAGGTCCCTGGCATGTCCACAAACTTGACGTCGACGATTTTGAGGCCCTTCTCTTTGACAAAGGCGAGCACCTCTTTGGGAGTCATCCCTACCCTCCTGTTTTTCCCGATTAGCCTACCTAGTCTAGGGCGGGGCGGCCGGGACTTCACGGGTCAATGTGCCAAAAAGCGGCCGGCACCCATTTGTGCATTTTACACAAGCCGGCTGCGTGGCGCCCCAAATGTCCCCTTTCTCGCGCGCCGCGGCAAGCTGTCGTATTCTTGCGCTCGATGAAGGTCAGCAAGGCGGCACTGAAGCGCGGCGGGTTGGGCCTGGGCATTGTGGCGCTGGTGAACCTACTGGTGTTGGGGCTGCTGTTCGCGAAGGCGCTCTCCGGGCCCCAAACATGGGTCACCGACCAGATGATGGTGCGCGCCGCCAACCGCACGCTGCTGGGCAACATTATCATCGCCGCCATTGACGATAAGAGCCAGGCTGCCTACGGCCGGCTCGACTCCTGGGATCGCGCCCATTACGCGGAGCTGATCACGCGCATGTACCTGGCGGGCGCGGCGGACGTGGTGTTCGACCTGCCGCTGCAGGGCTCAGAGCCCCACGACAACCTGGTGGCAGCCGCGATTGAAAACGCCATGCACCCCAAGAAGGGCGACGCCATGTGGGTGGTGCTGGGCGTCCCCCCCTCGGGCAACCCCACCTATGTCGCCGGCAAGGGCCTGGTCTATAGGAGCTTTCAGCAGCTCTCGCCCCTGATCGCGGCGACGGATGCGCTGCGCGCCAGCGTGGCTATGGACGCCAGCGGCTCCTATGTGCGCCGCATGCCCTTCGTGTCCTTCGGCGGCAATCAGCGGCTCTTCTCGCTGCCTATCCAGGCGGTGAATGCCGGCTACCAGAACCCACCCCTGGAGAAGACGCTGAAGTTCAAGCCCGGGCAGGTGGACTTCGGCGTGTTCAAGATTCCGGTGGATCAGTACAACCGCATGACGATGGACTACTTCAGCACACCCGGGCACTTCCTCACCTTCAGCTTCGTGGATCTGGCCAGCGGCCGGGTGAACCCAGCAGTCCTGAAGGGCTCCGTGATCCTGGTCGGCGAGCACAACGGCACTGGGCTGGCGGATAACTTTCCGGTGCCCACGTCCATCTCCGGCGCCGCCAAGATGGACGGCGTCGAGATCTGGGCCAACGCCGTGCAGGACCTCCTCTTCGGGCGCTTCCTGGGCTATCAGGGCACGTGGCCGACATTTGGCCTGGCGGTGCTGTTCAGCGCGGTAGCAGCGGCGGTGTTTCTGCGCTTTGGCGCCCTGGGCTGGCTGGCCACTCTGCTCATCGCGCTGGTGTACACCGGCATAGAGGGTGTGATCACGGCCGGCAACTTCTTTCGGCCGCCGGTGCTGGGCGCGGCCCACGAGCAGGTGATCACGATCCCCAACGTGGCTTACGTCGACGCCGCGCTGCTGCTTTCCTCAGCGGCGCTGTTCGTTTACCTGTTCATCCAGGAGCAGCGCAGCCGCGGGCAGATTTATGAGATGTTTGGGCGCTACGTCACTCCGGCCGTCGCGCAGCAGCTGGCCGGCATGGAAGCTTCCGGCCATCTGCAGCTGGGCGGCACGCGGCGGGAAGCGACCATCATGTTCGCGGAGCTGCGCGGCGCGCACTCGTCGGCGGAGGGCTCGCGACCCGAGGATGTACTGGAGATGCTGAACCGGTATTTCGAGCAAGCGGTGCGCATCATCATCGACCGTGGCGGCACCATCAACAAGTTCATCGGTGAGGACGTGATGGTGATGTTCAACGTGCCGCTGGACTTGGAGGGGCATGCCCTGGCCGCTTGTCGCGCGGCGTTCGAGGCGCAGGAGTTCGTGAAGCGCTACCGGGAGGAGCGCGGCGAAACGGCCGCCTTTGGCATCGGCATCAACACCGGCAGCCTGGTAGCAGGAAACATGGGCTCACAGGATCGCATGGAGTTCACCGTTATCGGTGACACGGTGAATGTGGCATCGCGCTTGAACGGCGTGGCCAAGCTGGACGACATCATCCTCTCCCAGGCCACGCTAGACCAGTTGGACGGCAGCGGCGCGCAGGTGATCGACCGCGGCGACATTCTGGTGAAGGGCCGCCAGGAGCCGGTCCACTGTTACAAGCTGGTTGGCTTCGCCGAACAAGGCCCGGTGCAGATCGTCGGCAAGGAGGACACGGTCGCCACCCCCGCTACAACACATTAGCGCCCGGCTCGAGGACAATCTGCCGCACCACGGCCCTGCGCTTGGCCTGTCCTTATCCTGGGAACCCAAGGTTGGCTGAGGATACCGTCCAGCCGGCGACAGCTGGCGCCAATAGCTACACCAGGTCGCGGGCGAGCCTGGCGCCTTTGACCATGGCACTGAGTTTGGCCCGAGCGACATCCACGCTCAGGTGGCGCAGGCCGCAGTCCGGGTTCACCCAGATCTTCTCGGGGCGCACATAGCTGGTGGCCTGGACGATGCGTTTGGCCACCAGCTCGGGCGTTTCCACCTGCACGTCCTTCACGTCAATGACGCCCAAGCCGAGCTCGAAGGGCAGGGTCGTGCCGCGCAGTGCCTGCAGGTCGGCGTAGCCCCGGCGGGCAAATTCCAGCGTGAGCTGGTCGATATGCGCATCCAGCACGGCGGGCAGCAGGTACGAATAGTCGCCCGCCCAGGAGGGCTTGCCGTAACGGTTGCCGAAGCAGACGTGCAGCGCCTTGTGCACGTGGATGCCCTCCAGGCTGCGATTAAGCAGCTTCATCGCCCAGCCGGCCTCCTCGGGAAAGCCGGAAATATACTCGTCATCCACCTGAATGTAGGCGCAGCCCGCCGCTTGCAGCCGCAGCAGCTCGCCGTTGATGGTCTCCGCCAGCGCGTCGCCCATTTTCTGGGCGCTGCCGTAGTATTCGTCGCGCAGACGGCGAACCATGGAATACGCGCCGGTAATGGTGCATTTGATGGGCTGTTCGGTGAGTGAAGTCACCAGCGCGTAATCTTCCAGCAGGCCCAGCGGGGCCGGGCTCACGGCGGATCGCACCACGGCATCGAAGAAATCGAGGTAGTAGGCCTTCACGCGGTTGTCGATGTCCACGCCCGGCAGCCGCGCCAGGAAATAGTCCAGGCTGTTATCGCGCTGCACTTCGCCGTCGGTCACCACGTCGATGCCAGCCAGCTCCTGGTCCTTCACCGCGGCCTTCAGGGCAGCCAGGTGGATGGTGTCCAGTACGGAGCGGCTGAGCCGCCGCTGGAAGAAGTCTGTTTTGGCGTTGGCCAGCCACTCCGGTACCGCGTAGCCGCCGACCACCGAGGTCTTGAAGAGCTGGTCGGTGCCTGCCATTTGCCCTTCGATCTTACCGCCTTACTGCCTGCCGACCCCTGCCGGGTTGCCCCTCAGCGATGCAGGCTGAGGTGCGGCATCACTCGTCGCTCTCGCGGTAGAGGCCGAGCTTTTGGAAAATCGGTGTGTCCTGCACAGAAAAGAGCACGGCATCGGCGCTGGAGTCGTTCTCGTGCTCGTGCCGGCACCAGGTAGGCACGCAGAAGAAGTCGCCCTTGTGCCACTCAAAGCGCTGGCCGTCGATGATGCTGCTGCCGTGGCCCTCGAAGACGTGGAAGACCTTGCTGGTCATCTGGCGGCGTGGCCTGGTGTGCACACCGGGCCGCAGGCGCTGGATCCAGCAGGTCATGGTGGGCAGTACCGAGCCGCCAGTGAAGGGATTGATGTATTCCAGGGCCAGATCATCGTAGGGGCTGGCGTCCTCCGGCGACATTGCGTGCAACGCCTCTTCGGCCTGAGCCCACTTGTAGTTCATCAGCGGCGAGGTGCCAGTGGGATCGGGTTCCGCCAGCGCCGGGCGCAGCTGCCCGATGTGGTGGCGCTTTTCCGTGAGATTCTCGCCGAGAACTGGTTGGCGATGCTGAGGGTAGGGCTCAAAGAACACCATGCCCAGCGCGCGCGCGAAGGGCAAGTCCAGCCCATCCATCCAGATCATGGGCTCCTTGCCCTCGTGACCATGGTCGTGCCAGACCCAGGCCGGTGTGAGCACCAGGTCTCCCCGCTCCATGATGCACTTGTCGCCGTTGACGTTCGTGAAGGCTTTGTCGCCCTGGAGGATGAACCGGATAGCGCCAGCCGAGTGCCGGTGCGCGGGGGCGATCTCGCCGGGCTGGAGGTACTGCACAGCCACCCACAGCGTGTGCGTGGCACCGTACATCTCCGGCGGGAGGCCGGGGTTGAGGAACGCCAGCACGCGGCGTTCGCCTCCACGTTCGATGGGTACCAACTCGCCCGAGCGCTGGCAGAGGGGCCAGTACTCGTCGCGATGCCACAGGTAGGGGATGGCGCGGTGCACCGGGTTCCAGATGCCGGCCGCGGTCCACAGGGGCGTCATGTGGTGCCGCTGCACGTCCTCGTAGAACTGCCCCAGCTCGGGTGTGGATTCCAGATCGACCGCCATGGGTGCTCCTCCTTGCCTGTGCTTTCAGCGTAGCGGCAGTGGGGGCCAAAACTCAATGGGCCAGCGAAGAAAGAAGAAACGTATACTACCCAGCAGCCGCCAGCCAGCCAGCCAGTGGCGGCAACCCCGAGGAGAATGCACCGTGGCAGAAGCGGTTCGTGAGTTCAACTTTGGCGCCGGCAACCCGGATCCGGGCGTCTTCCCAGCGGCGGGGCTGGCCGCCGCCGCGGCTCGGGTGCTTCCGCGTGTAGGTAAAATGCTGGCTCGCTACCCGGAAATGAAGGGCCTGCCGGAGCTGCGCCAGGTAGCAGTCGACCGCTTCGAGCACTCCCACGGCCTGCGCCCACCCATCGACCACATTGCCCTCACCAACGGCTCCATGCAGGGGCTGCTGCTCTCCGCGCAGGGGCTGGCCAGGCCAGGCGATTGCGTGGTGGTGGAAGAGTTCACCTATGTGGGCACCATTCGCGTGTTCAAGCAGAACGGCCTGGAACTGCTTCCGGTGACCCAGGATGACCAAGGCATGCAGATGGACAACCTGCAGGAGGTGCTGGAGCGGCAAGATCGGCTGGGCCGTAAGCCAGCCTTCATCTACACCACGGCCAGCTATCAGAACCCCACCGGGACGACGCAGCCCCTGGAGCGCCGGGAGCGGCTCATCGAGCTGGCGCGCGAGCACGATGTTCGCATCGTGGAGGACGATTGCTATGCGGACGTGAGCTTTGAGCCGCAGATGGCCCCGGCCCTCTACAAGCTGGCCAAGCAGGGCGAGGTGATGTACCTGGGCTCGTTTTCGAAGATCCTCGGCCCGGGCGTGCGCCTCGGCTACATTCTCGCTCCGGAACCACTGCTGAGTGACGTGCTGAAGTGGAAGATGGATGGTGGCACCAGCGACCTTTCGTCGCTCATCGTGGCCGAGTATTTCAAGGACAGCCTCTGGGGCCACGTGGAGGAGGGCAGCTTGGCGGTGCAGCACAAGCGCGATGCGCTGCTGGCCGCGCTCCAGCACGAATTTGGCAACCGGCCGGATATGCACTGGACCCGCCCGGAAGGCGGGCTCTTCTTGTGGCTCAAACTGCCGGACGATGTAGATCGCGACCGCTTGCAGGAGCTGGCACTGGCCCAGGGCATTCACTACGCCACTGGCAAGTCGTTTCATTCGCTGGACCAGGATGTCCCTTACCTGCGCCTGGCGTTCGGCTGGATCGCCCAAGACGATATCGCTGAGGGCATTCGGCGTCTCGCTGACTGCCTGCGCCAGGCGCTGCCGAGCCAGGACTAAGCCGTGCGGGGTGGCGTGCCTTCCGCTTGACCGAGGACTGCCAGCTATGGTGTTCCTCCTGGTTAGGTTGCCTCTGTGGCAGAGAGCGGCAGGCGCACCTTCTACCAGTGCCCCATGGGGCCCGAGGAAGCGCGCGGGTTTCGGGCGGCGCCGCGCCTGGTGGGGCTCGCGGAGGAGATCGCCCTGGTGCGGCTGCGCATCCGCGCGCTGGCACAGGCGCCCGAGCCGGACGCAGAGCTGCCGCTGCCGCGCCAAGCGCTGCTCCTGCGCGCCATCGATCTGCTGGCGCGTCTCGTGCGCATTCAGTCCCAGTTGCAGCCAGATCAGCAGGACCTGCTGGGCGAGCTGAACGAAGCCGTTCTCCGTAAGCTGGAGGCGGAGCCCTGACCCCTCGCGCGCAGCCACCAGGCCTGGTGCGCGTGGCGCGCAACATTGAGGACTTCACCCGCGCCTGGACCGATCGGCCGCTGCGACCGCACCAGCTGGAGCCAGCACGGGCCGTGGTGCACTCGGTGACGCACCGGCAGGGCCGAACTTTCACGGTGATGATGGCTCGGCAGATGGGCAAAAATGAGCTCTCAGCCCAGCTGGAAGCCTACCTGCTGTATGTCTATCGCCGCCGCGGTGGCACCATCGTGAAAGCTGCGCCAACTTTCAAACCGCAGCTCATCAACTCCAAAATGCGGTTGGAGCGGGTACTGGCGGGCTTGCCGGCTGGCCTCAAGTGGGAGTCGCACTACGGCTACATCGTCACCCTCGGCGCGGCGGCCATCCACTTCCTCTCGGCGGATGACGGCGCCAGCGTGGTCGGCGCCACAGCCAGTCTGCTGCTGGAACTGGACGAAGCGCAAGATGTGGGTGAGGAGAAGTACCTCAAGGACTTCCGCCCCATGGGTTCCACCGCCAATGTCACCACGGTGCTGTACGGCACCGCTTGGAATGAGGACACCATCCTTGCCCGCCAGCGCGCCATCAATCTGCGCGAGCACCCCGCGGCACACTTTGAATACCCCTGGACGGCCCTGGCCGAGGCGAACCAGGACTATGCCCGCTTTGTTCAGGGCGAGATTCGGCGGCTGGGCGAGGATCATCCCATTATCCGCACGCAGTATCTGCTGCAGCCGGTCGATGCCGTGGGGCGCTTTCTTTCGGCTGATCAGTTGCTGCTGCTGCGCGGCGACCATCCTCGCCTGCATGAGCCGCCGCTGGAGGCCGCGGGCAGTGCGCTGTTTGTGGCCGGCGTAGACCTGGCCGGAGAAGACGAAGAAGCGCCGGACGCGGCCATTCGACAGCGTCATCCTGGGCGGGACAGCACCGTGGTGACGGTGGCGCGGGTGCACTACCCGGCCGAGCTGCTGGGCGACCCCCTCCTGAGCGTGGTGCAGCACTACTGCTGGACCGGCCGCGACCAGGCCAGCCAGTACCAGGGCTTGCTGCGACTGCTGCGGGACGTTTGGGCGGTGCGTGCGGTCGCGGTGGATGGGTCTGGCGTTGGCGCGGGCGTCGCCGGCTGGCTGCACCGCGCCTTGCCAGGCCGCGTGGACGTGGTGCGCTTCACGCGGCCGCTCAAGTCGGACCTGGGTTACGCCCTGCTCAGCGCTATCAACGGCGGCCGGCTGCGAATGTACGCGGCCGATGAATCCGAAGAGGCGAGCCAGTTCTGGAGCCAGGCGCGGCTGGCGCGCTACGCGACCTTCGGCAACCTGGCGCTCAACTTCTTCGTGGACCCGCGCGATGGGCACGACGACTTTCTCGTTTCGCTGGCGCTCTGCCTGCGCGCCGCGGCAGCGCTCGAACCCGCGCCGGCTGGCCAGCTTCTTCGCGCACCGCGACTCTACCGCGACGGCCGCTTCTAGAAGTTCGGCCGGAAACCTGCCGCGGCGGCCGGGGTGGGGTTCCTCCAGAGCGCCGATTGAGCTCGCCAACTGTAGCGACAGGGGATCGGCTGAGGGCCGCCAATGGCTTTCCGGCCGAACTTCTAGGCCCAAAGAACCTGGCTGGAACCGTGCCGCGGCTCGGTGGGTGAAGGGACCGCCGGCCCAATCCGCGGGAGGTGCCGACAGCGAGGACCGGCCGAGGCCCCCGCTGGCTTCGGGCGGATCTTTCCGGGTGGTGCGGTACAGTGGCTGGCAATGACTGGCCTCAGGCTGCGCATGGCTGCCATGGGCCTGCTGTTGGCCCCTCTGCTGCCGGTGGGCCTGGGACAGGCCCGGGCAGCGGGCGATGTGGTGGTGAACATCACCGATGCTGGATACTCTCCGGCACAGGTGACCGTGAGTTTGGGCGACAGCGTTACCTGGGTGAATACCGGGCAGAAGGTGCACTCCGTGGTCACGGACGCCGGCATCTCGCCCACGGTGAATTCCGGTGGCCTAGCTCCAGGGCAGCGCTTCAGCTTCCTCTTCGACTCGCCCGGCACCTACACCTATCACTCCTCCACGGAGCCGAGTTACAGCTACGACTCCTCCGGTAACGCCTACACCGCGTACGCGCTGTCCGGTACAGTCACGGTTCCCGGCGCGGCGCCCGCGACCACGCCTACGGCCGGGGCGCCTGCCAGCGCGAGCTGCGCGTTTGTTCTGGGCTTCAAAACGTTGCACGACCTGGACCCCGCGGACACGGGCGATTGCCTCACTAATCAGAGCTACGCCAGCAACGGTGACGCACAGCAGCAAACGACCAAGGGGCTCATGGTCTGGCGCAAGGCGGACAACTGGACCGCCTTCACTAACGGCTACACCACCTGGATCAACGGCCCCAATGGCCTCGTCTCGCGGCTGAATACCGCACGCTTCCCCTGGGAGCACGACACGGCCGGCGCCAGCGCGGCACCGGCGCCCGCGGCACCCGCGCCCTCGCCGGATCCGCTGGTGACCATCGACGATGCCAACGGCTTCACGCCCAACTACGTCGTCATCCAGGCGGGCCACACCGTGACCTGGATCAACAAGGGCCAGCAGGCCCACTCCGTGGTCAACAACAACGGCAACCCGCCGTTCGACTCCGGCGCGCTCCAGCCCGGCCAGATGTACAGCTACAACTTCGTGCTTCCGGGCGGCGACTACACCTACCACTCGTCCACGGAGCCGAGCCACCTGTACAAGGACGCCAATGGCGTCGACACCATAGGCTGGACGTTCCAGGGCCGCATCATCGTGCAGTAGAACGCCGGGGCGGCGGGTTCAGGCGCGGCGGGCTTTGGAGCTGCTGGGGTAGTACTTGCGGATGAACAGCAGCACGTTGTCGTTGGGCTTGGCGATGGATACGTCCACCTCCGCCTTGCGCGGGCTCACGATGTCCACCTTCTCCACCTTCACGTCGTCCACATCGATGTGATCGGCGAAGTGGGGAGCCATCACCGTGAGCATGACATCGGAGCCTGCTATGGCGTCGAAATCATCCATCATCAGCTTCATTTTGTCGGGGCGAATCTCCATCGTTTGCCCGACGAACTTGGCGAACCGGCGGCGGCCGGTGACCACTTCCATCTTCACCGTGGCGGCCACGGCGTACTGCTTGCCCTCATACAGGCGGATGTTGTTGAGGTACGCGATGATGTTGTCCTGCTCGCCCAGGCGAATGCTGGGGAAGGCGACATGCAGCATCTGCTCCATCTCGCCCTTAGAATCGGTGAAGCGGCGCGTGTGCACCAGCCGCAGCTCCAGCTCCAGCGGTTTGGGGCGGTTGGGCAGGGCGAGGTCCAACCACAGGCCGCTTTCGGGCACGGGATCGATGGAGTGGTAGATGAGCGCCGCGCCGGTACCACTCAAGTTCTCGACGCGCACCGACACATCCTTACCCGCGACCTCCATGTCCGCGGGCAGATCGACCTTGGTGCGGAACATCGTCCGCCGGCTCGGCCCGTCCGCCGCCGGCGCATCCTCGGATGCCCGCGCTGCCTCATCCTCGGCCGCCTGAGAGCCACCGGCAGCCGGGTTCTCGGCGCTTCTGCCCACGGCTGACTCAGCCAACGAGCCGCCCAACTCGGCTTCCGGAGCGGACACGACCTCGGCGCCGAAAAGCCACTCCAGTGCACGACGCACCGCGCGGCCCGAAGCGGATCGGGGTTCCTGTTGCATGGCCATGCTCTCCCAGGAGTGTCCCACGAACCGCCGCGGCAGGGAAGACAGGCGAGTCGTGCTGTGATGAACGGGCACGTCCTCTCTGTCCAACGCCCTACACCTTGCCCGCGTGCAGGAGGTTGAAGTCGGCTAGCTGCTGCAGCAGGTTGGTGCCCTCCAGCTCAAAGTTCTTGAAGCGATCGTCCATGCCCAGGCCAAAGATCATCTGGCCGCGCATATACGCATCCTGCTCCGTTTGCTGCTCCAGCCAGATGAAGTCGGCCGCCATGGTGTTGTCCGAGACCATGCCACGCCAGCCCTGGTAGAGGCCGGTTTCGGTGAGCAGAAAACCGCCCTTGGGCAGCGGCACACCGGCGTTCACGAGCGCATCGTGGATGAGCCGGTAGCGCAGGGCGTAGTACAGAGGGTCCACCCGCAGTGAATTCGCGCCCGGCTTGCCGTAAGCGTGGATGCCAAAGTAGGTGGCCTCGCCGATGGGCTTGGCGAAGAACTTGGGATAGTCGCTCGGGTTGAGCGCCCCCGCGCCATCGTTTCCGGCCACGGCCGCGACGCCGTAGTGGCCCTGCAGCCGCTCGATGAAACCGGTCTGAAAGGCCGCGTGGCAGGGCAGCGCCGCTTGATCGGAGCTGGATGCCTGTTCGTTATCGCTCACCCAGGCATCGACGGTGCCCTTGAGGGGTACCGCCCAGCGAGAGATGTAATCGGCGAAGGCGGCGCCCTTGGCGTAGTGGTCTTCGTGTGGGTCGGTGCAGTTGGCCAGCAGGGGATCCCCATCGGCCACAAAGCGGCGGCCCACGATCAGTGCTTTGGGGAAGTTGTCCCTGAGCACGTGCGCCGTAGCAACTCCAGGATCCTCCACCAGCAGCAGCGCTGGCCGGAATTCGCGGATCACGTTCACCACGACGTGGGAGCTGTAAATGCCCACGCCGAGTTTGTCGTTGGTCACAATCGGGCCGGGGGTGGGCGTAGGCGCCACCGGGAGTGGCGTAGGACCGGGTGTATTGGTGGGCGCCGGAGTTACGGGCACGTGGGTGCTCGTTGGCGCGGGGGTGGGTGGCACCGGGGTGGCGGTAGGCACCGGCAGGGGTGTGCTGGTCGGGCGCGGGGTAGGCGTGGTTGGTGGTGGTGCCGAAACCCGCCGTTGGATGAGGAAGTTCACCAGCAGCGCCACAATGATGATGGCTGCGCCGGCGACAATCGTGATCGCGAGCCGACGATTCACTGGCCGGCCGCGCGGGCCGACGGATCACTGGCGCCACAGCGGGCCACTGATCGCGGCAGACAGGCCAGGGCACCCAAAGTTGTTTGGATTGTAACCGTGCAGTGCTGCACAGTGAGAAGGGCGCGGCTATACTCCCAGAAGTAAGCAGCGCGTTCTTTTGGAAGTAGCACCTATGGGTCAGCTCGGCGACCTGCTGCGAACCGCCCGGGAAGAGAAGGGGGCTTCGTTAGCCCAAGCGGAGGCGGCAACAATGATTCGCCGCCGCTACCTCGAAGCTCTGGAAGACGACCAACCTCAGCTTCTGCCTGGGGCCGTCTACACCAAGGGCTTCTTGCGTAACTATGCCATCTACCTGGGGCTGGACCCCAACCACGTCCTCAGCCTGTATCATCGCCAGCACCCGGGCGAAGCGGACGACGAGGTGGTGGTTCCGCAGCCCACCATCCGGCCACGGGGCACCAGTCAACTGCTCACGGGCGGCACGTTGGGCGGGCTGCTGCTGGTCGTGGTGCTCGCCATCTTTGCTGTGTACGCCTTCCGCCAGGTGCAGACCTTTCGCCACGCCGGCACGGCGGCCGCGGCAACCCCCCTGCCTACACCCACGTCCATTCCACCCACAGCTACACCATCGCCCACCGGTGCCGCGGCCGTGCCCACCCCGGCGCTTTCGCCCACACCTGTTGTGCCGTTGAACGCGGCCGCCCTCACCGCGACGGTAAGCCAGGACAGCTGGGCGCAGGTGCAAGTGGATGGAAAGCAGGCGTTTGAGGGCATCCTCAGGGCGGGCCAAAGCGAAACTTGGACTGGCAAGAGCGATGTCTTCCTCTGGGTGGGCAATGCCGGTGGTGTGAGCGTGACTTTCAATGGCCAGAAGATGGGGCCGCTGGGTAACGCGGGCCAGGTGGTCCGCAAAGATTTTCGACGGATTGGCTGAGGAGCAGTGGCAGGCGAATTTTCATTCGACGTGGTGTCGCAGTATGACCGGCAGGAAATGGTCAATGCCGTGGACCAAACCAAACGCGAGCTGGCCACGCGTTACGACTTCAAGGGGGCCAAGGCGTCTATCGAGCTGGAGAAAGAGAGCATCGAGCTGGCGGGCGAAAGCGAGTTCCGCCTGAAGAGCATCCAGGACGTACTGGAGACGAAGGCCATTCGCCGCGGCCTATCGCTTAAGGTGTTCGACTACGGCAAGCCCGAACCGGCCGCGGGCGGCACCTTCCGGCAGCACGTGGCCCTGCGCTCCGGCATAAATGACGAGCTGGCTCGCAAGATCACCAAGCTCATCCGCGACGATGTGCCCAAGGTGCGGGTGCAGGTGCAGGGCGATGCTGTGCGGGTGTTCAGCAAGAACAAGGACGAACTGCAGAACGCGATTCAGCTGCTGAAGCAGCAGGATTACCCCTTGCCACTGGACTTCACCAACTACCGATAATCCCGCCGCGTTGAGCAGGTGGTCTGCCGAACCACATTACGGCCGAGCGAGGGCGCCGGCCTCCACAATGGCGCGCTGAGCCAGCACCTGCGCCAGGTGGGCCCGGTACGCAGGCGAGGCGTGGATGTCGCCGGCCGCTTCCTGGCCCTGCGGTACCAGCGCGGCGGCAGCGGCTACTTCCTGGCCCACAGGCCGCTGGCCTAGGAGGGCTGCCTCTGCCGCCGCGGCCCGAAACGGCCGGTCGGCGAGGCCGGTGACGCCAATGGCCGCGGAAGCGATCGCGCCGGCGCTGTCCAGCCCGATGGTCACGGCGATGCCTACGATGGCATAGCGCGAAGCGGGGTTCGGAAACTTCTGATACGCGGTGCCGGTTCCAGCCGGCAGTTTGGACACGCGTATCTCCGTCAGCAGCTCCTCATCCGCCAGGCTGGTGGCCAGCAGGCCCTGAAAGAAGTCGCCCGCGGCGATGTGCCGCTGGCCGCGCGTGTCCCGCGCCACGAGCGTGGCATCCAACGCCAGAATGGCGGCTGGCAGGTCCGCACCTGGGTCGGCATGCACCAGACTGCCGCCAATCGTGCCGCGGTTGCGCACCTGGATGTCGCCCACCCAGCGCGCTGTTTGTGGCAGCAGCGGCACCGCGCTGGCCAGCAGTGAGGAGTGCTCCACGGCCTGGTGCGTCACCCGCGCGCCAATGACCACCGTGTCGCCTTCGTCGCGGATGCCGTCCAGCCCTGGCAAATGTCCAATGTCCACCAGCCCGGCCGGCTCAGCGAGCCGCAGCTTCATGAGCGGCAGCAGGCTGTGGCCGCCGGCCAGAACCTTGTTGCCGTTGCCCAGCAGACTCAGCGCTTCCTGCAGGGACGATGGCGCGTAGTACTCGAATGTGCTCGGGAACATGCCGTTACCTCCCGTCCGCCGGAGCGGATTGGATGACGTTCCAAATGCGCTCGGAGGTGAGCGGCATGTCCAGGTGCGTCACCCCCAGGGGCGCCAACGCATCTACCACGGAGTTGACGACAGCGGCGCTGGCAGCGATGGTGCCGGCCTCGCCAATGCCTTTCACGCCCCAGGGGTTGCTGGAGCTGGGTGTTACGGTGTGCCCCAGCTGGAAGTCAGGCAGCATCTCGGCTGTAGGGATGGCGTAATCCATGAGTGATCCAGAAAGGAGCTGGCCACTGTCGTCATACACTGCCTGCTCGGACAGCGCCTGTCCAATGCCTTGTGCGACGCCACCGTGCACCTGCCCCTCGGCGAGCATGGGATTGATGAGTGGGCCGCAGTCGTCCACAGCGTAGTAGCTGCGCAGCCGCACCTGGCCGGTGTCCCGATCGATGTCGGTCACAGCGATGTGCGTGCCGAACGGCCAGGTGAAGTTCTGGGGATCGAAGTAACTTGTCGCATCGAGCCCCGGCTCCATGCCCTCGGGCAGGCCGCCCCCCATAAAGGCCATGAGCGCCACGTCCCCAATGGTCTTCGTACGGCTGGGGTCGCCCTTGACATGGATGTTGCCCTCTTCGTACACCATGTCCTCGACGCTCGCCTCCAGCAGATGGGCGGCGATCTCCACGGCCTTGTGTTTGATCTTGGTCAGGGACATGTGGAGGGCGCCGCCACCCACAGCCATGCTGCGACTGCCAAAGGTTCCAACGCCCATTTGCACCGAGCCGCTATCGCCGTGCACCACATCCACGTCGTCAAAACCCACGCCCAGCTCGGTGGCCACCATTTGCGCAAAAGCCGTCTCATGCCCCTGCCCGTGGGGCGAGGTGCCCACGTAGGCCGTGACCTTGCCGGTAGCATGTACGCGGACGGTGGCGCTTTCCCACAGCGCGGCCTGGGCACCCGTGGCCTGCACTACTTTGGAGGGCCCCATGCCGCAGATCTCCACGTAGCTGGAGAGGCCAATGCCCATCAGCCGGCCCTGGGCGCGCGCCTGGCGCTGCTCCTCGCGCAGAGCCTGGTAGCCGCTGATGTCCAGCGCTTTATCCAGGGCCTTGGCGTAGTCGCCACTGTCGTACGACGGGCCCGTGGGTGTGGTGTAGGGGAAATCGCTGGCGGGGATGAAATTCAGACGTCGCACCTCCACAGGGTCCTTGCCGATCTGCTGCGCCAGCCGGTCCACGATGCGTTCCATCAGGTGCGCTGCTTCCGGCCGGCCAGCGCCACGGTAGGCGTCGACGGGAGTGGTGTTGGTGAACACACCCAGAACCTCGCCCTGGATGGCGGGAATCTTGTACGCGCCGGTGAGCATGGTGCCGAACAGAATGGTGGGGATGCCGGGTGCGAACAGGGACTGGTAGGCGCCCAGGTTGGCGAAGACCTTCACCCGCAGGCCGGTGATGCGCCCGTCGGCGGTGGCGCACAGCTCCGCGTCCTGTATCTGGTCGCGGCCGTGCGTGGTGGCCACGTAGCTCTCGCGCTTCTCCTCGATCCACTTCAAGGGCTGCCCGTGGATTTTGGCCAGGTGCACCATGGCCAGATCCTCTGCATAGAGGTACAGCTTGCTGCCGAAGCCGCCGCCAACCTCCGGGGCGATCACTTGGATCTTCTGCTCGGGTACGCCCATGACCATGGCCAGCAACAGCTTGATGGTGTGCGGAATCTGCGTGGAGGTCCAATAGGTGAGAGCGCCGCTCGCCTGGTTATAGTTGGCCACGATGCCCCTTGGCTCCATGGCGTTGGGGATGAGTCGCTGGTTGCGGATGCGCAAGCTCACCTTCACCGGGGCCGCGGCGAACGCGGCATCCACATCGCCCATGCCAGCGTTCCAGTGGAAGCCGGTGTTGTTGGGCACGTCCGGGTGCAGCTGGGGTGCGCCTGGCTTCGTCGCCTCCTCGGCATCGGTCACGGCGGGCAGCGGTTCGTAGGTTATCTGCACCAGGTTGGCGGCGTCGCGCCCCGCCGCGCGCGAGCGCGAAACCACCGCGGCCACAATGTCGCCCGTGAAGCGCACCGTATCGCTGGCAATGGCCGGATGCGCCGGGATCTTGAGGTCGGATTCGGGCAGCAGCCAGCCGCAGGGGACGGAAGGGATATCCGCCACGTCCCGTCCGGTGTACACCTCTACCACGCCTGCCGTGGCCTTGGCGCGGGCCACATCGGTACCGGTGATGCGCGCATGTGCATGGGGGCTGCGCACAAAGGTGACGTACAGCGTGTCCGGCAGGCGCACGTCGTCCACGAACTGGCCTTTGCCACTGATCAGCCGGGGGTCCTCCTTGCGCTTCACGGATTCTCCAAACACCCCCTTGGGTGGTGCAGCAACAGCCATGTGCCTACCAGGCTCCTTTCTGTGCCGGTTGATGGGTCAGCTGGCGCCGCGCGGCGAAGCGAGCGCGTGCCGCTGGCGGTATCGCGGCCTTAGCGCGACCCTCCAGGTAGTGCAGCCGATTGGGTGTCATGATGCCCTCGTCTCCGTGGCCGCGCCCGCCTTGCGCATCTCGGCGGCGGCGTACTGGATGGCTCGCACGATGTTGTGGTAGCCGGTACAGCGGCACAACACGCCCTCCAGGTCGTGCCGGATCTGCTCGTCGGTCGGATTGGGGTTCTGCTCCAGCAGATACACCGCGGTCATCATCATCCCGGGCGTGCAATAGCCGCACTGCAGCCCGTGCTTCTCCCAGAAGCCCTGCTGCACCGGGTGGTAGCTGCCGTTCTGCGCCAGCCCCTCCACCGTGCGCAGCGTGGACCCATTGGCCTGCACCGCGAGCACGGTGCAGGATTTCACGGCCTGCCCATCCATGAGGATGGTGCAGGCGCCACACTGGCTGGTGTCGCAGCCCACATGCGTGCCGGTGAGGCCCAGGTCGTCCCTCAGGAAGTGCACCAGCAGCTGGCGCGCATCGACCTCCCGCTCGTGAACTTCGCCATTAACCTGAAGACTGACCGGTATCCGGCTGGGCATTGGCACCCTCCGAGAAGCGTGTTAGCGATCCTTTGGGCTGTCCACCTGGGAGTCCGTGGGACTCCGATGTTACACCCGATTCGCCACTCGCTGCAGGAGTCGAGCACCGGCGGCAGAAGCGCGGATCGCGGGCGTTTGCGCGATCCCCGCGGCCACCCCAATCGGCAGGTTTATTGACAAGGGGCAGGCGGCTCTCGTAAGCTTGACCTGTCCGCACGACGGCGTGCGGAACGAGGGGTTTCCCAAACCGGTGGCGCAGCCCAGGCCATGAGTGCACGGGCAGTGCTGCCAGCCGCGACCGAGCGGCAGATTTTTTGGCCCACAAGGCCAAGAGGGGATGCCTCGAAATGGAACGGGCCGGCGCAGCCGGGTGTGCTGCCGAATGAGCGGCAGGCCCTGGCCTGGGAGGGCATTCCTTTTCGAGCCGTTTCCGAAGAGGAGGGTCCACGTGGCCGTCGCCACACCAGCCGAGTCCGCCGCCGAGGCCTTCACGCATCGGCGCCCACACTCCGGGCGCATGAGCGGCGCCCACATTATTTGCGAATCACTGCTGCGCGAGGGCGTAGACCTCGTGTTCGGCCTGCCCGGCGGCGCCATTCTGCCGCTGTACCACGTACTGCCCGAGTACCCGGAGCTGCGCCACGTGCTGGTGCGGCACGAGCAGGGCGCATCACACGCCGCCGATGGCTACGCGCGCGCCACTGGCCGCCCGGGCGTGTGCATTGCCACCTCCGGGCCAGGCGCCACCAACCTGGTAACCGGTATTGCGACCGCCATGCTCGATTCCGTGCCGCTGGTGGCGATCACCGGCAACGTGTCCACCGGCATGATGGGCAAGGATGCGTTCCAGGAAACGGACATCACCGGCGTCACCGTGCCGGTAACCAAGCACAACTGGCTGGTCATGCGGCCCGAGGACATTGCCCTCACCATCAAGGAGGCGTTCCATGTGGCCACCACCGGCCGGCCGGGCCCGGTGCTGGTGGACTTTCCCAAGGATGTGCAGCAGCAGCTGGCCACGTTCGAGTATCCCAAGGTGCTGCAGGTGCGTGGCTATAAGCCCACGCTGTTCGGCAATATCCGGCAGATTCGCCAGGCGGCCAGGGCCATCACCGAATCGAAGCAGCCGGTCATCCTGGCCGGGCATGGCGTCAGCATCTCCAACGCGTATGACGAGTTGCAGGAGTTGGCGGAGCTGGGCGACGTGCCCGTGATGAACACCCTGCTGGGCTTGTCCACGTTCCCTGAGTCGCATCCCCTGTCCTTTGGCTTCTTCGGCATGCACGGGTCGGTGCATGCCAACAAGGCCATCCACGACGCGGATCTCGTGATCGCCATAGGCATGCGCTTCGACGACCGCGCCTGCGGCAAGTTCTCCGCCTTCGCCCCCAAGGCCAAGATCATCCACATCGACATCGACCCCGCCGAAATTGGTAAGAACGTTCGCTGCGACGTGCCCGTGGTGGGCGACGTCAAGAACGTGCTGATGGTGCTCAACAAGGAGCTGCGTGGCCTAGGTGGGGCGCAGCACCGCGCCTGGGTGGAGCAAGTGCAGCAAGTCAAGCGCAGCCGCTCGGGCATCCGCATCCGCGAAACGGATAAGCTGCTGCCCCAGTACGTCATCGGCAAGATCTCCGAGGCCACGCAGGGCAAGGCGATCATCGTGTGCGACGTGGGCCAGCACCAGATGTGGGCCGCGCAGCACTTCTCTTACGAGCAGCGCAATACGCACATCTCCTCCGGCGGCCTGGGCACCATGGGCTTTGGCTTCCCCGCCGCGCTGGGCGTGCAGATGGGCCGGCCGGACGAGCTCGTCATCGCCGTGGTCGGCGACGGCGGGTTCCAGATGACGCTGCAGGAGCTTTCCACCGCCGTCCAGGAGAACCTGGCGGTGAAGATCGCCATCATCAACAATGGTTTCCTGGGCATGGTGCGGCAGTGGCAGGAGCTGTTCCACGAGAACCGTTACTCCTCCGTGGCCATGTCCAACCCCGATTTTGTGAAGCTGGCCGAGGCATATGGCGTGAAAGGCCTGCGCTGCATCCACAAGGCGGATGTGGAGCGCACTCTGCGCGAGGCATTCGATCATCCCGGCCCGGTGGTGATCGATTTCGTGGTCGAAGCCCAGGAGAACGTGTACCCCATCATTCCCGCCGGCACCACGGCCGAGGAGCTGATCGAAGACCCCGATCTGCTGGAGCTGGTGGAGGAGTCACACATCGACGCCCTGGAGGGCGAAGTGGTCAGCGTGGGAGGGAACGGCCATGGTCAGTAACCCGCACGGCCTGCACAAGCACACGCTCGTAGCCCTGCTGGAAGACGAGCCCGGCGCGCTGAATCGCGTGGTGAGCCTGTTTCGAGCGCGCGGGTTCAATATCGAGAGCATGACCGTGGGTCCCACCGAAACGCCGCGGCTGTCGCGCCTCACGCTGGTGGTCCAGGCCTCGGACAGTATGCTGGAGCAGATCACCAAGCAGCTGTACAAGGTCATCGAGGTGCTCAAGGTCACCGACCTGAGCGAAGACAAGGTCATCGCGCGCGAGCTGGCGCTCATCAAGGTCTCTTGCACCGGCCAAACGCGCGCCGAGGTGATGCAAATCGCGGACATCTACCGCGCCAAGATCGTGGACGTCGCGCTCGATTCCGTGGTAGTGGAGTGCACGGGCGAGGAGGAGAAGATCGACTCGCTCACTACTTTGCTGCGCAAGTTCGGCATCAAGGAGATTTCCCGCACCGGCCGCGTGGCCATGCTGCGCGGCGTGAGCGGCACCACCCGAGTAGTGGATGATGAATAGCTCAGCGCTCGTGATGCTGAATTACTAAACTGGAGCGAAAACGAACAACATGCCAGTACGGGTCTATTACGACAAGGACGCCGACCTCAACCTGCTGAAGGGCAAAAAGGTTGCCATCCTGGGCTACGGCTCCCAGGGGCACGCGCACGCGCTGAACCTGAAGGACAGCGGCGTCGACGTGACAGTTGGCCTGTATCCCGGCTCAAAGTCCTGGAAGGTGGCCGAGCAGGACGGTGTGCGCGTGCTGAACTCGAATGAAGCTGCCGAATGGGCGGACACCGTCATGATGCTGGCGCCGGATCATCTGCAATCCGGCATCTATCACGAGGCCGTGGAGCAGCACCTCAAGCCAGGCAAGACGCTCATGTTCGCGCATGGCTTCACCATCCACTTCAACCAGATCGTCCCGCCGAAGGATGTGGACGTGACGATGATTGCCCCCAAGGCACCGGGCCACCGCTGCCGCGAGGAGTTTGTGGATGGGCGTGGGGTGCCCTGCCTGGTCGCCGTGCATCAGGACCCCTCCGGTCGCGCCCAGCAGAATGCCCTGGCCTATGGCAAGGCTTTTGGCGCCGGCCGGGCGGGCATTCTGGAAACGACCTTTCGGGAGGAGACGGAAACCGACCTGTTCGGCGAGCAAACCGTGCTGTGCGGCGGCGTAACGGCCCTCATGCAGGCCGGCTTCGAAACCCTAGTGGAGGCAGGCTACGCGCCCGAGAGCGCCTACTTCGAGTGCATCCATGAGATGAAGCTCATCGTGGACCTCATCTACGAGGGCGGCATGGCGCGCATGCGCTACTCCGTGTCGGACACGGCCGAATATGGCGACTACTCCCGCGGCCCTCGCGTGGTGACCGAGGAAACCAAGAAAGAGATGAAGCGCATCCTCAAGGAGATCCAAAGCGGAGCTTTTGCCAAAGAGTGGATCACCGAGAACGCGGTCGGCCGGCCCGGCTTCCTGTCGCTGCGGCGCCAGGCAGCCAGCCACCAGCTCGAACAGGTGGGCAAAGAGCTGCGCTCTATGATGCCCTGGATCAAAGAAGGCGGACACTAGATACGAGTGACTGATGGGCGCCTGTTCGCCCTGCGCTCGCCATCGCGCTGGGCGAGGGGTGCAGGCGAAGGTGCGGGTCCAGGCCGACGATGGCCGAGCAAGGTAAACGGGAGGAGATGAGGAATGGCAGAGAAGATAGCGATTTTTGACACCACCCTGCGGGATGGGGAGCAGTCGCCTGGCTGCTCGCTGAGCTTCTCGGAGAAGATCGAGATCGCCCACCAGCTTGCGCGGTTGGGCGTCGACGTGATCGAGGCCGGCTTCCCCATCTCCTCGCCGGGCGACTTCCAGGCCGTGCAGACCATCGCCCGCCAGGTGCGAGGCCCCGTGATCACCGCGCTGGGCCGCGCCGTGGAGAAGGACATTGATGCCGTGGTCGAGGCGCTGGCGCCGGCCGAGCGGAAGCAGATCCACATTGTGCTCTCCGTTTCGGACATCCACATCGAGCGCAAGCTGCGCAAGACGCGCCAGGAAGTGCTGGAGCAGGGCATCAAAGCGGTCCGCTACTGCAAGCGCTTCTGCGAAGATGTCGAGTATTCGCCTGAGGATGCCGGGCGCGCGGATCCCGAGTACCTGTACCAGACCATCTACGAAGTCATCAAGGCCGGCGCGACCGTGGTCAACATCCCGGACACCACCGGCTACGTGCTGCCGCACGAGTGGGGCGAGCTCATCGCCAATGTGTTCAAGAACGTGCCCAATGCCAGGGATGCCATCATCTCCATCCACTGCCATAACGACCTCGGCAACGCCGTCGCCAACAGCATCGCGGCGGTGCTGAACGGCGCTCGCCGCATTGAGTGCACCATCAATGGCGTGGGTGAGCGTGCCGGCAACGCGTCGCTCGAAGAGATCGTGATGACGCTCAAGAAGCGCATGCATGCCTATGGCTTCGAAACCGGCGTGGACAGCACCCAGCTGGTTCAGACCAGCCGGCTCGTCAGCACACTCATGTCCATGCCGGTGCAGGCCAACAAAGCCATCGTCGGCGTCAACGCCTTCGCCCACGCTTCCGGCATCCATCAGGATGGGGTGCTCAAGGACCGGCTGAACTACGAGATCATGGTTCCGGAAGAGGTGGGCTGGACGGAGAGCAACATCGTCCTCACCGCGCGCTCGGGGCGGCACGCTTTCAAGCACCGGCTGGACAAGCTGGGCTTTGTGCTGAACGATGAGGAGCTGGGCAAGGCGTGGGGGCGCTTCCTGGACGTCGCCGACAAGAAGAAAGAGGTCAGCGATCTGGACCTGGAGGCCATCATCAGCGATGAGATGCGAATTTCGCTGGAGGCGATTCGTCTTCAGGCGGTGAATATCAACACGGCCTTCCCGAACGGCATGCCCACGGCCTCCGTGCGGCTGATTAACGCCGACGGCCAGGAGATGGCCGACTCAGCCATTGGCACCGGCCCGGTCGACGCGACCTACAAGGCCATCAACAAGGTAGTGGGCGTGCCCAACAAGCTGACCGAGTTCACGGTGCAGTCGGTTACCGAGGGCATTGATGCGGTGGCCAACGTGACCATCCGCCTGGAAAGCCAGGGCGAGCGCTTCATTGGCCGCGGCGCGGATACGGACATCCTCATCGCCAGCGCCCAAGCCTATGTGAACGCGCTCAACAAAGTCGTCGCTGCCCGCAAAGACATCCGGGAAAAGGCGCCCGCGGGCGTGTAGCGCCCCCCGCGAGAGCACAACCCGAGGGTCAATTCTGTCGATATGGCCCTCGGGGCCGCCGAGCAAAGAGGACGCGCAGCCAGCCTCAGCTGAGGGTCACGCCGCTCCTGGAGTTTCTCAGTGGGCCGTCGCCATCGGCATGATGACGTGCACGTAGTCAGTGGAATCGA
>DATKQD010000265.1:0-5308 GCA_035532895.1 Chloroflexota bacterium
TCACAGCGAAGTTGGCCGACAAGATCACCCGCAGTTTGCCGCTCGGGTCCACCAGATAGACCAGAGCCGAATGGTCCAGGCTCTGGGGCGAGGCGCTGTTAGAGCCCGCACTGACGTGATAGGCGCTCCACACGGGCCCCAGCTCGGCGGGCGAGCCTAAGAGGTAGTGCCAATTGGTGTCTCCCGCCAGGCCGTGCTCCTGTGTAAATGTCCGGACGCTTGGCAGTGTGTCGCCCGCGGGGTCCACGCTCACTGCTAAGAACCGCGCGGCTGAGGCTGCGCCGCCGAGCTTCCGATCGGCGATGCCCATGTTCGTGGCGATAGTGGGGCACACGTCCTGGCAGTGGGTGTAGAGGAAGGTGAGCGCGACGACCTTGCCCCGTAGCGCAGCCAGAGTTACCGGCTGGTTGTTCTGGTCTTTAAGGGTGAAGTTGGGCGCGGCTGGACTGTCGCTGAAGACACCGCCAGCCAGTTGTGGCGTTGTGCGCTGGCGCACAATCAGCAGCGCCGCGACGATCGCGAGAACGGTTGCCAGGGCGGCGCTGGCCAGCTGCAGCTTGAGGCGAAAGGTGCTCGCCCACCGAATGCCCAGCGCACTCATGGCGCCCCGAATGCTCTTGCCATCGTCCAACCAAACGTTATCCCGCCCCGGGCCCACCGCGATGGCGGCCCAGTCGCTCGTTGACTAGGCGCACGACGGCCATCAGGGTCGCGGGGATCTCCTTGAAGGTCGCCTTCACGAGCTCGGCGCTGATGCGCACCACCTCCACGTCTTCGCGCGCAACCACAGTGGCATGCCGGGGCGAGCCGTCCAGCAGGCCCATCTCGCCGACCACCTCACCTGGGCCCATCTCCCCCAGCACGGTACGATGCCCATCGGCGCGCTGCTCAATGCCGACCCGGCCGCGGACGATGAGGAACAAAGCATCGGCCGCGGCCCCCTGCTCGATGAGCGTGGTGCCGGCCATAAGCAGGTGCCGCTCACCTTGATCCGCGAGGTTGATGAGCGCGGCTTCGGGTACCCCATGAAAGGTGGGCGCGTGCGCCAGAATGTTCAACGCCTGCACCGCTTTCTCCGAGAGGTGCTTGGGTGGGGTGATGACGTAGCGCGGGTCCCGAAACTCGGCGCAGTGGCAGAAGCCGCAGGGCGTGAGATGTGAGGCGTGAGCATTGGGACTTGGGCTCTGGGAAGTGGGAGTTGAGAGGCTTCCGCTACCACCGCGATGCGCGGCGAGGCTGTGGCCGCAGACGCACGCCTCAGCTGTCGCTTCAGACACTTGTCACGTCCTCATCCTCAATCCAGCACTCCTCACTCGGGCTGGGAGCGAGCCAACCGCTTCTGCAATCCCGAAATGCTCATCTCCGTGCTGACTCGCTACAGCTTCGCCACCTGGGGCAGCACATTTCGGCCGATACTTTCCAGGGCCTTCAGGTTCCAGATGTCCGGCAGCCCGCAGATGACATGCTGGATGCCCAGTTCGGCCAGCGCGCCCAGCTGATCCACCATGGCTGAGGAGTCGAATGGGTCGGACCCCCAATTGATGAGCATGGACGTTTTTTCGATGTCTTCGTAGCGGCGACCAACCGCCTGGCAGTGCTCGCGCAGCACGTCCAGCTTGTGGCGGAGGGTGGCGGCGTCGCCCTGGATATTGCAGGCGTCGCCGTACTTGGCTACCAGGCGCAGTGTCTTCTTCTCGCCACTGCCGCCGATAAGGATGGGTGGGCGCGGCTGCGTAACCGGTTGGGGTGAGTTGATGGTCTCGCGCAACTGGTAGTGCTTGCCGTTGTAGGGCTTGGCGCCGGGCGACCACATCTCAAGGCAAATCTGCAGTGCCTCCTCCAGCCGTTCGAAGCGTTCCTTGACCGGCGGAAAGGGTACGCCCAGGCCCAGGTGCTCGCGCTCGTACCAGGCCGCACCGATACCCAGCCAGGCGCGGCCGCCAGAGAGCACGTCCAGCGTAGTGATCGTTTTGGCGAGCAAACCAGGGTAACGGTAGGTGACGCCAGTGACCATGGTGCCCAGCCGGATGCGGCGCGTATGGGCAGCCATGAAGGCTAGCGTCGTGTAGCCCTCCAGCATCTCCATGTTGGCGCGCGCAGGATCAGCGCGGTCGATCTGAAAGAAGTGGTCCATTACCCACAGGCTGGCCAAGCCGGCGTCATCCGCGGCGCGGGCGATCTCAGCCAGGTGCTGCCCTAGCTGGGGTGCCCCACCGGGCATGGTCATGTTGGCAACCGATGTTCCGATCTTCAACGCTTGGGCTCCTTCTGTGCGTGTGGACGCAATGCTTCGTGCGCCGCTCTGGCCATCGGCGATTCGCGGGTGGCCGTGGCCTGGCGTGCGTTCGCGGCGGTGCACCCATTGTAAAGGGGCGAGCCGAGCCGGCTCCCCGCGTTTCAACGCCTTTCATAGAAGGCCCCCATAATCAATGCATGGCCTCCGAGCTCCGCTGGTTGAAGGGCAACACGCATACTCACACCACCAATAGTGACGGCGATGCCCCGCCGGACGAGGTCGTGGCCTGGTACGAACGCCACGGCTACGACTTTCTGGCGCTGAGCGACCATAACCTGCTGACGCCACCACGCGTGAGCCGGCCCACGCCGGTGACTTTGCTGCCGGCGGAGGAGCTGACGCTGGCGTTGAACATTCATGTCAACGGCCTGGGGCTCACCAAGGTGATTCCACCGCCTGTGGCGCCATATGACATTCCCATGTCAGCTCAGAAGCACTGGTTTCTGGAACAGGCCATCGCCGCTGTGGAGGCGCAGGGTGGCCTGGCCCATGTGAATCACCCCAACTTTCGCTGGGCACTCTCGGCCGAAGTGCTGGAAACAGTGCCCAGCCTGCGCTTCATGGAGGTGTTCAACGGCCACCATCTCTCGATCAATGGGGGTGACGCGCACCATCCCAGCGTCGAGAGCATGTGGGACCATCTGCTCGGCCGGGGCCAGCTGGTGTACGGCCTGGCTACGGACGACGCACACCATTACGCCACATTCGATCCGTTGCATGCCAATCCCGGCCGTGGCTGGATCTGGGTACAAGCGACCGGGACGCGGCCGGACGAGATTCTAGCGGCCATCGACCAGGGCCGGTTCTACGCCTCCAGCGGCGTGCGCCTGGACACGTACGAGGTGTGCGCGGACGAACTGGTGGTGGCCGTACACGGCGCCCCCGCTACATTGGAACTCATTGGCGACGGTGGTCGTACGCTGGAGCGCCTGGATGCGCAGGAAGCGCACTTTCCTCGCCCCAAACAGGAACGGTATGTGCGTGTTCGCGCCACGGGCGCCAACGGCGCGCAAGCCTGGATGCAGCCTGTTTTCGCTGCTGACTGACCGGGGATTCTGAGCGCTTGCCTCTCCCTGACCAGGAGAGGCAAGCCGAGGGTCTGTCCCAGAAGTTCGGCCGGAAAGCCATTGGCGGCCCTCAGCCGATCCCCTGTCGCTACAGTTGGCGAGCTCAATCGACGCTCTGGGGGAACCCCACCCCGGCCGCCGCGGCAGGTCTCCGGCCGAACTTCCAGTGCTGAGGCTTAGAAGGAGATGGGCTCCGCGGTAGTGGGCGAGGAGTTTTCGGCGGGGAGCGACTCGGGCTGGCCGTTCAGGCGCTCTTCCAGGAAACGGCGGTTGGCGAGCAGGCGATCGAGGTCATGCCGGTGCAGATTGCTGGCGATGTCCTCCAGCTTGGCTTGCAGCAGCGCCAGTTGCTCGGTCAGCTCGGCTACCGCGGTGTTGCCGCCGGCTTGCTCGGCTCGTGTACGGTCGGCCTCGGGAATGGCGAGGAACGAGTCGATCGTCCGGGGCAGGTAGTCCTGGGTTATCCGATCGAGCAGGTAGAGGTCTACGGAAAGGCGCGGTACGCCGGTCATACGCTGCTGCAGGTCGCGTGCGCTGGCGCGGACGCGGTCGACCTGCGCTTGCAGTTCGGCCGGCAGCGTAGGCACCGGTTTGGCTGGCGGAGCCGCGGGCTTGGCAGATGGCGCCGGGCGCGTCTGCGCCGGCCGGGTCTGCGAACGTGGTGCCGCCCACCAGTTATCGCCCCAGGGGTCTGGCCGTTGCTGGGATGGGCGTATGTAGGTGGGTCGCGTGCTGTGGCCGCCACAAACGGACGAATGCCGGTAGGTGCCGCCGAGGCGACGGCGACGTGGGCCCCGGCCCATGATGGCCCAGCAGGCCGCGCCGATGAGCATCCAGGGGGCAATCCACATGAATGCCCCGGCTACGGAGACCACCGCCGGCACCACGGCCATGATGAACACCATGCCCAGCACCGCGAGTCCAACGAATCGCACCATGGTCGTGTTTTCTCCTACGAAGCCTTGGCTGGCGGCAGGGCCAGCTCTTCCGTGAGTGAAGCGGCACCGATTTGCGCGGCTTCGGACGAGCGTGCCCGCTCGGCGTATGCCTGCGCTCGGTCGACCTCCTGCGAAAGCGTGTCTATGGTCTTCTTCATCGTATCCAGCGCCGCCAGCTTAAAGGTATCAATCGCCTCCATGGTGGCGTAGACGTTCGCGAATGCCGTTTGCAGCTTATCGATACCGATGGTCCCGCTGGCAGCCTGGTTTTGGATTTCGGTGCTCTGCTGGCGGAGCATGCGCGATGTGGATTCGATGAGGTTGCCGGTCGTGCTGTTGAGCGCAGTGATCTGGTCCAGCACCAGCTTCTGGCTGCCCAGGGCCAACGAAGCGATAACGGCCGTGCGCAGCGCCGAGACAGTGGTGGTGGTGGCGCGTTCAACGCCTTTGATGAGCTCGAGATTGTTGCGGCGGATGAGGTCCAGCGACAGATAACCCTGCATGCTCACCGAGAGCTGGGTGAGAATGTCCTGATGCTTCTGGCGCACGTAGAAGAGCACGTCTTCGCGCAGCACGCGTGCCTTTTCGGGATCTTCAACGTCCAGGCCTTCGGCTTTGTGGACGAGTGCCGTGTCCAGGGCGCCAGCCATGTAGGCATACTGTTCCAGCCGCTCCTTCATGGCCCACAGGTGCACCTTCTCCTGCTCGATGGCCGCGTTGTCGCGCATGAGCTCGTCCTGCCCGCGATAGAGGCCCTGGACCACCGCCTCGATGTGCGACTGCGCGGACTGATAGCGCCGGAAGTAGTCGTTCACCTGCCCGCCCAGCGGCATGCGCCGCAGCAAGCCGCGCGGACGCCGGCTGAGATGCCGGCTGGGATCCAAATCCTCGATCTGGCGGCGCAGCGAGAGCAGCGCGGCGGACACTTGCGAGCCCTGCGTGAGCGGGCCGCGCTGCAATGCGGCCGTGGGGCGATCCAGAAAGCGGCTGGACACCTCCGACGAGCG
>DATKQD010000266.1:0-12294 GCA_035532895.1 Chloroflexota bacterium
AAGACGTTGGTGGCTTCCAGCACCTGCGCGGTGGGCGCGATGTCGTCCGTCGGCAGGCGGTTCAGGCGCTCCATGTGGGCCAGAACGTCACCCAGCTGCGCCGCCATGCGGGTTTTTTCCTCGTCGGATAATCCCAGCCGCGCCAGCAGGGCGAGATGATCCATCTCGTCCTTGGATAGGGGCATCTACCGATTATACGGGAGCCCCCACCGCGGCACCCAGGGCCTCGGCCCCAAGAACCGCACAGTTGAATTTCAAGACCTAAGGACATACAATGAGAACTGATGAGTACCCAAGCGATACTGTCCGATTCGCGTGGGCGCCTGCGTGGGCGGCTGCGAGAGGTGCGCGAAGAGGTGATTCTGGACGTCGCTGAGGAGTTGCTGCTGGCCCGCGGGTACGGCGACATGAGCATGGACGAGCTGGCTGCGCAGACGGGCATGTCCAAGGCCACCCTGTACCACTTCTTCCCCTCCAAGCTGGAGCTGGCAGTGGGCGTCGTCTGTCGCGGCATGAGCAAGTGCGCCACCATTCTGGAGGCGGCAGTGCAGGGCAGTCAGCCGCTTTCACTGGAGGAGGCGTTCCGCACCTGCCTGCGCCAGCGAGCGGCGGTGGACACCATGGATATGGGCTTACCGCGGAACTCGATCATCGCGCACGAAGCCTTCCGCGAGCTGCACGATCACCTGCACGCCCTGCTGGACGAGCTGCTCGAACGCGGCCGCCGCGGCGGCGTTCTGGCGCCCTGGGTATCCACTCCCGCCTTCATCGCGATTGTGGAGGGCGTATTCAAGCGCGGCGCCAGCTTCGACAGCCTGGCGGCCACCGGCGGCTGCTCGCGCGACGAGCTGATCGACGGCGTCACCCGCATCATCTTTCACGGCATCCGCGGCCCGAACGCGCCGGCCTGATGCTTGCGCCAACCGGCATCGCCACCCGCGCTGGACTCGCCGCGCGAAGCCGCTGCCGCGGAATCTCTCTACGGAATCTCGACAAGGAAGGGCTCCGAGACGAATGACTACTGAGAAGCGCTACAACCCCTGGGTCGTGCTGGTGGTGCTGTGCACCGGTTTCTTCATGATCCTCCTCGACACTACCGTCGTGCAGATCGCCATCCCCAGCATCATCGATAGCCTGCACGCATCGCTGGACCAGATCCTGTGGGTGATCAACGCCTACATCCTCGTGTACGCCGTGCTGCTCATCACCGCTGGCCGGCTGGGCGACGTGATGGGTCCACGCACGCTGTTCGTTATCGGGCTGGTGATCTTCACCGCGGCCTCCGCCTACTGCGGGCTGGCGCCGGATACCATGCACCTGATCACGGCGCGAGTCATCCAAGGCGTGGGCGGTGCGCTGCTGACGCCACAAACGCTGTCGATGCTGACCATCATTTTTCCGCCGGAGCGGCGTGGCGCTGCTTTCGGCATATGGGGCGGCATCAGCGGCATCGCCGCCGTCATCGGGCCCACGCTGGGCGGGTACCTGGTCACCAACTTCAGCTGGCGCGCCATCTTCTACATCAACGTGCCAGTGGGCATCGCGGCGGTGGTCGCCACCTTCCTGCTGGTGCCGGACGTCCGGATGGATCACCAGCACACCTTTGACATTGGCGGCGTGGCGCTGGCCAGCGTTGGCCTGTTCGCCATCGTCTTCGGGCTGGTCGACGGCCAGCGCTTCAACTGGGGCGCGGTTGTGGGCCCCATCAGCATCCCGCTGATCATCGGGCTGGGTGTCGCGCTGCTGGGGGCGTTCGTCGCCTGGGAGTCCCGACAGGCTGAGCCGCTCATGCCCCTGTCACTGTTCCAGAATCGCAACTTCAGCGTCATGAACTGGGTTGGGGTGACCACCAGCTTCGGCATGCTGGGCCTCTTCCTGCCCATCATCATCTACTTCCAATCCGTCCTGGGCATGACCGCGCTGCAGGCAGGGCTGGCTGTCGCCCCTATGTCGGTGGTGCTCATGGTGGTCGCGCCGCTCTCGGGCCGACTGTCCGACGCCATTGGCGGCAAGTACATCCTCTTTCTGGGCTGCCTCATCTTCGGCGGCGGCATGGGTGCCATCGCCTTCACCTCGACGACCAGCGCAACGGTCTGGACCTTCCTGCCATGGTTCATCCTGGCTGGCGTGGGGCTGGGCATGGTGTTCGCCCCCATGGCCACCATCGCTATGCGCGATATCAGCGCGACCATGGCCGGCGCGGCATCCGGCATTTTCAACACCACCCGCCAGCTGGGTTCGCTCATCGGCACGGCGGTGGTGGGCGCGGTGCTGCAGAACCAGCTCGTTACCCAGCTGGCGGCCCACGCCGCGGCTGCGTCTACCAAGCTGCCCCCGGCTTATCGGCAGCGGTTTGTGCAAGCCTTCGCGCAGGCCAGCCAGGGTGGCTTGCAGGTAGGCCCGGGCCAGAGCGGAGCCGCGGCCTTGCCCGCGGGCATTCCGCCCGCCATCGCCAAACAGCTACAGGTCATCGTTCACAGCGTGTTCACCAACGCCTATGTCGATACCCTGCGCCCAACGCTGGCTATTCCGATTTCCCTCATGGTCCTCGGCGCCGTGAGCACCCTGCTCGTTCGGCGCCGCCCGGCAGCGACGCCCACCCCAGAGGCCCCGGCCCCCGAGCCCGTCTTCGCCGGCTGACGCCCCTCAGCCCACGGTGATGCCGGCCACGCCGAGGAGCGTGACCGCAACGTAGAGGACGGACAGCAGGCTGACAGCAGCCACCGTGGCGTAGGCGAGAAGGTTGCGCACGGGGCCGTTGACCGAGTTGCCCATGACCTCGCGGTCGTTCACGAGGCGAATCATGGTGAACAGCTCGATGGGCAGCAGCAAGCCGTTGATGACCTGGGTGACCAACAGCAACTGGATGACGTTGATGCCGGGAATGATGGCCACGCCGGCCCCAAAGACGAGCAGCGCCGTGAGCAGCGCCAGGAAGGCCGGCGCCTCGCGCGGGGTGCGCGAAATGCCGCGCTCCAGCCCCAGCGCCTCGGTAATGGAGTAGGTGGTGGAGAGCGGCACCACGGCCGCCGCCAGGACCGACGCGCCAAACAGCCCAATCCCGAATAAGTAGCCGGCAAACGGCCCGGCCAGTGGCGCTAAAGCCTGCGCGGCATCCTGCGCGGTGTTCACCTGCACGTGGTGCACGAAGAGCGTGGCTCCGGTGGCGATGATGATGAACATGGAAATGATGTCGCCGAAGATGGCGCCGGCATACGCATCGCCCCGCGCTTGCCGCTCACTCTGCGTACCCTTCTCTGCCACCGCGGACTGCAGGTACAGCTGCATGTAGGGTGTGATGGTGGTGCCCACCGTGGCCACGAAGATGAGCAGGTAGCCCCCGTTGAGCTGGAAGTTCGGCACCAGCAGCTGTCGCCCGGCCGCGACCCAGTTGGGCTTGGCCAAGATGGCCGACACGGGATAGGCGAAGAAGGCAAACGTCATGGTGATGAACACCGCCTCTACCCGCTTGTAGTTGCCTCGCACCACCAGCCACCAGATCAGCACCCCCATCACCAGCACCACCGGCCAGCGCGGCAGGCCAAACAGTTCCGCCGCGGCGCCCATGCCCGCGAACTCGGACACGACCAGCACAGCATTGGCCACCAGCAGTGAGAGAAGCACAAAGGCCGTCCAGTGAAGGCCGAAGCGCTCGCGCACGAGGTCCGAGAAGCCCTTGCCGGTCACGGCCCCCATGCGCGCCGCCATCTCCTGCACCAGCATGAGGCTGACGGTGATCAGCAGCATCATCCACAGCAGGCTGTAACCGTAATTGGCGCCGACCGTGGCGTAAGTAGCGATGCCACCAGCATCGTTGCCGGCGTTGGCGGAGATGAGCCCAGGCCCCAGCATCCCAAGCGGAAGCAGCAGGCGCGTGCGCCGCCGCAGCCCCCGCGCCAGCAACGTGGGACCGCGGGCGGGTGCCGTTTCTGAGGGCTGGTCGAGCATCGGCCGCCTCCCTCCTCACTGGATGATCCCGCCGGGCCGCGGACTTTCGCCAGCGAGGCGCCCGAACGCCCATTGTAGCTTCGCCGGCTGGCACGGCCGGCGCGCCGGCCGTGCTGGTACCCCTAGCCCTAGCCGCGATGACTTTCGAGGGTCGCTCTGCCGCTGCCCGTCATCGGACCCAGAGAGCGACCTCTGGCTGGCCGGCCAAACTTCTATACTGGCCTGTGACCATCGGCAAGAAGATCCGGCTCACCAGCTATGCGCACTGCGCGGGTTGAGCGGCCAAGCTGAGTCCGACGGACCTGGCTCACGTGCTGAGCCACTTGCCCAAACACGCCGACCCGCGCCTGTTGGTGGGCATCGAAACCGCCGACGACGCCGGCGTCTATCGCCTGACGGACGACCTCGCCCTGGTGCAGACGGTGGACCTTTTCCCGCCAGTGGTGGACGATGCGTACTGGTTTGGCGCTATCGCCGCGGCGAATGCCCTGAGCGATGTGTACGCCATGGGCGGCAAGCCGCTCACCGCGCTGAACATTGCCGGGTGGCCGCGTGACCTCGATATGGACCTGCTCGGGGAGGTGCTGCGTGGCGCCGCGGACAAGCTGCACGAAGCGGGCACGACCCTGGTGGGCGGCCACTCCTGGGAGGACGAGGAGCCAAAGTTCGGTCTGTCCGTCACTGGTCTCATCCATCCCCAGCGCATCGTCACCAACGCCGGCGCGGAGGTAGGCGATGCGCTGGTGCTCACCAAGCCGCTGGGCATGGGCGTCATCACCACCGGCGCGAAAAATGAGCTGGCAGAGCCCGACGCGCTGGAAGAGGCCATGCGCATCATGGCCGGGCTGAACGCGGGCGCCGCGGAGGCCATGCTCGCCGTGGGCGTTCACGCCGCCACCGATGTGACCGGCTTTGGCCTGCTGGGCCACCTGCGGGAGATGACACGCGGCAGCGGTGCTGGCGCCGATCTCCGGGCCGCCGCCATTCCTGTTTTGCCCGAGGCGCGCCGGCTGGCCGCGCTCGGCATGATCCCCGGCGGCAGCCAACGCAACCTTGAGGCGCTGCGAGCCGACGTGGCTTTTGGGGCGCTCAGCGAGGTCGATCAGCAACTGCTGGCGGACGCACAAACCTCCGGCGGGCTGCTCATCGCCGTGGCGCCACACAAGCTGGCGGAGCTGCTGGAGCGCCTGCAAACTGCCGGCACACCTGTCCACAGCCACATCGGCGAGATCACCGCCCCTCGGGAACCCAGCATCCAGGTGCTGGCTACTCCGCAACAGGGCTGACGCGTCGAGCCCTTAAGGGACCGCCCTGGTGGCCGCTGCCGCCGGTCTTCGGCGCGTCAGAACGAGCGCCAGATGTCAAGAGGGTGCCGTTTGTCAGGAAGACCGCTGCCACTCGAAATCATGGAGCACGTTGTCGACCGCCTGAAGGCTAGAAGTTCGGCCGGAAACCTGCCGCGGCGGCCGGGGTGGGGCTCCTCCGGAGCGTCGATTGAGCTCGCCAACTGTGGCGATAGGGGATCGGCTGAGGGCCGCCAATGGCTTTCCGGCCGAACTTCTAGGCTAGCCGGCCGGAGGCTAACGATGGGTGGGCTGCGACCGCTACGGCGACTAAGCAGAGAGCTCCAGGCGTTTCACGGCGGCCTCGTCTACCTCCAGGCCCAGGCCAGGCTTGGCGCTCAGCTCCAGCCAGCCGTCCTTTACCAGGGGCGGCTCGCGCCAGAGGTCCGACGCCCACGGCAAGTACTCCAGTATGAGCCCGTTGGGCGACGCCGCGACCGCGTGCGCCAGGATCTCCGGGCAGAGATGGCTCACGATGGGCCGGCCGTACGTTTCGGCCAGGTGGGCGATCTTCATCCAGGGCGTCAGTCCACCCACGTTCAAGTCCACCATCACCAGGTCCAGGCCTCGCCGTTCCAGCAACCGGCGAAAGGGTGCGCTCCCAGAGTACGACTCACCGGCCGCCAGTGGAGTCCGCAGCTCTCGGGCGAGATGCGCCAGCCCAGCCTCGTCCTGATGAGAGATGGGGTCCTCAAGATAGAAGAGGCCACACTCGTCCAGAGCGGCGCCAATGGCGAGCGCCTGCTTCATATCCCAGGATTGGTTGGCATCGGCCAGCAGGTCCATGCTGGGGCCGGCCGCGGCGCGTATGATGCGCGTACGTTCCACGGCCTCGCTGGCAGAGCCCATGCCACCCAACCGAAACTTCAGGGCGGTGAAACCCTGCTCGCGGAACCAGGCCGCGTTGCGCGCTACGGTATCCGCATCGAGCTGCCACCACAGCTTCCAGCCGCCGTACACACGGACGCGGTTGCTGAAACCGCCCAGTAACTGCCACACCGGCCGGCCCAGGGCCTTGCCGCGAATGTCCCACAGCGCCACATCAATGAGGCTCGCGGCGCGGTGCACCAGCCCGGCCAGCGGGCCTTCTGCACCCTGCAGGAGCGAGCTCACGGCCTCGGTGTTGAGGACATCGCAGCCGGCCAGGCGTGGCACGAGCGCCTCCACGGTCACGCTCAGCGCTTTGGCGCTCCACGCGCCCTCACCCGCGAAGCTCACGTAGCTCACGCCCTCCAGGCCCTCATCGGTACGAAGCTGCAAGAGCAGGTGCGTTCCCGTACGAGGTCCGTCGTACGGGACGCGTACAAGTCGCAGAATGGAGCCAGCGATGTTCATGCGTGCACGGCCGTCGGGACAGGTGCCAATTCGGGCAAGCCGAACACGCGGCTCACCGTACGCGAGGTCATGCGCGCGCTCTCCTCCACGCTGCAGTCAGCCATGATGCGCTCCACCGTGGCGCGCGAGTTCGGCCAAACGGAATCGCCATGGGGGTAGTCGCTGGCCCACATCAGCGTCTCCACGCCGATGATGTCGCGGGTGCGAATGCCCAGCTCGTCGTCCTCGAACGTCGCCACGAAGTTGCGGCGCCAGTAATCGCTGAAGCGCAGCTTGATCTTGGTCCGATCCTCGCGGCGAAACTGGCGCCAGTCCATGCGCTTCAGAAAGTGCGCGATCCAGCCTGTTTCGAACTCGGCCGCCACAAAGGTGATGTTTGGGAAGCGATCGCAGACGCCGCCCATGATCAGGTCGCTGATGGTCACGGCCACGCCGAGGTGGATGAGGGTGTAGCCCAGACCGTGGCGGCGGAAGGCCTCTGGCGTGCTGTTGTGCGAAGCTCCGATGCCGGAATGAAAGGTCACCGGCAGGTGCAGCTCTTGCGCCGTGGCCCACAGCGCGTCGTACTCGGGATCGAGATACAGCCGCTCGTCCGGCGATCCACACGGGAGAACGATGCCCACGTGCCCCAGCTGCTTGGCGCGCCGCGCCTCGGCCACCGCGCCGGGGATATCGTGTACCTGGATGCAGGCCAGCGGGAACATGCGCCCGCGCGACTCCCTCGCATAATCCGCCAGCCAGTCGTTATAGGACACGAAGGTGGCCGCCGCGATCTCCGCATCCGGCCCCTGCATGGCGTAGAAGCCGCCCATGGCGCTGGGAAACAGCACCTCCGCGGCCACGCCGTCCGCGTCCATGTCCCTGAGGCGCGCAGTGATGCTGGTGAGGCTGTCTCGCGCCTCGTAACCGGCGCGCTCGGTCTGATCGTGCTGGGGGGTTTGCGGCTCCATACCCGCCGTGGCGAACACACCCACCGGTATGGTGCGACCCAGCCCCGTATCCAACTGCCAGCCGCGCTCGGCCGTCTCCACCATGCGCGGCGCCGGCTTGCCGAAGCGCTTGGCCACTGGCGCGAATATCTCCGGCACCTCCACTATGTGCGAATCCGCCGATATTAGGGGCGCGGTCGCCAACGTATCAGTCATCTGTTATCTCCATTCCACGCTCCGTGTGAGACCCTGCCTGGCATCCACCGATCGGCGGGCGCGCGCGGCCGCTTCCTCGCCGGTCCATCCGCGGACGTATGGGAGTAGGGCCGGGTGAGGGCACCCCTCGCGGCCGGATCAGCAGCGCTGCATCGGACGCGCCGCATCAGTGCGAAAACTCCAGGATGGCTCGGCCCAGAATCTGCCCTTGCTCCAGTGCCTGGCAGGCCTGGTTCACCTGCTCCAGCGGATAGCGGCGAGTCACGAGCTTATCCAGGGGCATCTTGCCCTGCTTGAACCACTCCACGTACAGCGGAAAGTCACGCTCCGGGTGGCCCGTGCCGCCCGACGTGCCCATGAAGATGCGCGCGCCGCCGAGGAGATCGCGTACGGGAATCGTGGGCTGTGTTTGTGGCACCCCCACCAGAACTGCCGTGCCGCCCTGGCAGTAGCCGTTCACTCCGGGCCGGACGGAGGGAATGACCTGCTCCATGGTTTTGGTGGCGCCGATCACGTCAAAGGCGTAGTCCGCGCCACCGCCTGTGATCTCGCGAATCTTCGCCACTGGATCTTCCTGGCTGGCGTTAATAGTGTGCGTGGCGCCGAACTGGCGCGCGTACTCCAGCTTGTCGTCCGCGAGGTCCACGGCGATGATGGGATAGGCGCCCACGTTGGCGCAGGTCTGCACCGTACACAGCCCCAGGCCACCGACGCCGTACACCGCGACCGACGATCCTACCTGCACCTTGGCGGTGTGGATCACAGCGCCGGCGCCGGTGAGCACGGCGCAACCCACCACGGCAGTGACGTCCATAGGGGTATCGTTCGGCAGCTTCACTACCCAGCGGTCGTCCGACACGACGGTATCCATCCAGGTGTGGGCCGCGAAGGACGCTGGCAGCTCCTGCCCACGGAACTTGAGCATCGGTGTGGCGTGACGCGCCATGCCGGGATAGGCATTGCGCGGCAGCAGGCTGAGCATGACCGGGTCGCCCTCTTTCACGTAGGTGACGTCGCGCCCGGCGGCGGCCACGTAGCCGGTGGATTCGTGGCCCAGGAGCCCAGGTCGAGCCTGCTTGGCGTTGTGCAGGCGGTGCAGCTGAGAATGGCAGACGCCGCTGGCCACCTGCTTGACGATGACCTGGGTGGGGCCAGGATCGGGCAGCTCCACAGTGTCGACCACGAGGGGCTGACCGTATTCGATGTCGATGGCGGCGGCGGCTTGGAACGGCATTGGGCGCGATCTCCTTTCGCCAGCGGCCATGCCGGGCCGCCCAGCGGGCTCATCCTACACCCAGGGAAGGCACGCCGTGGAAGCGCAGGCGTGGGTGCCTTATGCTTCTCGACCATGAACGTGAACGCGACAGCCACCTCGCCAGTCGACCTGCCCCAGGGGCCGCGCTGATGGCCAAGTACACCGTGCTGTACACCGACCGGGGTGACTACGGGCGCGGTTTCGACCTGGAGGAGCCGATCTACGCCGAGATCGATGCGGCCATCGTGGATGCTCGACTGGATCACAATGCCATCGACCGCGCCGAGTATGCCCGGCTGCTGGCGACAGCGGATGGGCTGATCTGCTTTCGCGTACCGGTGGACCGCCAGGCGCTGGATGCCGCGCCGCGACTCAAGGTGGCCGTGCGCGCCGGCGTGGGCTACGAGAACTTCGACCTGAAGGCCTTCGCCGAGCGTGGCATCCCCGCCTGCAACGTGCCCGACTACGGCAGCGAAGAGGTGGCCCTGCACGCCCTTTCGTCGTTGCTGGCGCTTCGCCGGAGGGTCGTGTTCTTCGATCAGATGTTGCGCCAGGGCAAATGGCGCGGCTGGCCGGGTGCGCTGCCCATCCACCGGCTGTCACAACAGACGGCCGGCATCATTGGCCTGGGGCGCATTGGGCAGGCCTTTGCCAGCCGGGCCAAAGCGCTGTTCGGCACGGTGCTGGCCTGCGATCCCTACGTGGACGCGAAGGTCTTCGCCAGCGCGGGCGTGGAGCGGGTAACGCTGGACGAGCTGCTGGCCCGCTCCGACGCGGTCACGTTGCACGTCCCCCTGACCAGAGAAACGCACCATCTCATTGGGGCCCGCGAGCTGGCGCTCATGAAGCCCAGCGCCGTGCTGGCCAACACCTCGCGCGGCCTGGTGCTGGACCAGCTGGCGCTGGCCGGCGCGCTGCGGACAGGAAAGCTGGAGGGTGCCGCGTGCGACGTGTGGGAGCACGAGCCGGCGGACCTGCAGCACCCGCTCTTGACCTGCGCTAACTTCATCGCCTCGCCCCACATCGCCGGCAACTCCGTGGAGGGCGAAGCCGACAATCGCGTCAAGCAGGCACGAGAGGTGGTTCGCGTGCTCAGCGGGCAGGCGCCGCGCAACCAGGTCTTCGAATAGGGCCGCGGCGGGGCGTTTCGGCCCCGAGGATGAGCCTTCAAGCTGCTAGACTGAGCTCCAAGGGCACCTGGTAAATGGAGCATTCGGAGACCGCAGACGCACTGATCGCCCGGATGCTGTTCGTGAATCCACGGCCAGCCCAGGCGGACGCGCCGGACTACGATATCGTCGCCACGCGCGCCTTCAACGTGTCGCTGCTCTTCTCGGCAACGCGCTGCACGCTGATGTACGTGGTGCTGCCCATCCTGCTGCCCTGGCTGGGCATTGTGGGCAAGATTCCCGTGCCGGTGCTTATGGCCTGCGACCTGCTCGCGCTGTCGGGCATCGTTTTCAGCCTGCGGCGATTGTGGCGACTGCAGTCGCCCCGACGCTGGCAGTATCTGCCGCTGGCCTGCGGCTCCGTGTTCGTGATGGCCACCTTCCTCATTTCAGATGTTCTGACCGCCGCGCACTGAGCCCACCTGGCCCACTATCGAAGAGGAAAGACAGCATTGCCTCGTATCAAGCCACTGACGCCCGCTGAAGCCAGCCCTGAAATCCGCGGCCGTCTGGAGGGCAGCTCCCGTGCATTCGGCGAGCCGCTGGTGCCCACGGGTATCCAGGCCTACTGCCCGCCCATCCTCATCGCCAGTGGGGAGCTGGGCCTGGCGCCTGGCCGCAGCGGCCTCCTGCCGGCGCTCATTCGCTCGCTGGTGTGCCTGCGCGCGGCGCAGATGGCCGGCTGCCCATTTTGAATGGATACCAATGCTGTCGGGAGCAGCAAAGGGGGCGCCTCAGCCGAGAAGATCGCCGCGGTGGCCACATTCCGCGAGAGCAACCTGTTCAGCGCTGAGGAGAAAGCCGCGCTGGCCTTTGCCGAAGGCATGACCGTGACGCCCGTCAACGTGACGGACGAGGTGTTTCAGGAGGCGGCGAGGCATTTCTCCACCGCCCAGTTGGTGGAGCTCGCGGGCACCGCCGCCATGGAAAACTATCGGGCGCGCTTCAACCGTTCGTTTCTGGTGGAGTCTCAGGGGTTTTACGAGCGCCAGAAGCCGAGCTGACCACCTCCGCATCGCCGCTGCCCCCACCCAGCCAATGCCTTTCCGCAGTTTCCGGCCTTCGACAGCCTCAAGCGTTGCGCAGGCCAGGGCGACAGCGCTCATCGTGAGTTCCGTTTGCACCGACCCCGACGGCCTCAAGGCCGAACAAGAGCGCTCGGTGCCGCGTGTCGATTTTGCTGGTTGTCGTTCGAGGACTGAGTGTGGGTCGGAACGACTCTGAGCTTATCCGCATCAGAAGCGAGGTTGTTTTGAGCAAGCTCATCGAAATCAATCATGTTTCACTTGGGGGTGAAGTCGGCAAGAACGACTGGGCTTTGCCCTATCTCGACGACGACCACACGCGGCATGCGTCGCAGAACCTTAATGACGCGGAGGCCTTGCTTCTGGGACGCGTGACATACGAAGGCTTGTCCGCGGCCTACCCAGCGATGCCTTTGAGTCCCTTCGTGAACCGGATGAATCACATTCCGAAGTACGTGGCGTCAAAGACCTTGCACGAGTTTAGATGGAATGCCCAGGGCATCGAAGGCGATGTAGCCGCGTTTGTGGACGCCCTGAAGGCCAGATCCAGCGGCAACATCCTCAAGTACGGCAATGGCGTCCTCGACGCTGCTCTGATGGCGGCTGGGCTGATTGATGAGTTCCACCTGCTTTTCACCCCTGTGGCGACGAGCGCGTCGGCGCACAAGTTCGAGTTCGTCTCGGGTGCCCCGCGTCTCAACCTGCTTCAGATTGAGACCTTCAAAAGCGGCGTTGTTTTGCTCGTCTATGGAGCCGCCGGCCCAGGTGGCTCGAACAAAGAAGAGCGGTGAGCATGCGATCTGCTTACGTAGCTGCACTCGGCCCAGCGGAGGACATCCAGATGGGCGAAATCGCCGACCTGAACGTGGCTGCGACCGACGTGCTCGTACAATGCCAGGCGCTCGCGGTCAACTTCGTGGAGACGCAGGTCCGCTCCGGTAGCTGCCCCCCACCCAGGGCGTTCCCGTTTGTCATAGGAAGCTACCTGATTCGACCAGCTCTACCTGCGCAACGCAAGCCTGCGGCTTTACTATTGGCGCCACCAGAGTTGCTGACCTGGCAGAGGCTGCGAGA
>DATKQD010000267.1:0-2577 GCA_035532895.1 Chloroflexota bacterium
CTCAGCACCGGCGCTGTCACCCCTGAAGCCGCGCGGTCAGCGCCACCGGCGCTTCGGTTACCCCTGGCAGCCGAGTCGAACCATGCCGGTGGGATATCTTCGCCGCCCGCCCGATTGCCTATCGGCGCAGCGCCTCCAAACGATACCCTCGGCGTGTTCAACCGCATGGTCGTGGCTCCACTCTCCGATGCGCCGCCGAGCACACGTGGTTTTGGCCAGCCCGAGCCGGACCCGCGAGGTGGAGGAGCGGAAGGTCTGGTGGGTGGAAATGGGCACGCACCCGCGCGGTTGGATGTATCCTCATCCCACCCCGCGCCCACCACAGCCGAACCGGCGCCCAGCGACAACACGCCAAGCAGGGGTGAACGTTGGGCTGCCGATGAGCCTCCGCCGCCTGCAGACATCGCTGGTGCCAGCAGCATCGATCTGATCGCGGGCCCCTTTCTGCGCTTGGCCGACCTGGCCTCGTTCGAGACGGCCCTGCGCCTGCTGCCAGGCGTCCAGGACGTGGTGATGGTGCAGTTTGTGAAGAGCATGGTGCAGCTTCGCGTGGCCTATGAGGATCCTCTGCCCTTCTCGGCCAGGCTGGCTGAGCTGTCCTCATTTCAGGTCACAGTGCGCGACCAGGCGAATGGCCGGTTGGAAGCGACTGTGCGACCGAGTCCGGAGGTGGATGTTCACTCTGAGGCCCCTGCTACCACGCCCGCCGCCGAATCCGGGCCGGACCAAGCTGGTGAGCCGCGACAGCGAACGCAATCAGATGCGCCACCCGAACGCCCAGCGCCGGTGCCACCTGATCTCCCGGAGCGAGGCCCAAGCTCTCGTGCACCGGTGGACGACCCGTTGCCCGGTTTTGAGCCGCCGTTGATGCCGAACGAGACGTCTGCAGCGCCGGAAGAATCCGGGATAGGTGATGAACTACGCGCCCAGCACCCCGGCGCCATCGGCGTGGACGTTGGGTACAGCAGCGGTCGGGTCGAGGCCGACCGGCCTGAAGATAGCGATGAGCCCGCGGCTCCGCTGGAGGAGCGAACTGAGCCGGCACGCGAGGAACAACGCGCCCCCGTAGCGAATCGAACGCGGCGCCCGGAGCTTATCGGAGCCAGAGTTGTGCTGTCGGCCACGCTGCTGCTGCTGGCCGGCCTGGTCGTGGGGGCGAGCTTGTATTGGGGCAGCAACCGGCCGTTGCGTGAGCAGGCGTATACCGGCGCGACAGCGCTGTACCAAGGTGTCCGCCAGGGCGCTGAGGAAGCCGGTAACGCTTCAGGACACGCGATCCGTGAGCTGCAGCGGCACATCCACCCAACGCCCCCAGCGCCTTCTCTCGCTGCTCATGGCTGATACCCTGCTGGCTCCGACAGTCAACCAGGAGGATTCTGCCGCGAAAAGCGCCTACCGCGCCTGGGGACAAGCGCTGCTCCTGCTGGTCACCGTTGGCCTTGCCTTCTGGTTTTCGCTGGCTTCTACGGTCGAGGCGGGATTGGATTCACCCATGGGCCTGGCACCGGCGGGCGTTCCACTCGCCTTGCTGGCTGCCGTCTGCGCCTACCGGCGCGATACCCGCGCTGCCCCCAGCCGTGACACGTTCCTCGATGTGATTGGCGGGCTCGTGCTCGCCATCGCGGCCATTGCGCTCGTTTGGAGCGGACCAGACGCAGGCTGGTCATTTTGGTCCGACAGGCTGGACCTGCTCGCGCTGGAGCTGTTTTTTGTCGCGGCCGCCTGCTGGATATTTGGTCTGGCGACGGTTTGGCGATACCGGAGCGGACTGCTGGTGCTGGCCATCGCCAGCCCGGAAGTGCTCGGCTGGCTCGATTCGCACCTAGCGCCGACGCTGGCGTCCATAACCAGCGTCATCGCGCGCCCAGGGGCGGAACTGTTTGGCGTGCGCCTCAGCGCGAACACGCCGGCCACTTCGTTCATCGGCGTCAATCGGCTGGGGCAGAGCTACAACATCGTGATCGCCAACGTCTGCTCGGGCATCAATTCCTGGCTGAGCGTCGTGCTGGTGGGCATCCCGGCCGCGAGTTACCTGGGCTTAGAGCGACGACGCCTGGCTGGCTGGCTGGCTTTCGGCGTGTGCCTGGCGTTTCTCGCCAACTTGCTTCGTGTGGTGGTGCTGCTCGTTGCGACCGATCGGCTGGGGGTCGACTTTGCTCTGGGTGAGCTGCACCCCCTGCTGGGGCTCGTCCTCATCAGTGTGGTCTTCCTGGTGCTGTTCTTTGGCACACGCAGGCGTAGAGTGCCGGAGCGGCCGGGCTGGCAGGCGCGGCGCCTGAGGGTGGCCAGCGTGCTCCTGCTTTTTCCGTTCACCATGGCGGGGGCTCTGGGGCAGGTAGGGTTGCTGCCTTACGCCAGCCTTCCCGCTTCTGGTTCAGGGCCTCAGGTGCAAGCTCCGCTGGACATTGTGCCGCGACTGTCCGGCTGGACCACCAAAGTTATCGATGAGATCAGCTGGCAGAACCTTTTTGGCCCCAGCTCGCGCTCGCTGGCGCTCACCTACTCGGAGCCCACCCAGCCAGTGGTGACGATGCAGCTTGTGACCACGCCGGACAAGGCCAAGCTCCTGACCTACAC
>DATKQD010000268.1:0-2947 GCA_035532895.1 Chloroflexota bacterium
CCAGGTAGTGTTTCCGGACTTCGCGCCGTTTGATCTGGTCGGCCAGCTTGAGCATCGCCAGGTCGCTTTTGGCGACGATGATCAGGCCAGAGGTGTCCTTATCCAGGCGGTGCACGATGCCGGGCCGGAGGTCGCCTTTCAGCCCTTTGAAGGTCTGCCAGCGCGCCAGCAGCGCGTTCACCAGCGTGCCTGAGTGATGGCCTGGCGCGGGGTGCACCACCAGGCCCGCCGGCTTGTCAACCACCAGCAGGTCGGCGTCCTCGTACACCACGTCGATCGCGATAGCCTCCGCGATCAGGTTCGTGGGGCGCGGCTCGGGCAGTTGCACCTGCACCCGCTGGCCAGCCTCCAGCCGCGCACTGGCCGGGGCGGTGTGTCCAGCCAGGAGCACGTGCCCCTGACGAATGGCCTGTTGCAGGTGTGCGCGCGAGAACTGGCCCATCTGCGCCGCGAGCCAGCGGTCCAGCCGCTGCCCCGCGTCGACCGGCGGCACCACCAGCACCGTTGGCCGAATGAGTTGTTGGTCCACCCCTTCCGGCAAGCTCTCGCCCATGCCAGGTCAGCATAACCAGAAACATTTGGCCCTCAGGATTGCCGCCCACGTGGCGTTGCGGCCCATTGGCTGCGCCCGAAGACTGGCGGCCTTGCTCCCCTGCCCTTCCGGACGCGCGAGTACGCTGGCCTGGGCAAAGGGGAAGCGGAGGCGCGGCCAGCGCTTAGTTGACGGCGGCTTCCAACCAATGGATGAGAGGTGAGATGTGGTGCAGCTGTTCGAACAGCCAGTCCACGAAGGCGGGCTGCCCCATGAGCTCCTCGGGCACATCTTGCGTGCCGGCCGAAAGGCCCTTCAGCTTCAGCAGCTCGGCCCTGGGATGGTCCTGTGGGTATGGCGCGGGCACACGTTTGAGCCGCTCATGCGAGGCAAGCTCGATGCCGCGTGGGGTCAGCTGGCTGACAATCGCCGCGAGCTCGCCGCCCTGTCGCTCGTCAGCGATGGCCGCTCGAAAGCGGGGCAGCAGCTCTTTGCCCACGTCCCAACTGCCGCCGCCGATGAAGTTGTTCTCCAGGCCAAAGTGCACGTAAAAGCCGGGCACCGCCCATTCAGCCCCCAGGCTGGGACGCACCTGGATGTGCGCCGCGACGTTGGTTTTGTAGGGACTCTTGTCCGCGGAGAAGCGCGTGTCGCGCTGAATGCGGAACACGTGGCGGCGGCCAGCCAGCACCTCGGGGAAGTCGCCCACCAGCCTGGCGGCCATATCCTCCAGGAGCGCTTCCAGCGGACGCACCCACAGCTCCTGATAGCGTTCCTTACTGCTCTTGAACCACTCGCGGCTCTGGTGCGCCTGCAATTCCAGCAGAAAGTCGAACCCGCCCGCGGGAAAGCCTTGAAAACGAACCTGAGTCGGCACCAGTGCTGGCGTCGGTTCCGCCGCGGCCATTAAACGGCCACCCGCTCCTGGTCCAACTGGGGCTGCCTCGCGGGCAGCATACCAGCCAGGTACTGGCCGGTATAGGAGGGCTCCACGGCCGCCACTTGCTCCGGCGTACCCTCGGCGATGATGCGCCCGCCGGCGCCGCCGCCCTCCGGACCCAGGTCGATGATCCAGTCCACGCTTTTGATGACATCCAGATTGTGCTCGATCACGATCACCGTGTTGCCGGCGTCCACCAGCCGCTGCAGCACGTGCAGCAGCCGTTCCACATCCGCGAAGTGCAGGCCGGTGGTGGGTTCATCCAGGATGTACAACGTGCGGCCCGTCGATCGCTTGGAGAGCTCGGATGAGAGCTTGATGCGCTGAGCCTCGCCGCCAGAGAGCGTGGTGGCGGGTTGGCCGAGGCGCACGTAACCGAGCCCCACGTCCGCCAGCACCTGCATTTTGGCTTTGATGTTGGGGATGTTCTGGAAGAAGTCCACTGCTTCTTCCACCGTCATCTCCAGCACGTCGCTGATGCTTTTGCCCTTGTACAGGATCTCCAGCGCTTCGCGGTTGTAGCGTTTGCCTTTGCACACTTCGCACGGCACGTAGACGTCCGGCAGGAACTGCATCTCGATCTGGATGATGCCTTCACCTTTGCACGCCTCGCAGCGCCCGCCCTTCACGTTGAACGAGAAGCGGCCGGCCTTATAGCCGCGGATGCGCGCCTCCGGCACCTGGGCAAAGGTCTCGCGAATCTGTGTGAACACCCCCGTGTAGGTGGCGGGGTTTGACCGTGGAGTGCGGCCGATGGGGGATTGATCGACGTCGATCACTTTATCCAGGTATTGCAGGCCGAGTACCTGCTCGTGAGCACCCGGGCGATCCTTGGCGCGATAGAGCAGCTGCGCCAGCCGCTTGAACAGGATCTCGTTCACCAGGGTGCTCTTGCCTGAGCCGGAAACACCGGTGACGCCAATGAAGCAGCCCAGCGGAAAGCGAACGGTGACGTTCTTGAGGTTGTGCTCGCGGGCGCCAACGACCTCCAGGCTCTTGCCATTGCCGGTACGCCGCCGCCCAGGCACGCGTATGGCGCGTTTGCCGGACAGGAACTGCCCGGTGATGGACTCCTTGGCTCGCAGAATGTCGCGCAGCGCGCCCTCGGCTACCACGTGGCCACCGTGCTCACCAGCTCCGGGACCAATGTCGATAATGTGGTCCGCCGCGCGGATGGTTTCCTCGTCGTGCTCGACCACCAGCAAGGTGTTGCCGATGTCGCGCAGGTGCAGCAGCGTCTCCAGCAGGCGGCTGTTGTCGCGCTGGTGCAGGCCAATGCTCGGCTCGTCCAGGATGTACAGCACGCCCATCAGGCCGGACCCAATCTGCGTCGCCAGCCGAATGCGTTGCGCCTCACCCCCGGCGAGGGTCGCCGCCGCGCGATCCAGCGTGAGATAGTCCAGCCCCACATCCAGGAGAAACCGCAGCCGCGCGCGGATCTCTTTGACTATCTGCGCCGCGATCAGTCCTTCGCG
>DATKQD010000269.1:0-5258 GCA_035532895.1 Chloroflexota bacterium
TTCTAACGAGGCGTCCGGCTTCGCCGGCGCGCCTCAGACCGACGAGATGTAGGAGCCAGCCGCGACAGGTGGCGGCGAAAGGCAAGCGCCTCGGGTTGCGGGAACAAGACGAGATGCGGTAGAACCGCTGCTCATAGGACCGTCAAGCGGTCAGATGCCCTTGCGGGACCCCACAACCACGAGGCAGTGATGACTCTAGCACGCAGTGTTGCCGATGTTCTGAACAACCACGTCACCCTGGAACTGGCCTGCATTGACCGGATGTACTTGAACCTCTACGTCCCGCCGCTGCAGCGTCCCAACGGCGTTGCCGCCTTCTTCCGCGGCCAGCGCCAGGCGCTGTTCGCCTCATCGGCCTTGATGGCCCCCATGACCAGGGACTTCGTGGCCAGCATCGAACGCTTCGTGAAGGAGCAGCACCTGCCGCTGGTCACGTTCAAGAAAGGCCAGCGCAAGGATGATGTGGCGGCCGAGTACGTACGGGCCATACAGGGACGAGAGGGGCTGCTGTTCGTGGGCAAAGCCCAGGAGAAGGCCAACGTCTGCCGGACCGAGAAGCGACGCAACCCTCGAACGGGCCAGGTCTACCCCTGGATCGTCCGTTCCTCGGCGCTGGTCAACCAGTACTACTGGTACGCCATAGACGACGACTTCGGCCCGTTCTTCCTGAAGTTCTGCTCCTATTTCCCCTATACCGCCAAGCTCTACCTGAACGGGCACGAGTACCTCAAACGCCAGTTGGCCAAGGAGGGCATCGCCTTCCAGGCCCTGGACAATGGCCTGCTCTCCTGCGCTGACCCGGCCCGCATGCAGGCCATCGCTGACGAACTCTCGCCACACCACATCCAGCGCCTGGCGGCTAAGTGGCTGGCCCGCCTGCCACAGCCCTTCAGCGACGCCGACCGGGAGGCTGGCTACCACTACGACCTGTCCATCCTGCAAGCCGAGTTCGCGCTCACGCAGGTGGTCGACCGCCCGCTGACCGGCCGGGTGTTCTTTGAAGAGGTCATCCGCGAGAACCTGGACCTGGGCCGACCCAAACAGGTGCAGCTCATCTTTGACCGTCGGGTGACCAAGCGCACCCCGGGCCGCTTCCGCACCCGCGTGCTGACCGAGGGTGTCACGCCCTCCCTGCACGTCAGCTACAAGCATGCCGACATCAAGCAGTACTTCAAAGCCGCCGCCGCTGGTCTGGCTGGCCGCGCCATCCGCACCGAGCTGACGGTCAATGACACCAACGATTTCCACATCGGCAAACGGTTGCCCAACCTCCCCCGCCTGCGTGAGGTCGCCTTCGCTGCCGTCCGCCGCATGGTCCAGGTCGAGCGCCTCAGCCACGACTGTGCCATCGGCGAGGATGGCCTCAACCGCATCATCCGTCCACTGGAGGTCAACGGTCAGCGTGCTCCGGCGCTGCGCTTTCCCGACCCCCGTGTCCAGGCGCTGTTCAGTGTCCTGGTCTTGTTCAGCCTGCTGCCCACAGGGTTTGCCGTTCACGAGCTGCGCGCTGCTCTGGCGCCCCTGCTGGGATGGGACCCCAGCCACATGACCCAGGGCCAGCTGAGCTATGACCTGCGACGCCTGCGGCTGCATGGACTGATTGCCCGGCTGCCGCGCAGCCACCGCTACCAGGTGACCGACTCGGGTCGACGCTCGGCGCTCTTGCTCTCGCGCATCTACGCCCGCGCCCTGCGCCCCAGCTTGTCAGACATTCTCCCCCAGGCTCCGCCCGGTCCCAGCCGCCTGCGTCCACTCTTTGACCAGCTCTCAACCGCCATCGACCGGCACCTCCAGGAGGCGCACCTGGCTGCCTGAACTCGCCCCAAAAACTTGACTCAAATGCATCAAGTTTGGCGGTAGAAGCTCGGCTAGTGAGAATTCACGATCGCCCGAAAGGCGCACCGGCGCGCGCCCGCCGTGGCGCGGCGCTTGCGTAAGCTTCTCCCCAGAAGGATGACCATTCGCATGTCCCGGCGGCTGGGATGGGCTTGCCCAGGGGCGCCGGTTTGAGTCGCCTGAAGAGCACGGCTACGGGCTTCGTGCACAAGTTCGGCAACGACTGGTGCACCAACCTGGCGGCGCTGTTGGCGTATAACTTCCTGGGCGCCATTTTCCCGCTGCTGCTCGGCATTCTGGCGCTGGCCGCGCTGTTCCTGCCTTTGTCACTGGTGCACCAGGTCGCCAGGGGCATGAACCAGGCCTTCCCGCCCGGCGCGCACGGCCTGAACCTGGACTTCAATTCGCTGCTCACCCGGTTCCGGGGAAGCAGCGCCTCCGGCATCACCATCGCCGCCAGCTTCGCGGCACTGCTATGGACCGGCTCCAGCCTGTTTGGGGTGATGGAGAACTGCTTCAGCATCGTGTACCGCACGCGCGACCGCGGCCTGCTGCGGCAGAAAGTCATGGCCCTGGGCATGATCCTCCTGTTCGTCGTGCTCACGCCGCTGGCCTTCGTGGCCTCCACCATCAGCGGCTCGTACCAGCAGCTCACCACAGGTCTGGCCAGCCAGCCGTTCCTGGGCGTGCTCATCGCGGTGGGGGGCTATCTGCTGGGCGTGGGCTTCGCCTTTTTGCTGCTGGCCTGCATCTACCTTGTGGTGCCCAACCTGCCGCTCAACTGGCGGCACGCCTGGCCGGGCGCCCTCGTAGCCGCCATCCTCCTCGAAGCCGCGACGCTGGTATTCCCGGTGTACACCGCACACTTCAGCACCAGCCAGTTTGGCGCCATCGCCGGGCTGCTGGCCATCCTCGGGCTGTGGTTCTGGCTCGTATCGCTCATCCTGCTGCTGGGGGCCGAGGTCAATTCGTATTTTGTGTTGGGCCAGCGGGCAGCTCCGGCGGACCTGCCCGGCTTGTTGAGCCTGGGCGCCACTCGGCCGCGGCCGGGCAAGCCGGGCGGGCTCAGCACCTGAGGCCCGCTCCCGCCCATCCACGCGCTCGTCCAGGGGTGATGGCCACTCTGGAAGAGAGATTGTCGGGGGACCTCGAAGGCGGTTCAGCGCAGGGCCGGCGCTGAACTCACGCTCGCCGTCAGCGGGCGGGCGTGATCTGCATGGCTTTGGCTTTGTCCGAGTAGTGGTGGCGCACGAACTCCAGCATCTGATCGCCGGGGTTGTTCAGCAGTACGCGCACGAAGTAGCCGCCGCGGCCATTCCGTTCCACCTTGGTGATAATGGAGGGGAAGAACAGCTCGTCGCGGAAGTGCGGCGCCTGAAAGGTGGCGATCACCTCGGATGAGCTGGTGAGGCCCAGGGCTCCGAGCTCGCACAGGGCGTAATCCTTGCCCACCTCCAGCGTCGTGCCCTTGTAGGCTTGGCCGGCCCGCAACCCGCCCTGCGCTTCAATGGCCACTGGAATGGCCACCTTGAAGGCGGTGCTCTCGTACCGCTTGCGGTTCTGCACGTACGTGACGATGGCATCCTGCAGGCCGCCGCGCGGCTTGATGAACTGCAGTCGCAGCTCCTGGCCGTCCTGGCCGTCATCCATGGCGCTCACCAGGGCGCAGTCGAACTCCATCGGCTGTGGCCGGTTGGGCAGCTCAAAACTCAGCTGATGCGTTTCATCGCCCGCGATCAGCTCGGTCGACTGAAAGCGCACCGCGCAGCCACTGCCGCTGAGGTTGAAGATGGTCACCGGCCGCTTCATGAAGTCTTCCGACTGCAGGAATAGTGTCGCGGGAAGATCGCAGTTTGTTCGGAAAAACCGCCGCTTCTCGTCTCGCTCCATGTCCCCCAGCGCCCCAGCTAAGAGTGCACAAACGGCGGGTTCCCCGAGCCTGGGCGTCCACCCGACTGCCCATGCCGCGGCGCTTCCCCCCGCCACTCGCTAGTATACGCGTCCGCCGGCAATGCAGTCAGGCGTCGCCGCCGCCGGCAATGGGGTGCACGCCCGCTGCCGAGCTCGCAGTGCGCGGGTACTCGGCGGGCCGTCGCGGCAGCCAATGGCGTTTCGGGTGTGCCTCTATGGCGTAGGCGTGGCGGTGGCCGGTGGGGGTGCTGGCGTGCCGGTTGGAGTTTGAGTGGCGGGGGTTGTGGGCGATGGCGTTGGTGTCGCCGTGGCCGGCGGCGCGGCGGTTGACGTCGGGCTCACGGTTGGCGCCGTTGTGGCCGTGCTTGGCCCGCTCGCGTTTGGTGTAGAGGTCGCCGCCGGCACTGTGGTGGCCGTGGCGCGCGGGGTTGCGCTGGCCAGAGATGTGGGTCTGAACGTCGCTGTGGCCGTCAAGGTCGGCGTGGGGGTGGCGCTGCTCGTGGCGGTGGGACTGCTGGTTATGGTGGGCGACGGCGTCTGTGACGGAGTGGCACACGCTGTTGGGCTGATGATGGGTGTGGAAGTGGACGTGGATGTGGCGCTGGCCGGATCGCTGGCGGTTGCAGTCGCGGTCGGTGTCAGCGTGGCCGGGGTTGCGGTAGGCGTGGCTGTCGCGAGCGCGCTGCAGGTGCCGGCCGGCGTGGGTGTCGGGCTGCTGGTGAGCGTGGGCGCCGGCGTGCTGCTGGGCGTAGGCGTGCAGGCGAATGCCGGCAGGGGTGCGCTTGCTGTCGCTGTCGACGCGACGGCGGTTCCTGTTACCCCTGGCGTAGCGCTCACCGAAGTGCACGCCACCGTGGTGGCCGTCGGGGTCAACTCCAGCGGCGGCAGCGTGATGCTCTCCTCCGGCGCGGGTGCGCTCAGCAAGCCATCATTGGTGTAGGAGCGAACAGTCACATAGTAGGTAGTGCCGTAGGTGACGTTCGTATCGTGGTAGCTGGTGACGTTGCCAGCGTCGATCACCTGGCTGTACTGGCCAGGCTGGTGCCCGAGGTAGATCCTGTACCCGGCCACGTTCAGCGTGCTGGAGGGTTGCCACGCCAGGCGGATGCTGCCAGGCGAAAGCGCCAGGCCGCCCGGCGGCAGGGGCGGATCGAGAATTGTGGTTTGCGCGGTGTAGCTGGTGGCTGTTCCGGCGCTGGTTTGGCTGAGCACCGTGGCGTTGATGGTGATGGTCTGGGCGGTGGCCGAGTTCACCGTGAGCGTGTCACACGCCTGACTAGCTCCGGCCGTGGGATTGCAGCCACCGCCTGCATCGCCCGAATAGACCTCGCCGACGTTGCTCGATGCACGGGTCAGCGAGAAGCAGCTGGGCTGCGTGTTGCACACACTCCCCACCGCGCTGAAGCTCACCACCGCACCGGTGCCGGCTAGGCTGGTGCTGCCGTCGGCAATGGGGTTGCCCAGGTAGCTGGTGAGGCTGGCGGTGATGTGCGCGCTCTGGCCCGTGCCCA
>DATKQD010000270.1:0-21536 GCA_035532895.1 Chloroflexota bacterium
AGTGGAATCGACCGGCTTGATCACGCCCGGAGCAGAGGGGTTCATGACCTCTACCCGCACCTGTTCGGAATCCAGCACGCTCAGTGCATCAGCCAGGTAGCGTGCGTTGAAAGCGATCTCGGCCGGGTCCCCCTCCACAACCGCGTCGATCACTGACTCGTTGTCGCCGAGGTCACTGGAGGTGGCGCTGACGGTTACTTCCGACGCATCGAACTTCAGGCGGACAATGTTGGCGCTCTCGCGCGCGAAGAAAGAGGCGGTTTTGGTGGCGTTGAGAAGCGCACTGGTGGCTACCACCGCTTGTGTTTTCCACTCTTTAGGCATGATCTGCTTGTAGTTGGGGAACTGCCCTTCCAGCAGGCGCGATACCAGCTCGACCGTAGACGTGCGGAAGATGACCTGGTTCTTGTTGGGCGTCACGGCGATCTCCACGAACTCATCCTGCCCCTTGCCGTCCGGCAGGATGCGCGCCAGCTCGAGGAGCGATCGCGCGGGAATGATGATCACCACCTCATCCGGCGCGCCTTCGGCCAGCTCCGTGCTGCGCAGGCCCAGCCGAAAGCCATCCGCCGCGACCATGGTGACGTCACTCCCACGAAAGGTGGTGAGTACGCCAGTGAAGATAGGCCGCGAATCGTCTGTGGCGGCGGCAATGGCTACCTGGTTGATCATCTCTTTCAGCGCCTGCGCCTGCTGGCGCATCACAATGCCGCCCTGCACCGTCGGCACGGCGGGGAACTCGTCCGCGCTCACGCCTCGCAGGTTGCCTTCTGTACGCAGGCACTTCATGTTGACCACGCGGTTGGTGGGATTCAGTGCCATCTCGACTGGGGCGGAGGCGAGCGAGTTCACAAAGTCGGTGAGCAACCGTGCCGGCACGCTGATGCGACCCTCCTGCTCGATCTCAGCCTGGATCCAGCAGTTGATGCTGATCTCCAGGTTCGTAGCGGAAAGCCGGAGCCGCGTGCCATCGGTTGCCAGGAGGATGTTGCTGAGAATGGGCATCGTACTGCGCGCCGCCACCGCGCGGCCAACGATCGCCAGCCCCTTGCTCAGGCTCTCCTGGGGGCATGTGACTTTCACCGACCTGCAGCTCCTGTTAGATCACTCGATCAGGATCGTGTTTGCGTGAACCCACCGCGTCCATCAGATGGTACCAGCACTGGGCGCCGGGGGAGCGAGCGCTTCACGACTGACGGGCAGAGCCGGATATGACGCATTGCGCAATGACTCCCGGGCTGGCCGATGGTATGCTGCTGCTCAGCCAGCTTTTCGTCGTCACCGTCAGCGGTGGCCGCAAATGAGGAGAGTGGGTGCCCACGTCGTTTGAATTTCCGCCGGAGATTCGGCGGAATCTTCGCGCAGTAGAGGCGCGCTTCAAGGCCGTCGCCAACTCCAAAGTGGATCTGGTGGCAGAAACCTCCGGCTACATTCTGAGCAGCCCGGGCAAGCGGCTGCGGCCGGCGCTCTGCCTGCTGGCGGGTGACAACAGCGCCTCGGTGACGGACAAGCTCATTCTGTGGGGCCTTACCGTGGAGCTGACCCACACCGCCAGTCTGGTGCACGATGACCTGCTGGATGATGCGCCCCTGCGGCGCGGCGTACCCACGCTGAACGCCAAGTGGGGCCACAACGTGGCGCTGCTGGTCGGCGACTTTTTCTTCGCCAAAGTGGCGGCCACGCTGGCTGAGCTGGACGACAGCCGCTGCATCTCGCTCATCGCCGAAACCATCGGCAGCGTGTGCGAGGGCGAGACGTTCGAGCTCATGACCGCGCACCAGGCCGACGTAGACCTCGAGGGCTACCTCAAGCGCATTGAGCTGAAAACGGCGACCCTGCTGTCGGCCTCATGCCAGGGCGGCGCGCTGCTGGCCGGCCGATCGGCCGCGGACGTGGGTGCCTTTGGCGAGTATGGGCACTTTCTGGGCCTGGTGTTCCAGGTGGTGGACGATATTCTGGACGTCACCGCCGACGAAGCTCAGCTGGGCAAGGCTGTGGGCACGGACCTGCGCCAGGGACTGGCCACCCTACCTATTCTGTATGCCTTGAGCGATGGCATCAACCCCGCGCCCATCCGAGCCGTGCTCGAATCGCGTACGGACCGTGAGGAGGATGTGCAGGAGGCGTTGGACCTTATCCGGCGCTCCAGCGCCATCGAACGCGCTTACGCCTACGCTGATGGCGTGAATCAGCAGGCCAAGGCTGTGCTGGCACGCCTCACCTCGCGCTATCGGGAGACACTCGAGTGCCTGACCGATGCCCTGCTCAGCCGCGAAGCCTGAGTGAGACGTCGCCGGCGGCAACAACGCGGAGATCGCTGTTCGGCAGGCGCAGCCGCAGGCTGCCGTCATCCCCAATGTCCTCGGCAACACCCTCCAACGGCGCATCCGCCGGGCCCACGCTGACCGCCTGGCCAAGCGTGTTAGGCCAGGATCGCCAGGCCTGGACGATCGTGGCCGAGTCGCCGCGCGTGAGCTCATCACAGTGCCGCTCGAGGGCCTGCAGCAGGTGCCGCGTGAGCTGAGGCAGAGCCACCGGCCGGCCAGCGGCGAGCAGCAGGCTGGTGGCGCTTTCGCGCAGTTCCGGCGGCCACGCACCGGCGGGGATATTGGCGTTGATCCCAATGCCCAGGACCACGCCGCGGATCAGTACGCCTTCGAGGCGGGCTTCGGCCATGGCCCCGCTCACTTTTCGGTCCCCCAGCAGCACATCGTTGGGCCACTTCAGGCGTGGCGTCAGCGCACAGGTGCCGTGGATAGCTTGCGCTACGGCTAGCCCGCTGGCCAGGATGAGCAGCGGCAGGCATGTCGCGGGCCAGCCCGGCCGCAGGACGATGGAGCACCACAGGCCGCCCGGCGGCGAGAAGTAGGCGCGCCCGAGCCGGCCGCGCCCGCCACTCTGCTCGTCCGCCAGCACCACGGTGCCGTGCTCGGCGCCATCAGCCGCCAGCGCAGCCGCCACGTCCTGGGTAGAGCTAGCCGCCGGCAAGTGCTGCAGCCGCCGCCCCAGCCAGGCGGTGCCCCACTCCGTCACGTTGGCGGGCGCGCCGTACGCGTGCGGCGCCCTTGCCGCGAGTGCTCGGCCACCGCGCGCCGGGCGAGCACGCCGCTGTCTGGCACAATGGTGCCGGTGACGATACGGATCGAGCCGCGAAGGAGTGCAGCGTGAGCAGTTTCGCCCGAGGGTTGATTGAGGAATCGCGTACCATTCACCCCTTCCTGCACCACCCGCTGTATCACGACATCTGGGCCGGCAAACTGAGCCCTGACCAGGTGCGCGTGGTGGTGCGCCAGCAGGGCGCTTTCTCGCTCGATACCATCCGCCACGGGGCGCTCCGACTGGCGCACGCGGGCGGCACCTTCCCCACGCGCGAGGAATTGGAGCTCCAGCGCGCGCTCATTCCGACCATCGTAGAGGAGGCCGGGCAGGATACGGTTGGCGGCACGCAAACCGCGCATCCGCTGCTCTTCGTGCGCTTTGCAGGAGCGCTGGGCATCGCCGAGGACGACCTCTTCCACACCAGCTACTTGCCGGAAATTGTGATCGAGAAGTCGGAACTGTTTGCCCTGCAGGTGGCATCCACGCTGGAGGCCCTCTGCGGGGGCGCCATCGCCACCGAGGCCATCAATCACGAGCACTCGGGCCGCATGGCCGAGGCGTACCAACGCCATTACCATGTGTCCGAGCACGACGTGGCCTTTTATGCCGTGCACGCCGGCGGCATCGAAGAGGAACACGGCGCGCGCGGAGTGGAGATTGTGGACCGGCTGATCCGCGACGACTCGGACCGCGATCGTGCTCGACTGGCCATGCTCCGCGCGATCGCCGCTCGTCGCACCGCTGCGGACGCCATGTACCGCGCCATCCAGCCTTCGAACTGATACGTTCGGCACCGCTGTGCAAAGCACAAGCAGTCGGTCCTGGTTGCGAGCAGTGGGCGAACTGAACGGCTCAAGCCGTGGTGAGGGCGGCGACAGCGTTTCCCAAGCCGCCTCCGAACCGGCAACACGCTCTTATGCGGGGTGGCTCTCGGACGCCGCGGCTAGCGATCGGCGGTGCCAGCAGTTCAAGCTCCGTGGCACTTCTTGTACTTACGGCCACTGCCACAGGGGCAGGGCTCGTTGCGGCCGGTCTTCACTGCCGCGGCCACCGCTTGGCGTGGAGCGGGGCGAGCGCCATCGCGGTTGGTGGTAGCGCTGGCATAAGGCGATGCCGGAGCCGCGGGGGCCACGCCTGGCGCCGCGTGGCCGTTGCCAGCCGCGGCGGCGTTGGCTACCACAGCCTCAGGCGACATCACTCCCAGCACCACGGGCCCGGCCGGGGGTGCCGCGCCACCAGCAGTCTCTGGGGCGAGCGGCTGCTGAACGAACAGGTTGAGCTTGTAGATTGAGTGCACCAGGTCGTGCCGGATGCGGTTCATCAGCTCCTGGAACATGCCGTACGCTTCGGCCTGATAGGCCACCAGCGGATCCTCCTGGCCATAAGCGCGCAAGCCGATGCCCTCGCGTAGGTCGTCGATGCTGGTGAGGTGCTCCACCCACAGCAGGTCCACGATGCGCAGCAACTGCAGGCGCTCCAGGTGGCGCATGAGCGGGGCGCTGAACTGCTCCTCCTTGGCGGCGTACGCCTGGTCCGCCGCCTCGACCACCGCATCCACCACCTCATCGCGCGTCATCAGGCGGAAGCGTTCGGGCGTGAGGTCCTCGGGCAGCGGGAGGATAGAGCGCAGCGTTGTGGCCAAGCCCTCCGTATCCCAGTCATCCGAATAGTCATCCGCGCAGTGAGAGCCCACAACTTCCGTGAGCTCCTCGTGCACCATGTTCAAGATGAGCTCGCGAAGATCCTCATTCTTGAGGATCTTCTGACGCTCGCCGTAGATGATCTCGCGGTGCTTGTTCATTACGTCATCGAACTCGACGGTGTGCTTGCGCATGTCGAAGTGGAAGCCCTCCACCTTCGTTTGCGCTTGTTCGATAGCGCGGCTCACCAGCGCGTGTTCGATGGGCGTGTCCTCATCCATGCCCAGCTTTTCCATGATGCCGGCGATGCGCTCCGAGGCAAAGCGCCGCATGAGATCGTCATCCAGTGAGATGAAGAAGCGCGACATGCCGGGGTCGCCCTGGCGGCCAGCGCGGCCGCGCAGCTGGTTGTCGATGCGGCGGGACTCGTGCCGCTCCGTTCCGATGATGCTGAGGCCACCCATGGCCAGGATCTGCTCGCGCTCGGCGGCGCAGCTGGCGCGGTACTTTTCCAGCAGGGCCTCATAGCTGGTTTTGCTGCCGGCCTCCACCTCCTGGCTCGCCAGCCCCTCAGGATTGCCGCCCAGCAGGATGTCCACGCCGCGGCCGGCCATGTTCGTGGCAACGGTCACCGCGCCGGCACGCCCCGCCTGGGCAATGATGGCCGCCTCCCGCTCGTGGTTCTTAGCGTTCAGCACTTCGTGCGGAATGCCCTTCTTCACCAGCAGCTCGCTCAGGCGCTCCGACTTCTCGATGGACACGGTGCCGATGAGCACCGGCTTGTCCGCGTTGTGCAGCGCCTCGATCTCTTCCACCACGGCGCGGAACTTGCCGCGCTCGTTCTTGTACACCAGGTCGGCCCCATCCTTACGGATCATGGGCCGGTTGGTGGGGATGGCCACCACCTCCAGCTTGTATATCTTGTGCAGCTCTTCAGCCTCGGTGTTGGCCGTGCCAGTCATGCCGGACAGCTTTTCGTACATGCGGAAAAAGTTCTGGAAGGTGATGGTGCCGAGCGTCTTGTTTTCGCGAGCGACGTTCACGCCTTCTTTGGCTTCGATGGCCTGGTGCAGGCCGTCACTGTAGCGCCGGCCGATCATCTTCCGCCCGGTGAACTCATCGATGATGATGACTTCGCCATTCTCGACAATGTAGTCCCGGTCACGATTGAAGATGACCTCGGCCTTCAGCGCATTGTCCAGGTAGTGGGCCAGGACATAGTTCTGCTCGTCATAGATATTGCCCACGCCGGCCAGGTGCTCCACGCGGTCAATGCCTTCGTCCGTCAGCGTCACGGCCTTGAGCTTCTCGTCCACCAGGTAATGGCGTTCCAGCTCCAGCTGAGGGGCAATGCGCGCGAATTGGTAGTAGCGATCGGTGGCTTCTTCGGCCGGGCCGGAAATGATGAGCGGTGTGCGCGCTTCGTCGATGAGGATGTTGTCTACCTCATCCACGATGGCGTAGCGCAGCTCCCTCTGAACCGTCTGCACGGCCTGAATGAGCAGCTGGCCGGCAGCGTCCACCCACATGTTGGGCGTGAGCATGTTGTCGCGCAGATAATCGAACCCGAACTCGTTGTTGGTGCCGTAGGTGATGTCTGCCGCGTAGGCGGCGCGCTTGTCGGCGCCGTAGGGCTCCATGGTGGATTGGATACAGCCGGTGCTGAGGCCCAGCGCCGCGAACACGCGCCCCATCCAGGCGGAGTCGCGCCGGGCGAGGTAGTCGTTCACGGTCACCACGTGCACGCCCCGGCCTTCGAGTGCGTTCAGATAAGCGGGCAGCGTCGCAACCAGCGTCTTGCCCTCGCCGGTGCGCATTTCGGCAATCTTGCCCTGGTGCAGCACGATACCGCCCAACAGCTGCACATCGTAGTGGCGCTGGCCGAGCGTTCGCCTCGCGGCGGTACGCACGGCTGCGAAAGCCTCGGGCAAGAGATCGTCCAGCGTTTCGCCTTCGGCCAGTCGTTCTTTGAACTCGGCCGTCTTTTCGGGCAGGGCACTGTCGGAATAGGCCTCGAATTCGGGTTCGAGCTCATTGATCTCGTCCACCAGCGGGCGAATCTTCTTGAGCTCTTTGTCATTCGGGTCGCCCAAGATCCTGGTGAGCGTTTTCAGCATGGGTTGGTGTCCTTCAGCGTGGCGCGGCAAGCCGGCGCCGCCGGCGCGAAACGCGGCTCTGCCGGTGCCATCTCAGTCTGGAGAATAGCAGGCCCCAACGGCGTTCCAGCCGTGTGTGAGCCACCAGGCCGGGCCGCCGCATACGCGCCCTGGAGCAGGGCTCCCTGGTCCGCGCGCTCGCACCGTCATGACCACGCCCTCAGCGCCGGGCTGAAGTGAGGCTGCTGCCGATGAAGCTGGGCTGGCCAGCGAGAAAATCGGCGATTGAGAGCGGCTTCCGGCCCTCCAGTTGCACGCGCTCCAGGCGCAGCACGCCATCCGCCGTACCCACTCGGGCGCCAGGCAGCACGCGGCCTGGTTCGGTGCCCGCCGTGGCCGATGCAGCCGAGGCTTGCAGCACCTTCAACTGCCTGCCCTGCCAGAAAGCGTAGGCACCGGGCCAGGGGGTGAAGGCGCGCACGCGGCATACCAAAGCCTCGGCCGGCAGGGCCCAATCGAGCAGGCCATCGGCTTTCGTGAGCTTGGGCGCATAGGTCGCCAGCGCGTTGTCCTGCGGCGTGGCGATGACTGTCTCAGCCACAAGACCGGCGAGCGTATTCACCAGGAGCTCCGCGCCAGCCTCAGCCAGCTTGGCGGTGAGGGTTCCGGCCGTATCCTCGGCCGCTACCGGTAGCGCGTGTTGGGCCAGCACGGGGCCAGTGTCCCACCCGGCATCCAGCCGCATGATGCTGACCCCGGCCACGGAATCGCCATGAAGGAGCGCGGCCGCCACGGGCGATGCGCCGCGGTACCGGGGCAGCAGCGAGGCGTGGATGTTCAGGCAGCCCCAGGGCGGCAGCTCCAGCAGCCAGCCGGGAATCTTGTGCGCGTAGGCGACGACCACGACAACGTGAGGTTCCAGGGCACCGAGGCGCTCGCGCAAGCCGCCGAGCCGCTCGGGCTGAGCAACGGGCAGCTGGTGCGCCAGTGCCGCCACTTTCACGGCGGGTGGACGTGGCTGCTGGCCGCGGCCAGCCGGCCGGTCGGGCTGGGTGAGCACCAGCGCAGGGCGGTGCCCCGCAGCAACTAACGCCTCCAGCGCCGGCACGGCGAACTCCGGCGTTCCAGCAAAGATCAGGGTCATGAGACTGGCTTTTCCGAGGCATTCCCGGATGAAGAGGAGCCCTCGATTGGAGAAATTGGCGGCCGTCCACCCTCACTAACTTCGTGAAAAGCAGTGGTTGAGACGCGCGCTAAATGCAGGCGGGGACTTTCTCGCCGGCGGCCTCGCGGCGGGCGCGCTCTTCGGCCACCTCATCCTCCGCGACGTCACGCACGTTTTCGGCCTTATCGGTGAAGAGAATGCCATCCAAATGATCGATCTCGTGCTGCAGGCAGCGGGCGAACCAGCCATCGGCACGAAGACGCTTCTGGTGGCCCTGGTCATCGCGCGCCTTGACCATCACCCACTCGGCGCGGGAGACATCGCCCCGCAGGCCCGGTACGCTGAGGCAGCCCTCAGTCCCCAGCAGGGTCGTGGCGGATTGCTTGACGATCTCCGGGTTGATGAGCGCCACCGGATCGTGCTCGTCATCCTGCATGTCGATGACGATGATCCTCAGGCTGACGCCAATCTGTGGCGCCGCCAGGCCAATGCCGCGCTGGTCGTTGTTGTACATGGTGTAGAACATGTCCTCCACCAGCGTCCGCAGCGAAGGATCCACGCGGCTCACCTTCTTCGCCCTTCGGCGCAGGACTGGATCGCCATCCTTGCGCACGCGCAGCAACTTGGGCATGACGCCTGAAAGTATAACGGTCGGTTTCGCGCACATTGGCCGCCTTTCGGACAGCCTGTTTGATTGCTGTAGTATGGGGCCAATGGAACGCATCTACCTGTACCGGCGCCCGAGTGATGGCAAGCAGGTGGAGTTCTTCTCCACGCTTCGGCTGGGAAAGGTCACCTATCTGATCCGCGAGCAGAACGGCCAGGATAGCGTGACCACGGACAAGCAGGCGGTTGAAGATTTTCGGGACGCGCTGCACAAAGACGGGTACGTGGCTATCAACTCCTGAAAACAGCCCCTGCCCGGCGGTTTCCGCTCGACGTAGCCTGGAAGCTTCGCCGCAAACATGCCACGGCGCCCGGGTGGGCTCCGCGGCAACGTCCCCGCACGACTCACCGTGACTCGCCGAGCGCGCTTGGGGCTTTGCGGCCAAACTTCTCGGCTTGAAACCGAGGCCTTGTTAGGCTATGAACCCTGAAACAATGAGACAAGGAGCCGCCGCTCGGTGTCCGCGCTGATCCCTTCGCCCACCGCGTGGTTGGATGGCCCCATGCCGCTGGATGATGAGGACACTGTCCAGCTGTGCCGCGTGGGGCTGTTCCAGAACATGGCACCGCGCGACCTCATGTTCCTGGTGCGAGTGAGTCACACGGTCATCGCCGAGGAGGGCGCAGTGGTCATTTCGCAGAACTCCATTGGCGACTTCTTTTACGTGATCGTGGATGGGCTGCTGCGCATCACGGTGCACGTTAACGGGCGCGACATCGTGGTGGGCTACTTCAGCCGCGGCCAGTCCGTGGGGGAGCGCGCGCTCATGGAGAACATCCGCCGCACGGCCTCCATTATCGCGGCGCGCGAAACCCGCCTGGTGCGGGTGCCCGGCTTCACTTTTCGGCGGATCATGTCCCGGCCGGAAAACCGCCACTTCGTGGAGCGTAAAACCAACATGCTGGTGCGCTCGAACGCGCGCCTGGGCGCGGCTGTCGCGCCGCAAGCCCACTGATTCGCCCAGGCTACGAGGCAAGCGCGCCTCTGCCGCGCCGGCGCCTGGCGCGCAGCACAATAGATAGGCAATGAAGACGGATGAGCTCGACTACGAGCTGCCGCCGGATCTGATTGCCCAAACCCCGGCTACCCCGCGCGATGAGTCGCGCCTGCTGGTGGTGCATGGGGACACCGGGCGGCTGGAGCATCGGTGCTTCCGAGATATTGGCGACTACCTTCGGCCGGGCGACACGCTGGTGCCCAACAACAGCCGTGTGCTGCCCGCCAGGTTGCGCGCGCACAAGCTGCCCACCGGCGGCTCGCTGGAGGTCTTGCTGCTGGAGCGGGAGGACGAGCAGACGTGGCAGGCGCTCGTGAATCCCGGGCGCCGCGTGGCCGATGGCGCGGTGGTGGAGTTCGAGCGGCAGCAGGTCTTCGTCTGCCCCACAGACGAGCAGGCCGCCGGGCCGAGCGCGTTGCGCGCCGAGGTGCTGGGCCGCACCGCCGGCGGGGCGCGCCGGCTGCGCTTCTCCAGTGCTGGGGCGGACCTGGAGCGCGCCTTCGAGAGCTTCGGTGAAACGCCGCTGCCCCCATATATTCGCCAGCCGCTGGACGACCCCGAACGCTACCAGACCGTGTACGCCAGTGCGCGAGGGTCCGTGGCGGCACCCACCGCCGGCCTGCACTTCACCCCACAGCTGCTCAGCCGGCTGCAGGCTAGTGGCGTCGGTCTGGAGTATGTGACGGTCCACATCGGCCTGCACACCTTTCGGCCCATCCGAGCCGAGGAGGTGGAGGCGCACGAGATCCATCGCGAGCTGTGCACCGTGAGCGAAGCCACTGCTCACGCCGCCAATAGCGCCCGCGCTCAGGGCCGGCGCGTGGTCGCCGTAGGCACTTCCAGCGTCCGTGCGCTGGAATCTGCCTGGCGTGACGGCGCCGTACACCCCTACCAGGGCTGGAGCAACCTGTACATCTATCCCGGCTACACCTACCACGCGGTGGATGCCATGATCACCAACTTTCATCTGCCGCGCACCACCCTGCTGGCGCTCGTAGCCGCGTTTCTCACGCCCGAACTGATCCGCGCGGCCTACGCCGAGGCCATCCGCGAGCGCTACCGCTTTTACTCCTTTGGTGATGCCTGCCTATTGCTCCACGCCTGAGCAGGGGCACGGTCGTGTAACGTCCGCCTGTCACAAAGTGCTCAATGGCGGTGCTCTTGCAGCGGAGAAGCCGCAACAATTCGCGGCCAGGGTACGTCAGTACCACGGGATTCAACCGGCAATCCACCTCGACAGGAGAACACCACTCGTGCGGAAACCGAGCTCACTCGCACTTGTCGCGCCCGCCGTGGCGCTGGCGCTGGCTGCCTGCGGCCAGGCGCCGAATGCCGCGCCGGGCGCAACCACCAGTGCCATCACCGTCGCCGAAACGAAGGCGGTTACCGGGCCCATCGCCTCCGTGTTCAGCTACACGGGCAGCGTGGCTCCAACGTGGACCGTAAGTGTGATCCCGGAAACATCCGGCCCAATCGTTCAGTTGAACATCAAGCAAGGGCAGCACGTCCAGCCAGGCCAGGTGCTGGCGGTGATCGATCATCGCTCACTGGACGACCAGGTCACGCAGGAAAAGGCCAACCTCGCCGCGGCGCAGGCCAAGCTCCAAAGCCTGGAGTCCGGCGCCCGGCCGGAAGATATCACCGCGGCCAAGGCCAACGTGGCGGCGGCGGCGGCCAAGCTCAACGAGGCCCAGCAGGGCGGCAGCCCCCAGTCGATTGGCGAGGCCCAGGCCAAGTTGGCTGCCGATCAGGCGAACCTCAGCAAGCTGCTCGCTGGCCCCGCGCCCGAGGACGTGACGAACGCTCAGCTGGCCGTCGCAGCCGCCAAGGACAACCTTTTCGCCCAGCAAACACAGTACGACCGGCAGGTTGCCGAGGGCATTGCCAGCCCATCGCAGCGGCAGGCGGCGCTGGACGTTGCCCAGACACAGATCGATCAGGCCAATACCCAGCTCGCTAAACTCACCGCCCCGCCGCGCCCCGAGGACGTGGCTGCCGCCAAGGCCGCTGTGGACGCGGACACGCAAGCACTGGCACAGGCGAAACAGCCCAACCGCCCGCAGGACATTACCCAGCTGCAGCAGGCGCTCATCGCACAGCAAGCCCAGGCAGCCAAAGCCGCGGCACCCTACACCACCAGCGACATCGCGCAGGCTCAAGCCGCGGTCCAGGTGGCGCAAGCGTCTCTGCAATCCGCCCAGACAGCCCTGAGCAACGCCTCGGTGGCAGCGCCCGCGGCCGGCATCATCAGCGACGTACCGGTTGCCGTGGGCTCGGTGGTCGGGCCCGCCACGCCTATCGCCACGCTCATCTCGGCCAACCTTGAGGTGGACGCCAGCGTGGACGAGAGCCAGGTGGCGCAGTTCAAGGATGGCCAGTCTGCCCAGATATCGGCCGGCCAGGCTTCGGCCAAGCCGCTCGGTGCGAGGGTGGCCGTTGTTGCCCCTGCCGCCGATCCCAAAACACGCAAGTTCACCGTTCGTGTCGTGCCGGCGGCGCCCAGCACCACACTGCTGGCGGGCATGTCAGCCACCGTGAACATCCAGACCGGCCAGGTCAGCAGCGCGCTACTGGTGCCCAAGGATGCCGTGTTGCAGCGCAATGGCCAGCAGGTGGTATTCGTGGATCAGGGCGGGCGCGCGCGCATGGAGCAGGTGCGAACCGGCGTCAGCAACAGTCAGGACGTGCAGATCCTGAGCGGCCTCAGCAGCGGAGCGCAGGTGATTCTGCCGGGATCGGTTGAGCTGGCTGATGGTGACGCGGTGCTGCCTGCGCCCGCGGGACCTGGCCCGGCACCCAGCACGTCGGCGGCAAGCTCCGGCGCGTCTGCCCAGGCCTCGGTCAGCAGCCAGGCTTCAGCCGGCAGCAAATAAGCAAATACATGAAGCTCACCCACTTCGCCCTGCGAAACCCCCTGGTGATTGGGGCCATCACCCTGGTGCTCATCTGCTTTGGCCTGTACTCCTACTTCAGCATGGCCATCGCCATCGTGCCCAACGTCAACTTCCCGGGCGTGGAGATCGTCACCACCGAACCGGGCGCGGACCCACAAACCGTGGAAACGCAGATCACGAAGCCGATCGAGGATGCCGTTTCCGCGCTGCCCAACATCGATACCATGACCTCTACCTCGAATGAGGGCGTGTCCACCATCAGCGTGCAATTCACCACGGCGGCCAACGCCACCCTGGTACCGGTGGATGTGGAGCGCGCCGTGAACCAGGCCCGCGCCAACCTACCTGCCGATGCAAATCCGCCCTCTGTTGCCAGTTTCGACACCAACTCCATCCCCGTGCTGGTGGTCAGCCTCTCCGGCTCTCAGCCATTGAGCCAGCTGCAGCAGGTGGCGACGAACCGCCTGCAGACCACCCTCCAGGGCATCGCTGGGGTGGGCTCAGTGAGCGTGAACGGGGGCAGCAGCCGAGAAATTCAGGTGAAGGTCAACATGAGCGCGCTGCAGGCCCGCGGCATTGGCCTGAACACGCTGCAGCAAGCCCTGCAGGCGGAGCAGATCGAAGTGCCCGCCGGCACGCTCACCTCCGCGACCAAGGATGTGAACGTGCTGCTGAACGGTCTGGTGAGCAGCCCCGCGCAGCTGGGCCAGATCATCGTGGCGCAAACCCCCACCGGGCCGGTGTACCTAAGGGACGTCGCAACGGTGGACGACACGCTCAAGCAAGCGCAGGTAATCGCCCGAGTCAACGGCCGGCCGGCCGTGACGCTCACCGTCACCAAGCTGGCGAGCGCCAACACCATTCAGGTGTCGCAGGCGGTGCAGCGGGAGATGGCCCAGCTGCAGCCCACGCTGCCCCAGGGCATGAAGCTGGACACCGTGTTCAATGCCGCGGACTACACGCAGCAGTCATTCAACACCATCCAGAAAACGCTCATTGAGGCCGTCATCTTTACCGGCCTCATTCTGCTGCTGTTCTTGCACACCTGGCGCAGCACGCTGATTGTGCTCGTCGCCATCCCAACCTCGGTGCTGACCACGTTCGGCATCATGAACTTGATCGGCTTCAACCTGAACCTCTTTTCCATGCTGGCTCTCACGCTCGCCGTGGGCATTCTGGTGGACGACAGCATCGTGGTGCTGGAGAACATCTACCGGCACCTGGGATTGAAGGAGCCGCCCTACTTGGCCGCCATCAATGGCCGCAACGAGATCGGCCTGGCCGCTATCACCATCACCATGGTGGATGTGGTGGTGTACGTGCCCATCGCGCTCATCCCCGGCATAGCGGGCGACTTCATCCGGCCCTTTGCGCTGGTGATCGCCGCCGCCACCCTGACCTCGCTGATCGTCTCATTTACCCTGACGCCGCTGCTGGCAAGCCGCTACCTGGCGCTGGAACAGACCATCAGTGCAAAGTCGGGCCGATTGGCGGCCGTGGGGCGCGTGTGGGACGCCGGCTTCAACGCCATTGAGGGCGCCTACCAGCGCCTGCTGGCCAAAGTGCTGTCTGGTCGCAAGGGCCGCCGCCTGGTGATCCTCATTGGCGTGCTGAGCTTCGTCCTCGGCATTGGCACACTGTTCACTGGGCGCATCGGCTTTGACATCTTTCCGAGCGGCGATCAGTCCGAGGTGGACGTGAGCGTGACCATGCCTTCGGGCACCAGTCTCAACGTGACGGATGCCGCCGCGCGGCAGATGGAGGCACGGCTCCAGTCCTTCAGGGAGGTCCGCCAGGTCACCACGGTGGTTGGCCAGGGAAGTGGCTTTGGAGCATCCAGTGGCGATACCGCGACGCTGCGGGTGCTGCTCGTGCCTCCGGACAAACGATCGCGCAGCTCCGCGCAACTGGCGGACGCCATTCGACCAGTCCTGAGCGCGGGTATTCCGGGAGCCACCGTGCGGACGGACCTGCCCAGCGCATTCGGCTTTGGCGGCTTCGGCGGCCAACCGATCCAGGCCTCGGTCCGCGGGCCGAATCCGGACGTGCTGAACGCCCTGGTGGACAAGATGACCATAGCCATGGCCCACGTACCGGGCGCGGTAGACGTGAACAACGCCAATCAGAAGACGCAACCCGAAGAAGTGATCCAGATGAACCGCGACCAGGCCGCGGCTCTGGGCATCACGGCGCAGCAGGCGGCCCAAGCCCTTTCGGCGGCCGTGGACGGCACCGTGGTCACCAAGTTTCGGCAGCCAGGGCAGGACGCGGTGGACATTCGCCTGATCGCCAACGATGCCTTTCGCGCCAATCCAGCCAACCTCAGCAGCTTACCCCTGCTCTCCAGCAATGGCTCCATCGTGTCGCTGGGGCAGATCGGCACGATCGTGCAGGGCAGCGCGCCCGTGGAGATCGATCATGTGAACCGCGAACGCGCGGTGACCATCAACGCCTCCGTGAGTGGGCGGACGGTGGGGCAGGTGCAGTCCGACATTCAGACAGCTATCGCCAAGATTCCCCTGCCTCCCGGCTACTCAGTGACCTACGGAGGCCAGGGGCAGCAGGGCGCCAGCGCTTTCTCGGACATCTACAAGGCCATGGGCGTGGCGATGCTGCTGATCTACGTGCTCATGATGATGCTCTTTGGCTCCGTGACCTTGCCGCTGGCGGTCATGATGTCGCTGCCGCTGGCGCTCGTGGGCGCCTTTGGCGCCATGGCCATCACCGCGACGCCCTTCACACTCTTCTCGCTGCTGGGCTTCACGCTGCTCATCGGCCTGGTGGGCAAGAATGCCATCCTGCTGGTGGACTACACGGATACCCTGCGCAAGCGCGGCTTGGGCCGCGCCGCGGCGCTGCTGGAGGCAGGACCAACGCGGCTGCGCCCCATTGTCATGACCACGATGTCCGTGATCGTGGCGTTGTCGCCGCTGGCGCTGGGCATCGAACAGGGATCGGAGCTGCTGAAGGCCGCGGCCATCGTGCTCATCGGCGGCCTGATTACCTCGACCGTGCTGACGCTGGTGTTCGTGCCGGCCATGTACACGCTGTTCGACGACGTGCAGGAGTGGATGCTGCGGCAGGTGCGAAAGGTGGCCACCGCGCGCGAGCTGGAGCCAGCTGAGGTGGAGCTGGTGCGGCACCAGGCCGTACAGATGATCACTGCCAACCGCAATGGGCGGTCGCATGGTGCGCCCACTCCGATGAACCAGCATGAACCCTCCGAAGAAGGGGCGATCACGGCGGGCAGCAGTCGTACGTGAGCACTTATCTTTGGCTCAACGAGCCGTGCTAGGCTGGTCGACATGCTGAGGTTGGTGCGTCGCCTGCTACCCGGGTTGGCGCTGTTGCTGGCGCTCGCGCCACTGACCGTGGCCAGCGCGTTCGATGGGTTCACGCCGATCACGCCGGCCAATCCGGCTGGACCGTCGCCCGTTGCCGGCCTGGCCTCCATCTCATCGCCCGCGGCCGGTGCGCACGTGAAGGGCGATGTGGCCATCACCGGCGAGGCCGATTGGCCCAACGCGCCGGCGCCGTGGAACTTTCAAACCTACGCGCTGGAGTGGGGCCAGGGCGCCAATCCCACGAGTTTCAGCACCATCGCCAGCGGCGGACCCGCCGACAGCCCAACCAATCTGGGCACCTGGAGCACTGCCGCCCTTCCAGACGGCCCGTACGTGCTGCGCCTGTCCGCCGTCAACAACACCGGCAACTATGTGCGCGCGGTCGTGCCGGTCATTGTGGATAACAGCGGCAGCTGGTCCGGCCCGTCGTTTCCGGTGAGTGACCCGGCGCCGCGGCCACAGGGTAGCGGCCCTTCCGCGATCATCCTGAACAGCAGCAGCTACACCGATCCGGCATCGGGCTGGCTGCACATTGTGGGTGAGGTGCAAAACAACGGCAACGCCAATCTGCAGTTGGTGGAGGTGACGGCCACCTTCAAGGACGCCAGCGGCAACCCCTTGCAAACGGGCATCGCCTTCGCCCTGCTGCCAATCCTGGTTCCGGGCCAAACCTCGCCCTTCGACCTCTTTACCCGCCCACCAGCCAATGCTGCCGGCAGCGCTGCCCTGGTCGCCACCTACTCACTTGCTGCCGGCCCGCCTGCCCCGGGCCTGGCGGTGTCGGAAGCGCAGATACAAACGGACGATCAGGGTAACCTGCACCTCATGGGAGTGGTCACCAACTCCGCGGCGACCACCAATACCTCGTACCACGTGGCCTATGCCCTGCACGACGCCTCCGGCATGACGATCCGCGCAGGCTCCTTTAACACTGTCACCGGCCAGAATGGCGCCGCCTTCTCGCTTGCTCCCGGCACCTCCGGCCGCTTCGACTACACCATCCCCAACTCACCAACCACCTTCGGCTCGTACACCCTTGAGGTCCAATAGGCATCGGCCCCCACCGCGCTGCTCCCTACTGAACGGTCGATTCGGCTGCTGGCGCCGTCAGCGGTACGGTCCAGGCGTCGTAGCCGTACACCCAATCCGGATTCGTTTGGCGGCGCATCCAGGTGTTGGTTTTAGAGGTCAGCTGGATGGCCGAGGTGCGGGGCTTGCGGACGGCCTCGTAGCGCTCCAGGGCCTGGGGAACACCCTCACTGTCGATGCCCCCGAGGCAGCGCGCTAGGACGACAGCATCCTCAAGTGAGGTCGCGGCACCCTGGGCCATGTACGGCGTCATAGGATGGCAGGCGTCGCCCAGCAACGCGACCCGGCCCTGGGTCCAGCGGGGCAGCGGCGCACGCGTCAGCAGTGCCCACTTGTGGACCTCGGGGCAAGCCGCCAGAACGGCCTGCACCTGCGGGTGGAAGCCAGCGTAGGCGTCGCGCAGCTGGCTCAGGTCCCCTTTGGCCGACCACGATTCGGGCGTCATCCAGCGTGCGTCTTCGGGCTGGCTGGTCACGAAATACAGCTCGCTTCGGTTGGCCGTCACGTAGTACATCACGATGTGGCGATCGGGGCCCCACCACTTCGTCTTGGAAGGCGGAAGGTCGGCGCCGCGCAGGAGCGCCGTTGGGAACGTGGTGCGGTACGCCACCCGCCCGCTGAACTCGGGGCTCTCGGGCCCCAGCAGCAGCTCGCGAACGGCTGAATGCACGCCGTCAGCAGCGATCACGGCATCGGCGCGAGCGAGCCCGCCATCGGCAAAGGCAATGGTGGCCGAGCGGCCATCCTGATCCAGGCCAATCACCTTTCGCTGGAGGTGCACCATCTCGGAGGGCACAAGTGACGCCACGGCTCCATGCAGATCTGCCCGATGCATCAGCAAGTACGGCGCGCTATAGCGCGCCTCCATGGCATCGCCGATCTGCAGTTCGTTGCTCACCTCGCCCGAGTCCCACTCCCTGTTGAGTGCCGAACGCGGCGCAAAGGCTACGCGCCTCAGGCGCTCTTCCAGGCCCAGGCCACCGAGCACCTTCATGGCGTTAGGGGTCATCTGGATGCCCGCGCCCACCCGTGCGAAGCCTCCGGCCTGCTCGTACACCTGCACATCGGCCCCTGCGCGAAGAAGGGTGGCCGCGGCCGCCAGGCCGCCGATGCCAGCTCCAACAATGGCCACGGAAAGCCTGTTCGTCATCGACCTGAACTGTAACTGCTTCGCCATACGCGGCCAGATGTGCACGCGAATCCGGTCTATCCTGCCTCCTATCCACCCTTACGGTCGCATGGTGCGCAAGGACACCCAACGGCACCGCCGCTTGAGAAAGGCTCATGGTCGCTCGGCCGCTGATTAACATCGTGTTAACGCGCCGTTATCGAATGGTTGACAGTCGCCTTGTACGGTTCGGACGTGCGAATGATGGGGCGACTCCTCACGGCGATTTCCGGCATCTTTCTGCTCGCGGCGTGCGGTGGGTCGGCCGTGCCGCCTACGGCCGCGAATTCCGCCTCGGGCGGTTCAGCATCCACCGCTCCGGCGGGGGCCGCGGCGGGCGCACCGGCTAAAGTGCAGCTCACGGGCGCTGGTTCCACGTTTGACTATCCACTCTTCGGCAAGGTATTCAACGCTTTCCAGCAGCAGACCGGCATCCAGGTAAATTACCAGTCCATCGGCAGCGGTGGGGGCGTGGAGCAGCTCACCAAGAAGACGGTCGATTTCGGCGCCAGCGACTTCCCCTTGAATGCCGAGCAGACCAAGGCGGCCGAGGCTGCTGGCGGGCCCGTGGTGCATGTGCCGGTGACCATGGGCGCGGTGTCCGTGGGTTACAACTTGCCAATCGCCGGCCTCAAGCTGGATGGCCCCACGCTCAGTGGCATCTACCTGGGCACCATAACCAAATGGAACGACCCGGCCATCGCCGCGTTGAACCCTGGGCTGAAGCTGCCCAGCACCCCCATCGCGGTGGTTCACCGCTCCGATGGCAGCGGCACGACGTTCATCTTCACCTCCTACTTGGCCGCCGTAAGCCCGGAGTGGAAGTCCAAGGTGGGCGCCTCAGGTGCCGTGAACTGGCCGGTGGGCATTGGCGCCAAGGGCAGTGAAGGCGTGTCCGGCCAGGTAACCAACACGCCCGGTGGCATTGGCTACTTTGAGCTGGCCTACTCCAAGCAGAACAACATCGCCTCGGCCGTCATGAAGAACGCCGCCGGCAAGTTCGTTGCGCCGAGCGTCCAGGGCGCGGCCGATGCGGGTGCTGGCGCCTCCAGCCACATGCCGGCGGACCTCAAGGCCGTGTTCGTGAACGCGCCCGGCGCCACCAGCTACCCCATATCGGGCTTCAGCTGGGTGGTGGTGTTCAAGAACCAGCCCAACAAAGTGAAGGGGCAGGAGATCGTCAACCTTCTGAACTACGCTGTCACCACCGGGCAGCAGTTCGCCACGACGCTGTACTATGCGCCCTTGCCCAAGCAGGTGCAGGCGCTCGATGAACAGGCCATCAAGAGCATCACCATCGCCGGCCAGCCGCAGGGGTAAGCTCGCTTCGTGGCAGCTTCCGCACCCGCTCTTGCGCCGAAGAGGTCCCGCGTCCGCGACCTCTTCGGCGCTGGCAACGCCGCGGATGCCGCCTTCCGCATCGTTACGCTGGCCTTTGGCGCGCTGATCATCGCGGTTATCGCGATCGCCGTTTTTGAGATGGCCAGCCAGTCCAGCACGTCATTCGGCGCGTTTGGCCTGCACTTCCTCAGTGGCACCGTCTGGGACCCGCTGCACCGCGAATTCGGCGCGCTGCCGTTCATCTATGGCACGGTAGTGTCCTCCTTGCTGGCGCTCCTCATAGCCACGCCCGTGAGTGTGGGCGTGGCTATCTTCCTGGTGGAGATGGCACCACCGCGGCTGGGCAGCGCCATCTCGGCCCTGGTGGAGCTGCTGGCGGCCATCCCCTCCGTGCTGCTGGGCCTGTGGGGCATCTTCGTGATGGTGCCCTTTTTGCAAACTCGCCTCGAGCCAGGGTTGCAAGTCGCCTTTCCTGGGGTGCCCCTGTTCACCGGCGCGCCGTATGGCGTAGGCCTGCTGGCGGCAGGGCTGATCCTGGCGATCATGATCGTTCCGACGATCGTGGCCATCTCGCGCGATGTGATGGCCATGGTGCCAACAGCCCAGCGGGAGGCAATGCTGGCGCTGGGCGCCACCCACTGGGAGGCGACGCGCCGGGCCGTGCTGCCCTATGCGCGTTCCGGCATCACCGGGGCCGTCGTGCTGGGGCTGGGCCGCGCACTGGGCGAAACGATGGCCGTGACGATGGTCATCGGCAACCGGCCGGTCATTTCTGCTTCGCTGCTGGAGCCGTCCTACACCATGGCCAGCGTGATCGCCAACGAGTTCACCGAGGCCACCTATCAGCTGTACGTGTCGGCGCTCATTGAGGTGGGGCTGGTGCTATTCGGCGTGACCGTGCTCATCAACGCCGCGGCGCGGCTGTTGGTGTGGCGCACCTCGCGCGCCTCCGAGCTCGTGGTGGGGTAGCGGTACGCTGTCCAAAGAAGAAAAGTTCGTGCTGCGCGGGCCGGCCAACCTGGGGCGTCGTCAGCGGCTGAATCGCTTCATGGGTGCGCTCTTCTGCATCGCCACATTGCTCGCTGTGCTGCCGCTGCTGCTGGTGGTGGGGTACATTGCCGCTAACGGCGCCCAAGGCCTGAATCTGGACCTCATCACTCAGCTGCCCAAGCCGGCGGGCGAGATAGGCGGCGGTATGGCCAACGCCTTTCTGGGCACGTTCATCCTGCTCGCCATTGCCAGCGCCATCGCTCTCCCGGTGGGCATCCTCGCCGGCGTGTATCTTTCCGAGTTCGGCCATGGCCCGTTTGGGGACGTCCTGCGTTTTCTCACCGATGTGCTCACCGGAGTGCCTTCGATCGTGGTGGGCCTGGTGGCCTACACGCTGCTGGTGATTCCGCTGCACAGTTTCTCCGCCGTCTCTGGCGCCGTGGCGTTGAGTGTGATTATGCTGCCCACCGTCACGCGCACCACGGAGGAGGCGCTGAAGCGCGTGCCGGCCACCATACGCGAGGCATCGCTGGCACTGGGCATTCACGAGTGGAAGACGGTTCTGCTGGTGGTGGTTCCAGCCGGGCTGGGAGGCATTGTCACTGGCATCATGCTGGGCATCGCCCGCATTTCAGGCGAAACAGCGCCGCTGCTGTTCACCGCGTTCGGCAGCCAGTTCTGGCAGCAGGGGCTGCTCAAGCCGGTCGCGGCGGTACCGCTGCAGATCTTTCAATATGCCATTGCGCCCTACAAGGATTGGCACCAGCAGGCCTGGGCCGCGGCGCTGCTGCTGATGCTGCTCGTGCTGGGTTTGAACCTGGGCGTGCGGCTGGTTACCCGAACTGGCTTCGGTTCGGTACGCTGAGGGGAGGAACAACAACAGTGGTGGAGTCAACGTTGGTGCGCTCCCTGCATCTGCAAACCGCGGCTCGTGAAGAGGAAGAGGCCGCCGTGCTTCAGGCTGCCCAGGGTCTGGAAACGCGCTCCTTGACCGCTTACTACGGTGGCTTTCTGGCCGTGCGGGATATCAGCCTAACCATCCGCGC
>DATKQD010000271.1:0-8226 GCA_035532895.1 Chloroflexota bacterium
CAAGCGCGGGAATGCACAGCCGAAGTTCGGGATCAGCGAGCGCTTCTACGCAAGCGGAGTGCTGCTGCTCCCTGGGGTCAATCGCTGCGTACAAGGCACTGGTATCAACGATCGCGACGAGCAAGCCCGTTCCGTTCTGCCATGTTCTCTACCATGCCCCGGAGCAACTCTTCGTCGTGAGTCGCTGCATCGTGCGGCTCCGGACCGTCAGCCAGGCCAACAAAGCTCGGAACGCGGCGCTTCGGCGGCCCTGCCTTGAGATACGTGGCAATGGCCTCTCGAATGACCTGGCTCGGCGACGTGCCCAGCCGTTCAGCCTCAAGCTTGAGGATTTTTGCCACATCATCAGGCAAGATGACAGTGGTCCTCATACGATGATATGTACCATATGAGACGCATCAAACGTTTACGGGAAGAGCCGGCGCGGCGGCCTGCACCCTGCCAATGGTGTTCGGGCGGCGACCGGGCGCTACGATTGGGGAATGGATCACCCAGGCGAAGCGTGGCAGCCCAGCGCGGCGGACATCGCGCTGTGGAGGTTCTTCCGGCTGAGCCGCCAGCAGGTGATGGCCGGCCGCTGCCTCACCGACGGCGAGCTCTCCATGGCTACGTGGCCGCCGGACAAGCTCTTCATTGATGCCTTCATGGCCAAGCACGCCGGCCACGATGTGGTGATTGTCAGCGATGAGCTGGACCGCTTTTGCGCCGTGGCCTGACGCGGGAACGTCACCACCGGCAGAGGCCGACCTGCCCCCGGAGCGGCGGCCCCGCGGGCTTACTCAGCCGGCTCGATAGTGACCGTGAGCTTATAGCCCTCCAGGCGCTCCCGGTATAGCTCGGCCACCTCCTTGGGTCGCGTGGCCACGATGCACTGCCCGTGGTTATGCACGATGCCGGCCATTTCCAGACCGCGCTTCAGTGAGACGCCGAGCACCTGGTGCAGCGCGCGGGCAACGTCGTGGAAGGTATGCACATCGTCATTGTGGACGATGACGTGGTACGGCGGCAGAAGCCGCAGCAGGCGCTCCTGGTCCAGGTCGACAACGGGAACTGTTTCAGCCGGCATGCGCCAGCTCCCGCGCTACCTGTGCTTCCGCCTCCAGCCAGCGCTCCACGTCGATGGCGGCTTTGCAGCCATCCCCCGCTGCGGTCACGGCCTGGCGGTACACATGGTCGCGCACATCGCCGGCGGCAAACACGCCGGGGATGTTGGTTGCCGTACTGGCCGGATTCGGCGCGACCACGTAGCCACGGGCGTCCAGATCGATTTGGCCCTGGAAGAGCGCGGTGTTGGGCTGGTGCCCAATGGCCACGAAGACGCCGCCAAAGGTGCGCGTGCTCTCCGCGCCGCTGAGCGTATCGCGCAGGCGCAGCGCTTCCAGCTTGTCGCCGCCCACCATCTCCAGCACGTCCGAATTCCACAGGAAGTCCAGCTTGGGGCTGGCGAAGGCGCGCTGCTGCATGGCCTTGGAGGCACGCAATTGGTCGCGCCGATGGACCACGGTAACGGACGAGGCGAAGCGCGTGAGGAAGGTAGCCTCCTCCAACGCGGTATCGCCACCCCCGATCACCGCCAGCGGCTGATCGCGGAAGAAGAAGCCATCGCAGGTGGCACAGCCGGATACGCCATGCCCCGTGAGGCGCTCTTCGCCGGGCACGCCCAGCCACTTCGCCTGCGCACCCGTGGCGATGATTACCGTGCGGCTCAGGTAGGTCTTACCAGCCGCTTCGATGCGGAACGGCTGTTCCCGAAAGTCCACACGGTCCACATCCACGTTCAGCATTTCGGTGCCAAAGCGCTCAGCCTGCTTGCGGAATACCTCCATCAGCTCCGGCCCGAGGATGCCCTCCGGGAAGCCAGGGTAGTTCTCAACGTCCGTGGTGATCATCAATTGGCCGCCGGCCTGGTAGCCGGCCAGCAGCAACGGATTGAGGTTGGCGCGGGAGGCGTACAGCGCGGCAGTGTACCCGGCTGGCCCAGATCCAATGATGACGACGTTACGCGGTTGTTCCATGCGATCAACAGTATCAGGCAGCATCCGGAGAGTGGGCATGATCGCCCGCGGGCGCGGCGTTTCTATCCCCGTTTCGGAATGATTCCGGCGCAGATGAAGAACCCAGGGGCGTCAGAGCCAATGCTGAGTCGACACATCCTCGAGGTGCCGGGCCGCGGCTGGTCGCGCGTCGGGCCCCGGATAGCGGCCGGCCTGATGAAGCCGGCCGCTGACGCTTGAGCAGAAGCTGCAGCGCGCCGCTCAGTGCACTTTAATTGTCACCTCCGCCGAAGCACCGGGGAAGATCATGGAGCCGGCGTAGTTGAGGGCGATCTTCACCGGTACCAGCTCGGTGACCTTGGTGTAATCCGACGTGGTGTTTGTGGGAGGGGCGCTGGAGAACGACGCCGCGGTGGCCGGCGTGATGCGGATGACGCTGCCGGTGAAGTCCTGGTTCAACATGTCCACGTGCACGTCCACAGGTTGGCCCACCGCCACTTCTTCGATGGAGTTCTCGTCCACGTTGGCCGTCACCCACAGTTTGCCCAGGTCCACCACCAGCAGCACGGGCTGCCCGGCGGAAACCATGTTGCCCACCACCGCGCGCTTGCCGACAACCACGCCGTTCACGGGCGAGCTGAGCGGGCTGGTGATGGCGGTCCCCTGCACCGGGCCCGCGCCGCTGGCCAGGCCCAGGGTGCTGGTGGCGGGCACGTCCACGGTGGCTAGCGTTTCGCCGGCGCGCACGGTGTCGCCCACCTGCACGCCCAGTGAGGTGAGCCGGCCTGAGCTCATGGGTGAGATCTGGATGATGTTCCCCGCGACCTGGGCATTATCTGTAGAAACGTAGTTCACGCTGTCGTCGTAGTAGCGCCAGCCAAAGATTCCACCGGCGATGATGAGCACGCCCAGCGTGGCGGAAATGCTGCCGATAACGATGCCTTTGGTACTCACGGTCAGTTGCCGCCGTCCAGCGAGGCGTTGTTCAGCAGCCGGCCGACCAGGAGCACTTTCTGGCCAGCATTCAGGCCGCTGAGGATCTCGGTTTGGCGGGCATTCGCCAAGCCCACCTGCACTGGCACCTGTTTCGGCGGACTGCTGGCCTGCGGGATGAGCACAATGTCCTTGCCCTGGTAGCTTTGCACCGCCAGGCTGGGCACGAGCAGCACGCCCTGCTTGTGCACGGTATCGATCACCACCGAGGCATCCAGCCCCGGCCGAATCCGGGCATCCGGCTTATCCAGCGCGATGGTGACCACGTAGGACACGATGTCTTGCGTGGTGGTTCCAGCGGTGGGCAGCGCGGTGACCTTTGCGCTGAAGGTGGTGCCGGGCAGTGAGGCGAAGGTCACGCTGGCGGGATCGCCCACCTTCACCTGCGCCAGGCTTACCGCGGGCAGGCCGGCATTCACCACCATGCCGCCGGAGCCAAGCACGATGGTGGCGCCTGTACCAGGCAAGCCGGGGCCGCCCACCAGCTCACCCACGGCGTTGTTCACCTGCAGGATCTTGCCATCCGCCGGCGCCGTGAGCCTGGTGGAGGCGAGGCCCTCCCGCGCGGCCGCCAGCGAGGCATCCGCCTCGGCTACCTGGGCCTTGGCCTGCTCCACGGCAGCCTGCGTGGCGGCCATGTCCGCGGCCGTATAGGGCTTGGCGGCGAGATCCGCGGCGGCGCTGGCCTGGGTGACGGCGTCCCGCGCGGCTTGAATGTCCTGCGGGGTATTGCTTTGCAGCAGTTGCACCTGTGCCTGAGCGGCGTCCACGGCGGCCTGAGCCTGCTGCAGATCGGTGGCAGTTGGCGGCGCCGTGGCCAGCTGCAGCTGCTTCTGGGCCGTATCCACGGCGGTTTGAGCCGCGTCCACCTGGGCCTGGCCTGCGCTGCAGAGATAGGCCGGAGCCACCTTGTTGCATGCGCCGTCCCGCGCGGTTTGCGCGGCGAACAGGCTGTTCTTGGCGGCGCTGATCTGCTGGTTCAGTATGGCCACCTGTTCCGGCCGGGGCCCCTGCTGGAGCGCTTGAAGTTTGGCCTGGGCCGACTGGAGATTCGCCTGCGCCGCCTGTACCTGCTCCTTGCGGGCGCCGGACTGTGCCAGGCTGAGCTTCTGTTTTGCCGCATCGAGCGCGGCGTTCGCCTGGGCGATGTTCGCCGGCTTGGCGCTGTCTTGCAGCTGCTGCACCTTGGCTTGCGCTACATCCTGCGCCGCGTGGGCCGCGTTGTCGGCCGCCTGCGCCTGCTGCAGCGCCGTATTAGCGTCCGTTGGGTCGAGCTCAGCCAGCACCTGGCCTTTGGTGACCGAGTCCCCTACGGCAACATCGATCTTGGACACGCGCCCGCTCACGCGAAAGGCGAGCTTCGCCTGAGACGATGCCACCGTCACCCCGGCGGCCTGGACGGTTTGAATGAAATCGCCCTTCTGAGCGGTAACCGTGGGAACCGAAGGCCCAGCGGATCCACAGGCTGCGAGCGCCGTCGCCGCCACGATGCCGGCGATGCCCAACGCCCACAATCTGCCTCCGTGCCTCAATGCCATGTACCTGTCTCCTCCCTTGAACCCGTGAACTGCGCCTACTCGTTCCCCCAAGGGTACGGCCTGCACGAGGTTGAGGCCGCGCACCATGGCGCTTCGGGCAGAGAAGCATACAATTGGAGCGTGAAAGTACGCACATCAATTCGACTTGATGTCACTCTGGTCAATGAGGCGAAAGACATCCTCGGCACCTCAGAGCTGGCTCAGACAGTCCACCAGGCGCTTGAGGCGGTGATTCGCAGAGACCGGCTGCGACGCTTAGCAGAGCGCGATTTCCCGGATCTGACTCCCGCGGCCCTCGAAGCGCTGCGGCAGTCGCGCGGATGAGCGGGGCAGCCAGTGCGGGATATGGTGGACACCAGTGTGTGGGCACGCAAACGACACGACGGCATCAATCAGTGGTTTCAGCGCGCCCTGCTCGATGACGCGGTGGCCATTTGCGATATGGTGACGCTGGAGCTGCTGTACAGTGCACGGAACACCACCGAATTCGACCGCCTCCACGAGGAGCTGTCGGCGCTCCACCAGTGCCCTATTGGCCCAACCGAATGGCGCCGAGCACTTGAGGTCTACCAGGCGCTGTCACGGCAGGGCGGGGCACACCAACGCTCGGTGAAGCACCCGGATCTGCTTATCGCCGCCGCTGCCGAGTCGGCTGGCATACCGGTGGTTCACTATGACGAAGACTTCGACCGCATCAGCGGCGTCACCGGCCAGGCAACGCGTTGGGTGGCGCCGCGTGGGACCTTATGAGGCCGGCGCAGCTCCCGCTCTCGTCACGCGCCTTATGGCATCGCCAGCTCCGAGCCGGGCTGCACTTCTTCGGTGACGGTGGCGCTGGGAGCATCCTTGCTGAAGGTGATCTGTCCGTCGCGCAGGTCGGCCAGCACGGTGTCGCCTTCGGCGAAGCCGCCTTCCAGCAGCTGCATGGCCAGCGGGTCCAGCAGGCGCCGCTGGATGACGCGCCGCAGAGGGCGCGCACCGTACACCGGGTCGTAGCCTTCGTCGGCCAGGAGCGCGCGCACCCGCGGACTCAGCCGCAGCTGGATCTTGCGATCCTCGAGCCGCCGCAGCACGAGAGCCAGCTGTATATTAATGATCGCATCGATCTGCTCTCGGCCCAGGGTGTGAAAGACGATCACCTCATCGATCCGGTTCAAAAACTCCGGCCGAAACTGTGCCCGCAGGGCATCCAGGGCGCTGCTGCGCATGGCCGCCTGGTCGCCGCCGGCGTATTCCTGGATGGCCGTGCTACCCACGTTGCTGGTCATGATCAGCACCGTGTTCTTGAAATCCACGGTGCGGCCCTGGCCATCCGTCAGCCGGCCGTCGTCCAGGATCTGCAGCAGCACGTTGAACACGTCGGTGTGGGCCTTTTCGATCTCATCGAACAGCACCACCGCGTAGGGCCGGCGGCGCACCGCTTCAGTGAGCTGGCCACCTTCGTCATAGCCCACGTAGCCGGGAGGGGCACCGATGAGGCGGGCAGTGCTGTGCCGCTCCATGTATTCCGACATGTCGATGCGAATCATGGCCTGCTCGTCATCGAACAGGAACTCGGCCAGCGCTCGTGCCAACTCGGTTTTTCCGACGCCTGTCGGTCCCATGAAGATGAAGCTGCCGATGGGCCGGTTGGGATCCTGCAGGCCGGCGCGGGCCCGGCGCACGGCGTTCGATACGGCCTGCACCGCCTCGTCCTGCCCCACTACGCGCCGCTCGAGCCGATCCTCCATTTTGACCAGCTTCTGGACCTCACCCTCCATCATGCGCGACACGGGGATGCCCGTCCACTTGCCCACGATCTCGGCGATGTCCTCTTCGCCCACTTCCTCTTTCAGCATGCGCCGATTTTTCTGGAGCTCCGCCAGCGCCTGCTCCTGCTCCTTCAGCTGGCCCTCCAGAGCCCCCATGGCGCCGTACTTCAACTCGGCCGCCTTGCCGTAGTCCGCCTGGCGCTCAGCGGTCTCCACCGCCTGGCGCGTCTGCTCGATCTGCTCCTTCACGCCGCGCATGCGCTGGATGGCGTCCTTTTCGAGGCTCCAATGCGCCCGCATTTCCTGGCTCTGCTCTTTCAGCCCGCCCAGCTCAACGTCGAGCTTCTCCAGTCGTGCCTGGGATGCGGCGTCCGTCTCCTTGGTGAGCGCCTGGCGCTCGATCTCAAGTTGCCGGACCTTGCGTTCCACTTCGTCTAGCTCGACGGGCAGCGAGTCGATCTCCATGCGCAGCTTGGAGCCCGCCTCGTCAACGAGGTCGATCGCCTTGTCGGGTAGAAAGCGATCGGTGATGTAGCGCTGAGAGAGCACGGCCGCGGCGACCAGCGCTGAGTCCTTGATCTTGATGCCGTGGTGGACTTCGTAGCGCTCCTTGAGCCCCCGCAGGATAGAGATGGTGTCCTCCACGCTGGGCTGCGTGACCAGCACCGGCTGGAAGCGCCGCTCCAGGGCGGCGTCCTTCTCGATGTGCTTGCGGTACTCGTCGAGCGTGGTTGCGCCAATGCAGTGCAGCTCGCCACGCGCCAGCATGGGCTTGAGCATGTTGCTGGCGTCCATGGCACCTTCGGCAGCCCCGGCACCCACGACGGTGTGCAGCTCGTCAATGAAGAGGATGATCTGGCCCTCGGCGCCGGTCACCTCCTTGAGCACAGCCTTTAGCCGCTCCTCGAATTCGCCCCGGTACTTGGCCCCGGCTACCAGCGCCCCCAGATCGAGCGCCACGATCCGCTTGGACTTCAATCCCTCGGGCACGTCACCGTTCACGATGCGCTGGGCCAAACCTTCGGCGATGGCGGTCTTACCCACACCCGGTTCGCCAATGAGCACCGGGTTGTTCTTGGTGCGCCGGCTCAGCACCTGGATCACGCGGCGAATCTCCTCGTCGCGCCCGATCACCGGGTCGATCTTGCCCTTGCGCGCGGCATCAGTGAGGTCGCGCCCATACTTCTCCAGGGCCTGGTATTTGCCCTCGGGGTTGGGGTCCGTCACACGTTGGTTGCCGCGGATCGCCGTGAGCACGCCGAGAATGGCATCGTGGCTGATGCCCTGCCCACGCAACAACCGCGCGCCAGGCGCATCGGTTCGCGTGTCGGCGATAGCCAGCAGCAGGTGCTCGGTAGAGACAAACTCATCCTTGAGGTTCTGCGCCTCCTGCTGGGCCAGCTCGATGGCACGGCGTAGGCTGGGTGCCATGTGCGCCTGCTGGCCGGAGCCGTACACCTTAGGCAGGCGCTCGATCTCGGCCGTCAGCTCCTTGAGCAGGGCGTCCGGATCGCGGCCCAGCTTCTGCACGATTTGCGGCACCACGCCATCGGTTTGAGACAGCAGGGCGGCCAGCAGATGCTCCACGTCCACCGTGGCGTTGCCATGCTGCTCCGCCAGGGGTTGCGCATTGACGATGGCGTCCTGCGCCTTCTCAGTGAATTTCAGCTGTTGCATGATAGCAGTATAAAAGTTGAGTGCTTACCTGTCAATAATTCAAGGTAGCCGTCTCGGTTTCGACGGCACGCGCATAACGCAGCTTGCTTCGCGTCCGTTCTGTCTGCTGCGATGAGTGCGGCGCTGCCAGGGGAATTCTGGCACTTTGGGCGGGAGGCCGAGCAGCGGGTCGAGCGCGTACGGCGCTACCGTTCGGTGCATCCGGGCCAGGGCTTTGGCCCCGTGCTGCGCCGCCTTCGGCTGCGGCAGAAGGTTACGCAGCGTGCGCTCGCT
>DATKQD010000272.1:0-3952 GCA_035532895.1 Chloroflexota bacterium
GTGGGCTATCGACGAAGCGACGCAAACACACAGCCAGACGCTGCTGCTCATTCGCGGCAACCTGCTGCTCACGCTGTTCGTGGCGGCACTGGTGGCGCTGGCTTTCGCCGGCGCTCGGCTGGCTATCACGCTGGATCCCCGCGAGCCGCTGGCCAACCTGCCGGCGCTGATCCTGGTGCTCGGCGTCATCCTGGCGGTGACATCGATCGCCGGGCCGGGCTACGTGGCGGCTGGCGAGGCAGGGGTAATGGTGCTCACTGTGGTGGTCATCCAGCTGCGCAAAATCAACGTCAATCCCTACGTGCTGCTGAAGGCGGCGCTGGTCATCAGCGCCGTCATTCTGGTAGCAGGGCTGGTGCGCGGCATCTTTACCGGCGAGATCCTGCAAACGCGAGTTTCGCCAGTGAAGTTGGATGGCGTGATGCGCCTGCTCGTATTCCTGCTTGGCGTTTCGGTCTACTTCATCGAGGAGCATCGCCACTGGCAGGCAGCGCCGCCCACCCCCGTGGTGGTGGACCGCCTGCACCGCGCCTGCCAGGAGAACGATTTTGGCGCGATCAGTCGCTGGCTGGGCCCGGGCATGACGCTGTCGCACGCGCAGCAGCACTTGCTGGCGTCACTGGTCCTGCCGCGCCGCCTGATCGTGGATGGCGATGTCGCCCTGGCGCCAACACCTACCGGCGGGCTGCTCTGCTTCCGCGTGGAGCGCGGCCAGGTGTACGAGCTACGCGAGTACGGGGCCGATCCAGACAATCCCTGGCCCCGCGCCGGGCGCGGGGCGTGAGCGTGAGATAGTAGAGGGAAACAGGCAACGGCGTTCGAGCAGAGGAGGCGGCGTTGGAACAACCAAAGGTCGTCATCATAGACGGCGCACGTACGGCCATCGGCCGCTTCGGCGGCGCCTTCAAGGGCACCCCGGCGCACGAGCTGGGCGCGGCAGCCATCACCGCCGCGCTGGAGCGCTCGGGCCTTCGGCCGGACCAGGTGGACGAAGTGATCATGGGACAGGTGGGTGGCGCGGGTGATGCTTTCAACGCGCGCCGCTGTGCCCTGGGCGCGGGGCTGCCTGTGTCCAGCACGGCCATGAATGTGAACCGCTTGTGCGGCTCCGGCCTGCAGGCCATCTGGACCGGCGTGCAGGAGGTGCTGAGCGGCGCGGCGGACATCGTGGTCGCCGGTGGCGATGAGAATATGAGCCGGCAGCCCTTCCTGGACTTTGGCGCGCGCGACGGCTACAGGCTGGGCAACCGTACCCTGGAGGATGGCGCCCAGGCGCTGGTGCACGATCCCTTTGGCGACATGCTCATGGGCGTGACCGCCGAGTGCGTCGCGGAAACATACAGCGTGAGCCGGCAGGAGCAGGACGCGTTCGCTCTGCGCAGCCAACTGAGAACGGCGGCGGCCATCGATGCCGGCCGTTTTCGTGACCAGATCGTGCCGGTCACTGTGCAGGAGCGTAAGGCCACGACGGTGGTGGATCGCGACGAACACCCCCGCCCAGACACCACGCTGGAGAAGCTGGCCGCTCTGAAGCCGGTGTTTCGGGAGGGCGGTACTGTAACCGCCGGCAACGCCGCTGGGATGAATGACGGCGGCGCTGCCGTGGTGCTGATGACGGAGGAGCGTGCGCGCTCGCTGGGGCTGCGAGCGCGCTTGCGCTTTCTTGGCGCGGCCGTAGCCGGGCACGAGCCCCGGCTGATGGGCTACACGCCCACCTTTGCCATCCGCAAGCTGCTGGCGCGGTTTGAGATGACGCCGGCAGACGTGGACTTCCTGGAGCTGAACGAGGCTTTCGCCGCCCAGGCAGTGGCCGTCATTCGCGACACTGGCTTCGATCCGGAGCGGGTAAACCCCAATGGCGGCGCCATCGCCCTCGGCCACCCGGTGGGCGCGACGGGTTGCATTCTGACCATCAAGGCGATGCACGAGCTGGAGCGCCAGGGCGGCCGCCACGCCATCGTCAGCATGTGCATTGGCGGTGGGCAGGGCATCGCCGCGCTCGTGGAAAGGGCCGGGGCCTAACTTCTAGCCCTACCCTTTCACCCAGTACTCGGGATGCCCCGGCTCGTAATACTGGAGCATGTCGACGATAGCGCTGACCGCCGCCTCTTCTGGCGTTGGCTTGAACTGGGTGCTTCGGTAGGCGACAGTCTGCCCCGCGTCGCGGTTCCAAATGGCATAGTCGCTAATGCCCACGAAGCGCCCGGGACCGTAGCCGAGCACCTGGTAGACGGTGACCTCAATGGCCACGCCCTCCACGACCACGCGGTACTGCTGCACCACGCGGCTCACCTCGTCGATCAGCTCGTCGCCAATCAGCTCTTCCAGCGGGCTGCCGGCGCCCGCATCAGCCACGCCCGAACCCTCCGGCGGCATGTTCTTTAAACAATAACCTCACGTTAACGGCAACTTCACACGCCGAGGATACGCTCAATTGGCTATCCATGGTGGGGGATGGCCCGCCACCAACCCGGCGAGCCATCCCCCCTCTCTCCAGCCCTCTCAGAGCTCCGCTACTGCCTGCGCTATCCGCCGGATCGCTTCGGTGAGGTTCTCCAGCGAGTTGGCGTAGGACAGGCGCAGATAGCCTTCGCCGTAGCGGCCGAAGCCTGGCCCAGCCAGCGCGGCCACGCCGTACTTCTCCAACAGCAGGTCGGCAAAGGCTTGTGCCGAGGGGCCCAGCCCGCTGATGTTGGGGAAGGCGTAAAAGGCCCCCGCGGGGCAGGTGCAGGAGATGCCGGGAATGGCGTTCAGACCCTCCACCACAACGTTGCGACGCCGCAGGAACTCGGCGGTCATGGCTTCCACGGGCGCCTGGGGACCGTCCAGCGCGGCTACCCCCGCCAGCTGGGTGAAGGTGGCCGTGCAGGAGTTGCTGTTGGTCATCAGCCGCGCCACCGCGTCCGCCAGGGGCTCAGGCATGATGCCATAACCGAGGCGCCAGCCGGTCATAGCGTAGGTTTTTGAAAAGCCGTCCAGGATAATGGTGCGCTCCTGCATACCGGGCAAGCTGGCGATGCTCACGTGCTGACCGTCATACAGGATGCGGTCGTAGATCTCGTCGCTCAGCACCCAGCAGTCGTGCCGCTGCGCCAGCTCGGCCACCGTTTCCAGGGCCTCACGGCTGAGCACGCCACCGGTAGGGTTCTGCGGCGAGTTGAGCACGATCAAGCGTGTGGCGGGGCCAACCAGCTGCCGCAGGGCATCGAGATCAAAGGAGAAGCCGCTCTTCTCCAGCAGTGGCACCGGTTTGCCCGCGGCGCCCAAGAAATTGATCACCGACTCATAGATGGGGAAGCCGGGGTTGGGGTACACCACCTCGGCGCCTTCGTCCAGCAAGGCAGTGAGACAGAAGTACATGATCGGCTTGGCCCCCGGCGTCACCACCACCTGCGAAGGCCGAATGGTCATGCCACGAAAGGCGCCCGCCTGGCGCGCAATGGCCTCGCGCAGCTCCGGCAGGCCGGCCGCGGGGCCGTAATGGGTGGCGCCGCCCCGCAGCGCGGCGATGCCCGCTTCCACGATGTGGGCCGGCGTCTCGAAGTCCGGTTCGCCGATCTCCAGGTGGATCACGGCGCGCCCAGTCGCTTCTACGGCGCGAGCCTTCACCAGAACATCGAACGCGGTTTCCGTCCCCAGGCGGCTCATGCGCTGAGCCAGGTGGGCTGTTTTCCCCGGCATGGCCGTCCCCCTTTTCACACGGTTCTGTTGATCATCTCACTGTACCAACCGCCCGGATAATGCACGGCAGCCCTACCCGGGTGAACGGGAGGCTACTCTGCCGGGGCGGCGCGGAGCCTGTCGATGGCGGCCTTGGCGCCAGCGGTGACGAAGGCGGCATCCGAACCGATGGGCGCGAGCCGAAAGCCCTGGCGGAAACGCCGCGCGGATTCTTCCGGCCCGCTGGTGTGAATGCCTGCCACCAGGCCGGCGGCGTTGGCCGCGTCCAGCA
>DATKQD010000273.1:0-4963 GCA_035532895.1 Chloroflexota bacterium
ACGCCCGTTCTATGTCAGCGTCACCCTGGATATCCAACCGGGCCGTCTCGTTGGTCCGTCGCTTTGGTCCTCGACCAGTGGCCTCCTCCCCGCCCCTCCGCACTCGCCAGCGGTAGCCAAGGAAAAGCGTGGGGCTGTACGACCAGCAGCCCGTAGGCTAAGATTCGCCGCGATGGAAGCGCCTCCCGAGACGCCCTACGCCCACTTCGATCAGCCCGCGTTCGAGTACATGCGCATGGATCACAGCATCTCGCGCGCGGCCATCTTCTTCATCTGCTTCCTGACCATGGGCGTGTTCTTCTTCGCCCTGGTGTCGCTCCCGGTGGCTCGCCTGCTGCCGGTGCAGCAGCTGCAACAGTTGGGCCAGCTGGGCAGCACACTTACCGGCGGCAGCTCGCCTGCCACCGTCGCTTCCGGGCGCCCCAGCGGCAGCGTGGGCGGGGCCAGCGCGGCGCCAGCCACCTCGGCCGCGGCACTCGCTCCCAGCAGCGCCTCCGCCTCAGCGCCCGCCAGCCAACAGGCCAGCGCATCCACCAGTCCTTCGACCACGGCCTCGGCCCCATCCGGGAGCGCCAGCGGCAGTACCTATGTGGTCAAATCGGGCGACACCCTCACCGGCATCGCCCATCGCTTCAGCACCAGCGTGCAGGCCCTCGCCAGTGCCAACAAGATCAGTCCCAGCGGAAGGATCACTGTCGGCGAACGGCTGAACATTCCTCCGGCTTAGCGGCTGGGCCGCCCAGGCATAAGCGGCCCTTCACCCTTCACGAGTCAGCCACCTCGACCTGGAACGCACTTGCCTGGGCAACCCCAGAAGGGCCGCCCAGGCAGATTTTTCGGTCACCTGCGCGGTTCGCGCCCGTGGTCGCCGGAGAGCTGAACCCAGCCCTCCGGCGCACCACGGATCAGGCCGCCACGGGCAGGTCGGACGGCTTCTCGCCCTCGACTGGGGCGGGCTGTACCTGAATAGCGATCTGGCGGGGACGCGACTCCTCGGCACGTGGCAGGCGAATGGTCAACAGACCGTTCTCGAACCGCGCCACAGCCTGCTCCGCCTGCACGGCAAAGGGCAGCGTCAGCGTGCGTTCGAAGGCGCCGTAGGTGAGCTCCTGCCGCAAGTATTCGCCGCCCGGGCTCTCTGGCCGGTGCGACGCGCCTCGCACGCTGAGGAGGCCGCGCAGAACCTGTACCTGAAGGTCCTCGGGCTTCATTCCGGGCACCGCCACCTGCACCACCAGTTCCTCCTCCGTCTGGTACACGTCCAGCGGATGGGTTGGCACCCCGCTGCCCAGCAGCTGGCTGCCCCGGGCAAAGCTGTCATCGAACAACGAAGTCATCGCGCCTCGCAGCGACAGCATCTCGCGAAGTGGCTCGTACCGAATCAACGTCTTTGGCATGGTTTCTCTTCTCCTTTCAGTCAGCCTCATCATGGAAGTTGACTGTGCCCTCATCATATCTTCGCCCTTGGCAGTCTGTCAAGTAGAGTGCTAATCGCGCCAGCGCCCTGCGTACGGCAAGGCTGTCGCGCAACCGCGGCCCCTCAGGGTTTCCTCCGCGGCGAAAAGCACGGGAATTGCGGGGACCCCGCCATGTGCCTGCGCAAAGCGGTCCGCCCGGTTCTCCTTCCCCAGTCTGCCTGCGGCTCTCCATCGCCGTTCGCCCGCGGGTGGATGGAGAGGGAGAGCCGTCGGCTGGGCGAGTGAGGTCGGGGTGAGCGTAGAGGGTGGGCCATGACCGGCCGAAGCACGACACGGGTGCCCTGAGCAACGAGTGGCATCCACTCAAATGAAGGCGCGCGAGGCGCCCCTGGGGCTGTTGATCGTCCCCCACCTGCCCACACTGGCCAGCCGGGGTTGGTTCCTGGCGCGGCAGCTGGCGCGCGCCGGGCACCGCGTGCACTTCATCACCTGGGACATGCCGTATCCGCTCAGCGCCGCGACGCTTGGCCGTAACCTGCGCCAGTCCTGGCGGCCCTGGCAAAAGGAGCGAGATGGCGTGCGGCTGCAGCGCGTGGCGCGCACGCCACTCTTCTCCGGCCCGCTCAATGGCGCGCTCTTCCGGCTGCAGACACGAGCCGTGGTCCGCCGCTACGGCCTGCAGGCCATCGTCTCCGAAAGCTACACCAGCGAGACCGAAGCGCCGGCCGGCGTGCCACTGTTGTACGACGTGGTGGACGATCACGCCGCCTTCGCCGCCGCCTATGGCTCGCGGACCTACAAGGCCGCCTTCCGCCTGCTGGACTCACCCGGCGTGGTGGATCGCCAGGCGCGCGCCGCCGGAACGGTGACGGCGGTCTCGGAGCGCCTGGTGCGCTGGAGCGAAGAACGCAACCAGCACGTGTACAAGTTACCCAACGGCATCGACAGCTCCCTGCTGGACGCGCCGCGGCTGCCGCCAGTCACCAGCTCGCTGCTGTACGTCAGCAACTTTGGCCCCTGGTCACGCCTGCCGGAGCTGCTCTACGCCCTGCATCAGATAGCCGAGGGCTTGCCGGCCCTACACCTGACCCTGGCCGGCGGGGGCACGGCGCTGCCCGGCGCCCAACAGCTCGCGCACCAGCTGCGCTTGGACGAACGGGTAACGTTCCTGGGTCCTGTGTGGGACCGCGCGTACCTGAGCCAGCTCATCGGGACGGCCGAAGTCTGTCTGAACCTGTCGGACAAAAACGCCTTCCGCGACGCGGCCAGCCCCATTAAGGTGGTGGAATACCTGGCCCGCGGACACAAGATCCTCTCCACGCCGCTGGAGGAGATCGTCGCGCTGGCTGCCCCAAGCATCACTCTGCACCACCCCGGCGAACCGTTGGCCGAGGCGCTGCGCCGCGTTCTCGCTCAGCCGCTGCCGCCAGCCCCATCGCCCGCTCTGCTGCAGGCGCGCACCTGGGAGCACCTCGCTGGCCAGCTGGCGACGATTGTTCGCCAGATGCTCAGCTCAGCCAGCTGAGCACACCACTGGCGCACAACTTTGCACCCGCGGCACCCCGCCTTCAAACACCTAGACAAGCGCCACGATTCATCTCTTCATTGCCGTAATTACTCTGAGCCATTTGGGGGATACTTGCCAAGCCCAAATCTTGCAGTTAGGCTCTACAAAACCCAGGTGAGTGAGCAAGGTCTGATGCTTCAAGCTAGCTAAGCGCGAGGACTAATGAATCGAGCGTTGTTTTTAACTTCATCGTCCCCGGTTAGCAGCACGGCTTAGAGCAGTTTCTCTCGCCGTCATCCAACATCCAACCGGCGCAGTGGAGCGCCAGGCAGGTCCAACAATGCTGAAAGCTCTCCTGCTGCCGGCTTGCGTTCTCCTGGGCCTACTCGGGCTGGGGGCAGCGAGCCTGGTGCTTCCCCAGCCGTTCGCCACGCAACCCAGCCCGGTCACCGAACTCTACTTCGCCAACCCTAACCATTTGCCGGGCAGCGTATCGCCAGGCCACACCGCGACCTTCGAGTTCAGCATTCACAACCTGGAGCAGCGGACCACAAGCTACAACGTTCGCGTTTCAGAATCGGCCTCTGGGTCGATTACCACACTTCGTCAAGAAACAGTTACTCTGCCCACTTCCTCAACAACAACCCTCCAGCAAACATTCACCATTGCCGAACCAGGACAGGAAGTGCAAATACAGGTAGACCTTCTGAATAAACGTCAGTCGATTGATTTTTGGTCAGTCGCGGCTGGAGGATCTGGTGTCGGATAGTAAAGTAGGCATCTTAATACCATGCTTTAACGAAGAGACCGGCATTGGCCAGGTCCTGGATGACATTCCGCACGCCCGCCTGGCCCAGGCCGGCTACCAGACCGAAATCATCGTCATCGACAACAATTCCACCGACGCCACCAGCGACGTGGCCTGCGCCCGTGGGGCGCGGGTGGTGTTCGAGGGCGAACGCGGCAAAGGGCGTGCCGTGCTGACGGGCTTTCGCGCGCTTTCGCCGGATACCACCCATGTGGTCATGCTGGATGGCGACAATACCTACAAGCCGCACGAGATCCTGCGCCTGCTGGAGCCGCTCAGCAGCGACTTCTGCGACGTGACCGTGGGCTCGCGCCTGGCGGGCAAGGTGGCGCGCCAGGCCTTCCGCCGCAAGAATCGGCTGGCCAACAGCGGCTACACCTTTCTGGTTCGGCGCTTCTACCGCGCCGTGGTGACCGATGTGCTCACCGGCTACTTCGCCTGGCGGCGCGAGGTGGTCGACGCGCTGCAGCCCCACCTCACCGCGGCCGGCTTCGGCATCGAAATGGAGATGATCACCAAGATGGCCCGCCTGGGCTTTCGCGTCTACTCCGTGCCCATCACCTACGACCAGCGGGCCGGCCAGTCCAAACTCAGCACCTTCCGCGACGGGGCGGCCATTATGGCCGTGCTGCTGAAGAACCTGAGCTGGGCACCCGATCCCGAATGCCTCTGCCCGGCCGGAGAGGAGACTCTGCGCCAGCTGGACGCACCCTCGCTGGTGCGGAGTGCCTGACACTGACGCGCGGCATCGGCCGGGGCGGCCGCTCACCGTGGCCGTGGTGTCGGACGCCATCTATCCCTACAACAAAGGCGGCAAAGAAAAGCGCATCTTCGAGATCACCAAGCGCCTGGCGCAGCGCGGCCACCACGTGCAGGTGTATTCCATGCAGTGGTGGGACGGACCTCGCGCCCGGCGCGAGCATGGCGCGGAGCTGCGGGGCATCAGCCGCCGCTATCCGCTGTACGTCAACGGGGTGCGCTCCATCACCCAGGCGCTCCTGTTCGGCCTGGCCTGCTTTCGCCTGCTGGGCGCCCGCTTCGATGTGGTGGAAGTGGACCACATGCCGTACTTCCCGCTGTTCGTGGTGAAGCTGGTGGCGCTGGTCCGCCGCAAGCCCATGGTCGCCGTGTGGCACGAGGTCTGGACGCGCGGCTACTGGCACAGCTACATCGGCTGGAAGGGCTGGGCCGGCTACCTGGTGGCCCGCACCAGCACTCTGCTGCCCGATG
>DATKQD010000274.1:0-2550 GCA_035532895.1 Chloroflexota bacterium
TCAGGTCGGCAGAGGCGAATCTAGCGCGGGGCTCGCGGCCCGGGTGACCGCCGCCCGGTCGCGCCAGCTAGCCCGCCAGGGCCGCTGCAATGCACGCCTGACCGATGCTCAGATCGATCGCTGCTGCCTGCTGCAGCCCGCCGCGCGCGCGCTGCTCGACCGCAGCATGAGGCTTCTGCGCTTCTCCGGCCGCAGCCGTCAGCGCATCCTCAAGCTGGCCCGCACCATCGCGGACCTGGAGGCAACGGAACCCATCGCTGACGTGCACGTCAGCGAGGCCATCATGCTGCGCTGCCTCGACCGGGATCGGACTACTTCTTCTTGCCCTTGACCATGGCGGGATCCACCAGCGAGACCATGTAGTTCACGGCCTGCTCGACCAGGGCATCCGGAGCGTCCGTGCGGCCGCCTTTGGCGGGCATGGTGCCGCTGGTTCCGGTGAAGCCGTGCAGCGCGTGCTCGTAGAGGGTGGGCAAGCCTTTGGCGATGTGGCGCGCCCAGGCTGCCTTGTCGCCGGCCTTTGGCGCGCCGGCGACCCCGGCCCCATGACAGGCGCTGCAGGTCTGCTGGAAAAGCTCCTGGCCGCTCGCCGGCATGGCGGGGCCGGAGGATCCCCCCGCCTGCGCCGTGGCTCCGGCCACGGGCCCGATCGCCAGGGCGGCATTGTTCTGGCCGGCAACCGCTTCCTGGGCAAGAGGGGCCAAGCGGCTCGCGACGCTGCGGTAATAATCCGGGTCGCCGAGCAGCTGCCGGCTTTCCAGATGGGCGCCGATCGCGCGCGCCACGACGAAGAACACGATGGCGATGGCGGCCAGTGCGCCGATCACCAAACTGAACATGTTGACGAAATGGGTGTCCTGCTTGCTCACCAACGCCTCGCACGGGATCCGCGAACACGAAGCCGCCAGTATAACCGTTCGGCTCGCGCCTTCGTAAATGGGGTAGTCGAACCAGCGATCGGGCTGATCGGAACCAATGAGCTGATTGGCGCGCCCGACTGGATTCGAACCAGCGACCTGCAGCTTCGGAGGCTGCCACTCTATCCAACTGAGCTACGGGCGCGCTGCCCGGGTGGGACCGGCAATGATACGCGGACCGCGGCCCTGGCGCCATTTACGTGGGGGTTCAATCCGCAAGCCGTCAACGTTGTATCGCGCCGGCATCGGGTGGCCGCGCTTGGTCGGCGCGCCCGACTGGATTGCTCGGCCCATCCTGGGCCTCGGCCCTTCGGGCCCGGCGCTGCGCGCCGTCCAAAATCGCTCCCGGCGATTTTGTCGAATCGCTGGTTCGACAACGCGCCAAAAATCAGGGGGCAGGCCGCTGCGCCGCCGAAGGCGCAGGCAGCCCCTTCCGCGACCCGAACCGGCAGGCGTATCCGCGGGTGAGCTCCGCGCCGAACAGGAACACCTGGGCGGAGTAATACACCCAGAGCAGCACCACGATCACCGAGCCCGCCGCCCCGTAGGTCGAAGCGACGGAGCTGCTGCCGAGGTAGAGCCCGATGGCGTATTTCCCCACGATGAAGAGCACCGCCGTGATCAGCGCGCCGACGGCCACATCCTTCCAGCCCAGCCTGACGCTCGGCAGGACCTTGTAGACCGTGGCGAAAAGCAGACCTGCGAGACCGAAGGATATGAGCGAGCTCGTCCAGCGCAGGACAACGCCAACGATGAAGATGCCCTGCGACAGGGCCTGGAGCGCCCCCAGCGCCGCGCTGAAGAGGAGGGACGCCAGCAGCAGCAGACCCAGCGCCAGGATCAGTGAGATCGACAGCAGGCGGGTGCGCAGATACGCCCAGTACCACTGGCGCTTCCCGGGTGGCACGCTCCAGATCTGATCCAGCCCGGACTTCAGCTCCACGAGTGCGGTGTCGGCGCTCAGCAGCAGCGTCACGACGCTGATCGCCGTGGCCACCACCCCTGCCCCCGGCCGATGCCCCCGCGTCAGCAGCATCTGCACCTCGGCCGCGGACCGCGGGCCGATCATGTGGCTGATCTGCTGGTAGATCTCCCCACGCGCGGCGCTTTGCCCGAAGAAAAACCCCGCCACCGCGACCGCCAGCAGGAGCACGGGCCCCAGCGAGAACACCGTGTAGAAGGCGAGCGCCGCCCCGAGGCGAGAGGCCTGATGTTCGCTCCAGCCATGGGCCGCGTCCTTGATGAGGTCCCATATGTGCCTGCCGCAGTGATGAGCCCAGACCGGAATGTTGAGCATGACTGCCGCCGCGCAATCATCGTTCCGGGCTAATCCCGTTGCGGGTGCGAGATCTTCTCCAGCTCCTGGAGCGCCAGCGCCGCCGATACGTGGGCGAGATGCGTCAGCCCCTGCGGGAAGTTGCCCAACAGCTCGCGGGCCTTCGGGTCGTATTCCTCCGCGAACAGTCCCAGATCGTTGGCGCAACGGCACGCCCGATCGAACGCCTGACGCGCCTCCTTGCGTCGCCGCTGGTGGGCCAGACACTCGGCGAGCCAGAAGGTGCACGCCACGAAAACGCACTCGCCTCCCTTCAGGCCGTCTTCCGTCCTGTACCTCAGCACCAGCCCGTTGCGC
>DATKQD010000275.1:0-37858 GCA_035532895.1 Chloroflexota bacterium
ATCTCTGCCAGACGTCATCCAGCAGAGGATCAACATCCGCGGCGACAAATCTCCCTGCTTGCGGATGTTGGCGAGATCGCAGCCGGCCGATGATTGCCGAGCGTAACGCCGCTCGGCAGATTGGCCTGAATAGTGCCTCCGTGAGATCGTGTCCGGAGGTGCTCATTTGACAACTGCCGCCTCGTGCGGATCGGCGACCGGTTCGATAACAAACGCTTTCTTACAAGCTTCCGAACAGAAATAGAAGGTCTTATTCTCATGCTTCGCGCTTTTGGTCCCAGAAGCAGCGGGATCGACCTCCATGCCGCACACGGGATCGAATATCTCTTTGCTGCAGAGGGCGGCTCTCTCGGGACGATGTCGAAGGTGTCTCCTCGCAGCGTCCTCAGCGTCCGGAAATCGCGCTGGTTGAATGTCGCGATTCGCAGAGTTCGATAGCGGTCGGCCAGAATCGCCAGCGAACAATCGGCCAAACCAGGTTGGAGATCGCGATAGCGCCGTGCCATTTGCCGGGCAACGTCCAAGTCACGGCGGGAGAGGCACTCCACGACAAACGTTCCCTCGGCGAGGTCGTCGAGGAAGCTGAGCTCGGCATCAATGCCCAGGCGGCTGAGGATCAAGTAGTCTGCCTCAGCCACGGCGAGCTCGCTGGTTATCAGCTCGCCGGTTTCGCTCCGCAGCACCATCACGGCCGCCTCATGGTGGCCATCGCTGACATCAGCCTGCGCATACAGCATCCCAGCATCGACAATCAACGCCATGTGGCGGCCTAGCGTTGCCCCATCACGCGCTTGTAGACATCAGCGGCCTCCCAGCCACCTGTCGCGTCGCCACTCGAACGGCCGGCATTCATACTGCGAAAGATCCGCTGGTGTGGCTGCGACAGCAGGCTTCGGACGCCTTCGCGGATGAGTTCGGCTTGCGACTTGCCCGTTTGTGATGCCAGCCGCCGCAACCCCTCGGCTTCGTCCTGTTCCAGATAGATCGTCGTCTTTCTCACGAATGTATGGTACCACCTATATGGCACTTGCCCCTCTGCTTTCCGAGCACGTCGACGTCAGGCGCCGCGGTGTTGCTCGTTGAGCGGGTGCTTGAAGTTGTTCGCGAGCGGCATCGCGTTGCAAGAGGCTTCGGTTGCCCCTACCGGAACTCCACGGGCCCGGCGGTCAGCATAATCCACAACTCGGCTGATGTAGGCTTCGTGCACGGCTGTATGCCCAGCTGGGAACGTTGATTTCGAGGAGGAGAACCATGCCAGCTCAGCTGTGCATCTACACCATCAACCGAGGTGAGATGGGCATGTTCCGGCACCACTTTCAGGAGCATCTGCTGCCGCTCCACGAGCGCGTTGGCTCCCTGGCCAAGGGCCAATGAGGAGAAGTGCGCCATGCTGAGCCAGGCAGAAAACGAGCTGATTACCCAGGTCGGGCCAGGCACGCCCATGGGCGAGCTGATGCGCCAGTACTGGGCGCCCGCGCTGCTGTCGAGCGAGCTGAGCGCGGACGGCGACCCCCGACGGGTCTTGCTCCTGGGCGAGCAACTCATCGCCTTCCGTGACACGAAGGGGCAGGTTGGGCTCGTCCAGAACGCCTGTCCCCATCGGGGCGCGTCGCTGTTCTTCGGTCGCAACGAGGAGTGCGGGCTGCGGTGCGTCTATCACGGCTGGAAGTTCGACGTGAGCGGCGCGTGCGTGGATATGCCGAACGAGCCGACCGAAAGCAACTTCAAGCACAAGGTCAGGGCCACCGCCTATCCCACGCAGGAACGCGGCGGCGTCGTCTGGGCCTACCTGGGTCCGCGAGAGCTACCACCACCGCTGCCCAACCTCGAAGCCAACATGTTGGGTGAGGCTTCGTCGGCCATTGCCTACGAGGGCCAGTGCAACTGGCTCCAGATACTGGAAGGCGATATCGATACCGTGCATTCCGGCTTTTTGCATCGCGGCTCGCTCGACCCGGACAAGATGCCGAAGGACACCTTCATGGAGTACCAGATTCGCGAGCGCGCGCCCCACTACGAGCTGTTCGATACCGAGGGCGGCTCCTGCTATGGCGCCTACCGGGAGGCGAAGCCGGGCTTCGATTACTGGCGCATCGCGCAGTGGCTATTTCCCTTTTACTCCATGGCGCCGGCGGGCCTGCTTGGCCTGGGCAAGGGCCTGTTCGCCCGCGTCCCGATGGACGACACGCATACCATGAGCTACCTCATTGCGCCGCGCAGCACCAACCAAATACGGCGGCCCGGCGCAGGGGACGGCGAGGGTGGCCGCCCTCAAATGCTGCCAGACAGCACCGACTGGGTGGGGCGTTTCCGGTTCGCGGCGAACGCCGCGAATGATTGGGGGACAGATCGCCAGAAGCAGCGCGCGAATGTGGGCCGACAGGGCTACTCGGGCATCAACGGCACACTCCTCCAGGACGCGGCGGTCACGGGCAGCATGGGGCCGGTCTTCGATCGCTCGACCGAGCACCTCGGCAGCTCCGACGTGATGATCATCCGCGTTCGCAGGCGGCTGCTCGCGGCGGCACAGGCGCTGATGCGAGATGGGGCTGTTCCGCCCGGCGTTGATCATCCCGATGCCTACGCCGTGCGCTCCGGCGGCGCGCTCTTACCCCAGGGTGTCAATTGGATCGAAGCCACGGCTGAGTTGCGGAAGGCGTTTGTGGAACATCCCGAACTCGACCCGTCCATCGTCGGGGTGGCGTAGTCGTAACCCAGTAAAACCGCCTCTTTGCAGCGAGCAGATCGCGATCCCGCGGCCCTGGGTGGCCGCGGTCGCGGTACGCTGTGCGGAGCAACACGAACGAGGGCGCGGCGCACGGGGCCGCGCTGGAGAGAGCATACGCACGATGCCTGAGGCAACAGTCCAGGGGCGGCCGCGGCCCCGCTTTCGCACGGTGGAGGTGAGCCGTGTACGTTGGTTGAGCTCGCATATGGTCAGCGTCACGCTGGAAGGGAGCGAGCTGGAGGGCTTTCAGCCAACTGCGCCCAGCCAGCACATCAAGATCGTGTTTCCCCGGCCGGGCGAAGAGCGCCCGGTGCTGCCCAATGCCGGCCAGCCGCCGCAAGCGGGCGCCGAGCGACCACTCATGCGCACCTACACCCCTCGGCGCTATGACCCCGATCGGCTGGAGTTGGAGGTGGAGTTCTTCATCCATGGCGATGGGCCGGCGTCGAGCTGGGCAGCCCGCGCCAAGCCCGGCGATGCCGTGGCCATAGCTGGGCCAGGCGGACGGTTTCAGCCGAACCCCGATGCCAGCTGGTACCTGCTGGCCGCGGACGAGAGCGCGCTGCCGGCGCTGGAGATGATCCTCGAATCGCTGCCGGGGTCGCTACCGGCAACCACCTACATCGAAACGGCGGCCGACTTCGAAGAACTGCCGCTACCCGCCACGGCTGGTGCGCATGTCACCTGGCTGCATCGGCTGCCCGGCGATGATGCCGCCGGCCAGCTGCTGGCGCGAGCGGTGATCTCGGCGACGCTGCCCGCCGGCGTGGGACAGGTGTGGGCTGCCTGCGAATCATCCGTTGCGCGAGGCATCCGCAAGGACTTGCTGGGGCGTTCCCTTCTGCCTCCGGAAAGCCTGATCACGCGGGGCTACTGGAAGCGCGGCGAGAGCAACCATCCCGACCACGATTATGGCGAGGAGTGAGCGGGCTCCAGCTGCCGGCCGCTTCTTGACACGTAAGCGAACCAACCGCCATGATGCAATTGTCGGACAATAAGACAAACCACGATACCCGGGACCCACGGGTCAGGCCGCGGACCCTCTTTAAGAGCGTCTCGGCTGGGGCCGCGGTAAACGCGAGCGCGAAGGAGCGGAGGCAACCATGCTGAGTGTCGAGCAGAACAACACGCTGACGGAGACGGGCCGCGGCACGTTGATGGGCGAGTTTCTCCGCCGCTACTGGTGGCCCGTGGCTGCCGAGACCGAGTTCGATGAGAAGGAAGTGAAGCCCATCCGGCTGATGGGCGAGGACCTGGTGCTGTATCGGGACAAGAGCGGCACCTACGGCCTGCTCGATCGGCAGTGTCCGCATCGGCGGGCGGATCTCTCCTACGGCTTCGTGGAAGATTGCGGCCTGCGCTGCAACTATCATGGCTGGCTGTATGACCAGGCCGGTCGTTGCACGGCGCAGCCCTACGAGGAGACAGCGCACCCCGACGCCCATTTCAAGGACAAGGTGACCATCAAGGCCTACCGTGTGCAGCCCCTGGCTGGTCTGCTGTGGGCTTATCTCGGGCCGGACCCGGCGCCCCTGGTGCCCAACTGGGAGCCGTTCACGTGGTCCAACGGATTCCGACAGATCGCCTTCACCGAGGTGCCCTGCAACTGGCTGCAGGGGCAAGAGAACTCCATCGATCCAGTGCACTTCGAATGGCTGCACGACAACTGGTCGCGCCAGCTGCGCGGGGGCTCCGGCCCGGTGCCGGCCAAGCACCTGCGCATCCGCTTCGAAGAGTTCGATTACGGCTTCCATTACCAGCGCATCCGCGAGGGGCAGAAGGAGGGCGATGAGCTGTGGACCATCGGCCGCACCTGCCTCTGGCCCAACTGCCTCTTCACCGGCGAGCATTTTGAGTGGCGCGTGCCGATCGATGACGGGCACATGCTCAGCGTGGGCTGGTTCTACAACCGCGTGCCCCACGAGATGGAGCCGTTCGTGCAGGACAAGATTCCTTACTGGAACGCCCCGCTGACCGATCCTGCCAGTGGTCGTTGGATATCCACGCACGTCATGAACCAGGACTTCATCGCCTGGGTTGGGCAGGGCACCATCTCCGATCGCCAGAACGAGCACCTGGGCGAAAGCGATCGCGGCGTTATTCTCATGCGCAAGCGCATGCTGGAGGAGGCTGAACTGGTTGCCCAGGGCGGCGAGCCCAAGGCGACCATTCGCGACCCTCAGCTTAACCAGTGCGTCCGCATGCCCATCGTTGGACGTGATCGCCTCCTCAGAGGTTTCTCGCTGGCCGATAGCGACAGCGCACCACCGTTTGGCTTGCGGGAGTTTCCCTTCCTGGCCGGCCAGCCGGAGGCCATCCGCCAGGCGTATTGGCATGCCATGGGTCGTGATATACCCCCGGCACGCGACAACGGCCCGGTCGCCACGCGCGACATGGCCACCGCCGCCGCGCGCTGAGCCAGCTTCTCCGGGGGCATCGCCAGCGCTGAGGTGGGCCCCCATCCTCCGTGTCTATGCGCCTACGATGAGCATCACGGTGCTACGAGGCGAGCGATGAGGCGCTCTGCACGCCCAGCGCTTCCCGGCCGCGCAGCGGTGGGTCGAACAGGGCGATGGACATGGCCAGCATCAGCAGGGCGCCACCGACCAGAGTGACGAAGCCATCATGGATGGCCGCGCTCAGGGTGGCGGGCGCCAGCTGCACGGAGCTGCTGCCCACGAACACGCCCATCATGGTCGTGCCGAGCGTGGCGCCCATTTGCCGAAAGAGGGTGATGACGCCCATCGCGACGCCCTGCTGCGCCCCAGACACCGCGTTCTGCAGCGCCACGATGGAGGGCGTGATCACCCAGCCGATGCCCAGACCCATGACCAATACCGCGAGCACCAGGCGCGGCTCGGCAGCGGCCAGCCCCGGAAGTGCCAGCCAGAGCGCGCCGACCAGCGTGGCTGCCGAGCCGAGCAGCAGCAGCGGCTTGCAGTGCGCCAGCCGAGCCACGGTGAAGCCGGCACTGATCCCTGCCAAGCCGGAGAACACCACCGCCGGCGTCAAATCGCCCCCCGCGCGCGTCGCAGAGAGGCCCAACACCTGCTGCAGGTACAGGGGCGCCAGAACGATGGCGCCGTACCACACCAGGCCCTGGGTGAAGGTTACGCCGCAGCAGAAAGGCACCACTCGCCCGCGCAGCAGGCCCGGTGTGACCATCGGCTCAGCCGCTCGGCGCTCTACCCAGGGGAAGGCCACACCGCAGCCGGCCGCCAGCGCAACCAGGCCCAGCACCGGCGCCGAGAGCCAGGCGTACTCACGTCCGCCCCAGGTGAGGGCCAGCATCAGTGCCAGAACGCCAGTGACAGCCAGCCCCGCGCCGGCCCAGTCGATGGCGCGCCGTGCGCCTGCCCGGGATCGCGGCAGCGCCAGGGCAATGCTGAGGCCCGCTACGAGCACCAGTGGCAGGTTGACAAAGAAGATCCAGCGCCACGAGAGGTTGTCGGTCAACAGGCCGCCGACTACGGGGCCGATGGCGCTGGAGGTGGCGTAGGAGAGGCTCAGCACCGTTTGCCAGCGCGCGCGATCGCGTGGAGCAAAGAGGTCGCCGATGATGGCCAGCGTGCTGGTGGCGATACCACCGCCGCCAACGCCCTGCAGAGCGCGGAAGCCCACCAGCGCCGCCATGCTTGGCGCGACACCGCATAACAGCGAGCCAGCGGCGAAGAGTGCGATGGAAACCAGCACCACCCGCTTGCGGCCGAAGATGTCCGAAAACTTGCCGACCACCGCCACGGTTGCCGTGGCCGAGAGCAGATACGCGGCGAAGACCCAGGCATAAAGCTGGTAGCCGTGCAGGTCTGCGGCCAGCTTGGGCAGCGCGGTTCCTACGATGGTCTGATCCAGCGTGGCCAGCATGTTGGTGAGGAACACCGCCGCCATAATCACGGCGATGCGCCGCCGGCTCAGCACGGCTGGCTTCTGCACTGCCCTCGCCGCCTCACCAGACCGATTCTTCCACACCCGCCCCGGGCGCCATCACCCTCGGCCCCGGAATTGGGCGAGGGTCAGCATGGATCGCAGCCGGCCTGCCCGAAGCGCCGGTCGGCGGCGGATGGCTCCAGAAGCCCCGAATCGGCGGTCGTTCGAGCTCGCCGCGCTGGCCTGCCACACAAGCCCGTGCGGCGAGCCTGGGCAAGGTTCGGTTAGCTCGTCAATTCGGCGTAGGGCAGGCCAGGGTTGGCGACGGTGCTGGGGTGCAGGAGGTGCGCCAACTGCTGGATGCCGTCGGCCAAGCGGGGGCCAGGGCGCGAGAAGTGCGCATCGCCGTCAACCACAATGGTGCGTACTGGGAGGTGCAGGTCCCGGGCCTGCCTCAGAGACTGTTCGAGGCTGAAGCCGCAGGCGGCGAGCACGATCAGGTCCGGCTGCTCTGCCAGCACGGCCTCCCAGGTCGTGGGGAAAGAGTATGCGCCGGGCTGACTGAGGAGGTTGATGCCGCCGGCCGCCTCGACCATATCCGGCAGCCAGTGGCCTGAGCCGTAGGGTGGGTCCATCCACTCCGCCATAAAGACGCGCGGCCTCGGCTGGCCGGCAACCGCGCGGCGAACACCCTCCATCTTCTCGTCCATGGCGCTGGCGACGCTGTCGCCGCGATCCGGCACACCCAGCTTTTCAGCGAGCTGGCGCACCGAGACCACAACCTCACCGAATGTGCGCGGGTTCATGGAGAACACTTCGGCATTGAGGGGACAGGCAGTCGAAAGGTCGCCGCTGGAGACGGCGCACACCTCGCACACATCCTGCGTGATGATCAGGTCCGGTCGCAGCTCGTCCATGAGCTTTGCGTCCACGGTGTAGATGGAGTGATCGGCCGAACGGGCCGCGAGGACCGCCGCGTCGATCTCGGCCGCAGATAGCTCCGAAAGGTCGAGCGCGCCGCGGGCAACCACGGGCTTGCCGCTCACCTCGGGCGGCCAGTTGCAGTCCTCGGACACCCCAACCAGCCGGTCCATGAGTCCCAGCGCAAAGATGATGTCCGTGGCACTCGGCAGCAGCGACACTATCCGCATCATTCGGGCATCGTAGCGCGTTCACCGCTACAACACGCTGGCGGGGTCGACGTCGATGATCCAGCCGGCCGGCAGATCGGGTACGAGGATGGGAGAAACATCGCGGGAGCGGGCGACGATTTGCCAGCGGAACTTCCCATGCGACTTTTCTAGGAATGCGGGCAGCGGTCCGCTGAAATGGATGGGTGGGTCCGCGCCGGCGGCGCTCTGGGCGAGCTGATCAAACAGCCGGCGTGCTTCGCGCTCGCACGTTTCTGGCTTCTCGTGCGCGTAGACGAACTTCACCAGGTGCGTGTAGGGAGGGTAGTCCATCTGCTTGCGGAACTGAATCTCTTGCCGGAAGAAGGCGTGGAAGTCGTGCCGGCTGGCCATCACGATGGTGGGATGCAGCGGATTATAGGTCTGCACGATGACCGAGCCGCCGGCGGGCCCGCGGCCGGCGCGGCCGGCCACCTGGGTGACGAGCTGAAAGGTGCGCTCCGCCGCGCGAAAGTCGGGCAGGTGCAGCATGGCATCGGCCGAGATCACCCCCACCAGTGTCACCAGCGGCAGGTCGTGCCCCTTGGCCACCATCTGTGTGCCCACCAGCACGTCCACCTGGCGTTCGTGCATGGCCGCTACCATGGCGGCGTGCTCCTCGCGGGTACGAGCCGTATCGCGGTCCCAGCGGCGCACACGGGCCTGGGGCAGCAGCGCCTCCACCTCCTCCACCACGCGCTGTGTGCCCAGGCCGAAGAAGCGAATGCGGGCCGAGGCGCACTCCGGGCAGCGCTCGGGTGTGTGCGCGGCTCGCCCACAGTTGTGGCACATCAGGCGCCCTCCGACCGAGTGAAAGGTGAACGGGAGCAGGCAGTCGACGCACTGCAGCACATGCCCGCACTCCCTGCAGATCACGAAGGTGGAGGCGCCGCGGCGGTTGAGGAACAGGATGGTCTGCTCGCCCCGCAGCAGCGTGGCTCGCAGCGCCACTGTGAGCTCGCGGCTGAAGATGCCGCGGTTGCCCGCCTGCAGCTCCTGGCGCATGTCCACCACGCGCACCGGCGGCAGATCCACCGGCAGAACGCCGGAACGCCCGCCTTGGGCTGGGCGTGAGCCGATGCGCTCTGGCAGGGTGAGCAAGGTGTAGGCGCCCTTCTGCGCCCGAACGTAGGAGCCAATGTCCGGCGTGGCGCTGCCCAGCACCACCTTGGCGCCTACCAGCTCTGCCAGGTGCACCGCGGCGTCACGCGCGTGGTAGCGAGGCGACTGCTCCTGCTTGTACGTCCAGTCGTGCTCCTCGTCCACAACGATCAGGCCCAGCCGCTCCAGCGGGGCGAACAGCGCCGAGCGAGGGCCAATGACGACGTCTATCTCGCCGGCGCGGACGCGCTGCCACTCCGACCAGCGCTCCCGGGGCGAGAGGGCGCTGTGCAGCACGGCCACCCGCCTGCCGAAGCGCGAGGCGCAGCGGGCAATGGTCTGCGGTGTGAGCGAAATTTCCGGCACCAGCATAATGGCCTGGCGGCCCGCGGCCACCGTGTGGGCCATGGCCTGCAGGTAGACCTCGGTTTTGCCCGAGCCGGTGACGCCGTGCAGCAGAAACACGCCCCGGCCGTCGCGAATGGCCGCCAGCGCCTGGTCCTGGGCCTGGGTGAGGCGCAGCGGCAGGATCGGCGCGGTGTGGGGCACGGCCGGCGGCGTTTCCTCTTCCAAAAAATCCACGCTGGCCAAACCGCGCCGAATCAGCTCCCGCAGCCCGGCCTCGGAGGGCAGCACGCGCGCATCCAGCCCGCTGGGCGCCAGCCGGAGCATCTCCAGCACCTCCAGCTGGCGCGGCGCGGCCGCCAGGCCCGCGGCGGCCTGCTCCCAGTCCAGCCCATCGGCCAGGCGAGCAATACGCCGCCGGCGGCCGGGCACGCGCTCCGGCGGCAGGAACAGCGCGACGGTGTCCTTGATGGGCGCGGCGTAGTAGGCCGCCAGCCATTGCGCCAGCGCCAGCTGATGGGGCAGCAGGCTCGTGTCGCTCGCGGAGCTCAGCGGACGTGCCCGCTGCAGCGGCGCGGCATCAAGCCGCAGGACGACGCCGCTCAGCTCCTGCTTGCCAAAAGGCACACGCACCGCTTGCCCGGGCGCCACTTCTTCGCCCTCCGGCACCAGATAGGTGTAGGTGTGAGCGCCCCGCTGTACGACGGTGTCCACGACCACCTCTACGTAGCGTGCGGGTGCAGCCGCGGAAGGCTCCGAAGCCGGCGGTGGGGCCGGCTCTACCGTGCTCAGCGCGCGTTCCGCGTCAGGTGCCAAGGGGCTCCGGCTGCAAGACATCAGCGGCCGTGGCCACACCCGTCCGCTCGGCTGAAGCGTCGTCCGGCAGATAGTCCTTCACCAGCTCGGCCAGCTTGGTGCTGAAGCCGGGCACAGCAGCCACCTGCTCCAGACTGGCCTGCCGAAGCTGTTTCACTGAGCCGAAGTGCTTGAGCAGGTCCTTCTTGCGGCGGGGCCCGATCCCCGGAATTTCGTCCAACTGCGAGGTGATGGAGCTTTTGGCGCGCAGTGCGCGATGATAGGTAATGGCGAAGCGGTGCGCTTCGTCCCGGATGCGCTGCACCAGGTACAGGCCCTGCGATGTCGACGGCAGGAGGATCGGCTCTGGGTTGCCGGGCAGGAACAGCTCCTCACGCTCTTTGGCCAGGCCCGCGACCGGCACAGCATCCACGCCCGCCTCAGCCAGCGCCTCCACGGCCGCGCTGAGCTGGCCCTTGCCGCCGTCGATGATGATCAGGTCGGGCAGGCTGGCCCAGGCGCTTCCCTCGTCGCTCCCAGCCCGCTTGAAGCGCCGCCGCAGCACTTCCTGGAGTGACGCGTAGTCGTCCGCGCCGGCTACGGTCTTGATCTTGAAGCGCCGGTAGTCGCTGGTTTTGGGCCGGCCGCCGGCGAACACGATCATCGATCCCACTGAATCCGCGCCCGAGGTGTTGGAGATGTCGTAACACTCGATGCGTTGCGGCACCCGGTCCAACTCCAGGTAATCCGCCAGCTCGGTGAGGCCGGCGATCACCTTCTGGTCGTCCGTAAGCCACTTTACTTTGAGGGTTTGCAGCGTTTCGCGCGCGTTCTTCTCTGCCAGCTCAATGAGCCGGCGCTTTTCGCCCCGCTGAGGTGAGAGCACCTGCACGCGCTTGTGGCGCTTCTCGCGAAGCCACTGCGCCACCGTATCCATATCGTCGATGGGGTGCTGCAGGAGCACTTCGGCGGGCAGGTTGGTGGCGGAATCGTAGTACTGCTCCACGAACTTCTCCAGGATCTCCGCCTCGGTTTCATCCTGCGTGCCGCTCATCACGTACTCGTGCTGGCCCAGCACCTTGCCGCCGCGCACGGCCAGCAGCAGCACGCACGCGTCGCCCTTGTCGCGTCCCAGGGCAATCACGTCCTGGTCCTCCATGCCGGTGGACACGATGCGCTGCTTCTCCAGCACCCGCCCGATGGCGCGCACGCGATCGCGCAGCAGCGCCGCCTCCTCGAAGCGCAGCTCCTCCGCGGCCTGCTCCATGCGCGCCTGCATGCCCTTGGCGATTTCGTCGTGCCGGCCCTCCAGGAAACGCTGCACATCATCGATTACCGCGGCGTAATCCTGGGCGCTGCAGGCGCGGATGCAGGGGCCGATGCAGCGGTGAATGTAATAGTCCAGGCAGGGGCGTGTGCGCGCGGTGAGGGCCTTGGTTGGATCTGGCGCAGCTTGCATCGGGCGATTGCACGAGCGGTAGGGGAAGATTTTCTTCAGCAGGCGCAGCGTCTCATCCAGCGACTTGGAACTGGTGAAGGGCCCAAAGTAGCGGGCGCCATCCTTGCGGTAGTTGCGCGTGCGGTACACGCGAGGAAAGTCCTCATCTAGCGAGATTTTGATGTACGGGTAGTTCTTGTCGTCCCGCAGCATCACGTTGTACTTGGGCCGGTAGCGCTTGATGAGGTTGCACTCCAGCACCAGCGCTTCCACTGGGTTGTCCACCAGGATGTAGTCGATGGCCGCCACCTGGCCGACCATGGACCGCAGCTTGGCGGTTTTGGAATCCTCGGCGTTGAAGTAGGAACGTACGCGGCTGCGCAGGCTTTTGGCTTTGCCCACGTACAGCACGGTGCCTTGCGCGTCCTTGTGCAGGTACACGCCCGGTTGGTCGGGCAGGCTTTTGAGCGTTGCCGCTACCTGCCGTGGCAGCTCCATTGTCGCGTCAGAAGTATAGAGAGGGGCTGCCGCTCTCTAGAGCAAGCACGCTCGCGCGCGGAACGCTTACTCGACCGTGACGGATTTGGCAAGGTTGCGCGGCTGGTCCACATCGCACCCACGCCGCAGGGCAATGCCGTAGGCCAGCAACTGCAGGGGTACGGTGTTGAGGATGGGCTGCAGCAGCGGGTCCGTGCGTGGCACGCACAGCACGTGATCCGCCAGCCCGGCCAGGCGTGTATCGCCGTCATTGGCAACCACGATGGCAATGCCGTCGCGCGCTTTCACCTGCTCGATCTGGCTGATCATCTTTTCGTACACGTGGCCCTGCGTGGCGACCGCGACGACTGGCATGTTCTCGTCGATCAGCGAGATTGGCCCGTGCTTCATCTCACCGGCTGGATACCCCTCGGCGTGGATGTAGGAGATTTCCTTCAGCTTGAGCGCCCCTTCCAGAGCTACGGGATAGTTGATGCCCCGGCCCAGAAAGAGGAAGTCGTGCTTTTTGAAGTACAGCCCGGCCAGCAGTTCGTACTCGGCCGCCCGCCCCAGCACCTCGGCCACCTGCTCCGGCAGACGCGCCAGCGCATCCACCATGCGGTGCGCGGCGGCCGCATCGAGCACGCCCCGCCGCTCGCCCAGGAACAGGCCGAGCATGGCCAGTGCGGCCAGCTGGGTGGTGAAGCACTTGGTGGAAGCCACCCCGATCTCCGGACCGCACTGTGTGTACAGCACCCCATCGGCGATCTGCGCCGCGCGGCTGCCAGGTGTGTTGGTGATGACCAGGGTCCGCAAACCCTGCTCCAGCGCCTGCTCCATGGGGGCGATCGTGTCGGCTGTCTCGCCGGATTGTGTGATGGCCAGCACGGCGGTATCTCGCCCCAGCAGAGGTTCTCGGTAGCGGAACTCGGAGCCGTACTCCACCTCCGCCGGCAGCTTGGCCAGCGCTTCCAGAAGGAACTTGCCGATGAGCGCCGCGTGCCAGGCAGTGCCGCAGCCCACCAGTGATACGCGCCGAATGGCGGCGATGGCGCTCTCGGTGAGGTTCAGCTCGTCCAGGTAGGCGCGGCCCGTTTCGAAGTCCACCCGGCCGCGGATGGTGTCCGTCAAGGCGTCCGGCTGCTCGTTGATCTCCTTGAGCATGTAGTGCTTGTAGCCGCCCTTCGCGGCGGCCACGGGATCCCACATGAACACTTCGGGATCGCGCGTGATGCTGCTGCCATCCAGCCGAAAGATCTGCGCGCCGTTGCGATCCACCTGGGCCAGCTCGCGGTTGCCGAGAAACGCCAGCGTGCGGGTGTATTCCATGATCGGCAACCGGTCCGAGGCGACGAACATCTCACCTTCGCCGAAGCCCAGCACAATGCCGCCCGCGTTGCCCAGCCGGGCCGCGATGAGCTGATCCGGGTAACGCCGGCTGATGACCAAGATGGCGTTGTGCCCGTCCAGCCGCAGAAAGGCACGCCGGCAAGCCTCCACCAGGTTGGTTGTGCCCAGCTCGGCCTCCACCAGGTGCGCAATGACCTCAGTGTCGGTTTGAGAGACGAAGGTATGGCCGGCCGCCAGCAGCTCGTCCTTCAGCTCCACAAAGTTCTCGATGATGCCGTTGTGGATGACCACCAGCTCGTGGTTGCAGTCGGACTGGGGGTGTGCGTTCAGGCTGGTGACACGGCCGTGGGTAGCCCAACGCGTGTGGCCCACGCCCAGGTGGCCGGCCAGTGGCTCTCGCGCCAGCACGGCCTCCAGCTGATCGAGCTTGCCCACCGACCGGCGCACGGGGATTTCGCCGTCGTGCACCACGGCCACGCCAGCGGAGTCGTAGCCCCGGTACTCCAGGCCGCGCAATCCCCGGACGATGACTGGTACAGCCTCGCGGTCGCCGATGTAGCCGATGATGCCGCACATCCCGTCAGTCCTCCCTCAGCCGTTTGTCGATGAGCTTTTTGATGGGCTTAAACAGGTACGACAGACCAGCTACCGATCCCACACCCATGAAAACGAAGAACGCCACCTCCAAGCAACGCCACAACCCAGCACCAAAAAACATTCGCGCAGCTCCGCCGACGTCAGGCTGGGATGGGCGCCTTCACCTTGTCCGCGTTCTCCTCCAGCAGGCGGGCCAGGTCGGGCTCGGGCGACACAATATCCAGCGGGCGCACGGCGTAGATGCTGCCGTGGCTGGCGGGATAGGGCTCGATACCGTTCTGCAGGTCGCGTGCCACCTTCATGAGCCGGCGCCGAGCGGCGATGACGGCCGCGTCGCTGGTACCCAGGTGCTCCTGCGTGCGATCGCACACGTAGCCCATGCCCTCCACCATGGCCTGGTCCTGCGTGGCGATGACCTTGATGCCGGTGTAGTTGAGGGTGCGCTGCATGTCTCGGTCCATCTCGTAGAGGTTGGAGCGGTTGCGGTCGCCCACCAGCGCGTCGATCACCGTACCGTCGCGCAGGGTGAAGGTCTGCTTGTGCGTGGGCAGCAGAGGCCGGCCGGTGCGAGGCCCGGTGAAGAAGAGGTAACGGTAGGAGTGGTAGTCGTCGATGGGCACCCAGACGCTGCCGCCGGGCCGCCAATTGGGCGAAGGGATGAGGCTGAACGTCGGCAGCATCCATTGTGTGACGCGCCAGTAGAAGTCACCATTGCCGGTGGCGCGGCGGCCTCCGTACGCGAAGCCGTAGTCCGTTTCGATGACCTGCAGTTTGGGGTGGGCGTCGTTCTCGGCCTCTTCCCGCACAGCGTTGCGCAGGCCGGAGCCATCGTCCCCGAAGATGTGGTGCAGATAGCTCACGTGGGCGGTGTCGATATTGCCCTCCAGCCCCTGCATGTAGTTGGCTTCCTGCAGCCATTTGATACCGGTGCCCTCGGTGTGCTGCGCCCATTCCACCATGGGCAGCTCCGGCATGACCTCGGGCGGCCCCATGTAGATCCATATCCAGGGGCCCATCTCCCGCGTGGGGTAGGCCTTCAGCTGGATTTTGTCCTTGAAATTGCTTTCCGGCGGCTCGCTGGGCATGTCCACACACTGGCCGGTCACATCGAACTTCCAGCCGTGATACACGCAGCGCAGGCCGTTCTCCTCGTTGCGGCCAAAGAAGAGCGGGGCGCGGCGGTGCGGGCAAAAGGAAGTGACGAAGCCCACCTTGCCCTGGCTGTCGCGAAAGCCCACCAGGTCCTCCCCCAGGATGCGCGTGCGGATAGGGTCGCAATCCGGGGTGGGCAGCTCTTCCTTACTGGCCGCGGGCAGCCAGAAGCGGCGAAACACCTCGCCCATGGGGGTGCCGGGCCCAACCCGGGTGAGCAGCTCGTTTTCTTCGGCGGTCAGCATGGCGATCTCCTTGCCGGCGATTCACGGCGTAGATGGGTATGACTTCGATTACTTCCTTCTATTCTTACGCAAACGTCGGCCCTTTGCAGCCGGCCTGCCTTCGCCGTGCTGCCAGCGTGCGATTTTTGGCCAACCAGGCTCGTGCTGCCGGTCGGCGGCAGGCAGTACACTACCGCCATCGTGGCTGTACGTCAGGCCGCTGTGAGCGCCGACGAATGGGTGGAACGCGCGCGGGCGCTGGCGCCGCTGGTGCTGCGGTACCGCGACCAGGGCGAACGGGAGCGCAAGCTGCCGCGGCCGGTGTTTCAGGCCATGCGGGAGGCGGGGCTGTTCAGCCTGTGGGTGCCCCAGTCGCTCGGTGGCGCCGAAACGGATGTGGAAACGTCGGTCCGCGTGGTGGAGGAGCTCTCCCGCCAGGATGGTGCCGTGGGCTGGAACTTGATGATCGCCGGCAACACCAGCATCCTGTGGTCCAACCTGGAGCCAGCCGCCGCCGGTGGAATGATGGGCGGCGACCCCAACACGGTGATCGCCGGCACCATCACCTCCGGCACGGGTGAGGCGGTGCCTGCGCCGGGCGGCTACCGCGTCACCGGGCGCTGGCCCTTCGCCAGCGGCTGCCATCAGGCGGATTGGCTGGTCGCCGCCTGCCGCATCCTGGACGCTGGTCAGCCGCGTCTCGCGCCGGACGGCACACCGCGGACGTACACCTTCTGCCTGCCGGCCGCCGAGTGCCGCATTCTGGATACGTGGTACACGGCCGGCCTGCGCGGGACCGGCAGCCACGACTTTCAGGTGGCCGACCTGTTCGTGCCGGAGGAACGCCACTTCGTTTCCCGCGCGGCCACGGTGTACCAGCCAGGGCCGCTGTACAACACGCAACTGTCCAACGTCTGGGGGCCAAACATCACCGGCGTGGCGCTGGGTATCGCGCGCGACGCTATCGACAGCTTCGTCGATCTGGCCGGCGCCAAAAGGCCATCGCGCAGCACGGTGCTGCTGGCGGATCGTGAAACGGTGCAGGAGAAGGTGGGCCTCGCCGAGTCGTTGCTGCGCTCCGGCCGGGCCTTCCTCTTCGAGACACTGCGCACAACCTGGCCGGCCATGCAGGGCGGCCAGGAGATTCCGGACGAGCTCACCGCGCTCACGCGGCTAGCCACGGCCACGGCTGTGGGCAACGCCATCCAGGCGGTGGATCTCATGTTCACGGCTGCCGGTGCCAGCTCGATCTACGCCACCAGCCGGCTGGAGCGCTGCTTCCGCGACGTGCACATCGTGCGCCAGCATGCGGTGGTGAACCCGGCCGGCTTCGCGATGGCCGGGCGCTACTTTCTCGGCCAGCCTCTCGGGCCCGTGCGCTAAGGGCTCCGCCGGGCCGGGTTCGATGATGGGGATCAGCCCGCTCGTCAGCCGGCCAGCTCGCGCTCCAGCAGCGCGCGTTCCACCTCGATGTGCACGCCACTGCGCTCCTGTTGCAGCAGCATGGCGGCGCGACAATCCAGTCCACCCATGCTGCGGTTCAGCGCCTCGGTCATCTCGTCCAGCACGCGATTGCCAATGTGCAGCGGCACGTGCTGCTCGCGAGCCAGCTCGGTGATCAGGGTCATATCCTTGTGCGCCAGCTTCAGCGTGATGGCTGGTGGCTTGTAGCGGTTGGGCAGGAACTGATCGGCGAGCCGGTCGAAGGTGCGCTTGCGACCCTGCGCGCCCTGCCGTACCGCCTTCCAAAGTGGCAGCGCATCTACGCCCGCCTTCACGCCCAGCGTAAAGGCCTCGGCGAGCGCCGTCTGCACGGCATAGCTGGCCAGGTTGTGCACCAGCTTGGCCACACAGCCGGCACCCACCGGCCCCACCAGAATGGCTTCGTCGCCAATGGCCCCCAGCGCGGGCTTGAAGCGCTCAAACGTCGCGGCGTCACCGCCAACCCACAGCGCCAGCTGGCCGGTGCGCGCGCCCTCGGGTCCGCCACTCACCGGCGAATCCAGCGCGAAGACGCCCCGCGCGGCAAAGGCGGCCGCGATGCGCCGCATCACCGTGGGCGAGTTGGTGCTGAGGTCGAACCAGGCCTTTCCGCTGGCCATCCCGGCCAGCAGCCCTTGCTCGCCCAGAGCCACCTGCTCCACCTCGGCGGGTCCGGGCAGCGAGGTGAATACGGCCTCCGTTTGCCGCGCCACCTCCTGGGGCGTGTCGGCCCACACGGCGCCAGCCGCTAGGTGTGGCTCCGCCGCTTCCCGCCGAATGTCCGACACCACCAGCTGGTGGCCGCCGCGCTGCAGGTTGGCCGCCATGCTGGCGCCCATGGTGCCCAGGCCGATAAATCCCAGGTTCATGCCACATCTCCCACCGTTGCCATGTTGGGTGCGCTCTCCCGAGCGTAGATCACGTGCTCCGCCTGGCAGTTGCGCGATAATGCGGACACATACGCCGTGGTGAGCTGTCGGCGAGGCAGCCTCACTGCGAAGAGGAGCCGCGAGATTATGCTGACCACGGAAGACAACGAGCTCATCACCCGAGTAGGGCCGGGGACACCCATGGGCGAGCTGTTCCGCCGCTACTGGCTGCCGGCCATGCTCTCCGAGGAGCTGCCGGAGCCAGACTGCGCTCCGGTGAAGCTGCGCCTGCTGGGCGAGGATCTGGTGGCCTTCCGCACAACCAGCGGCCAGGTGGGCGTGGTGGAAACCTGGTGCCCGCACCGCAATGCCAACCTCTACTGGGGACGCAACGAAGAGGAGGGGTTGCGCTGCATTTATCACGGCTGGAAGTTCGACCGAACGGGCCAGTGCGTGGACATGCCCAACGAGCCGCCCAACAGCCGCTTCGCTGACAAGATTCATCTCACCGCCTACAGCGCACTGGATAAAGGTGGCGTGATCTGGGTGTACATGGGCCCCCGGACGCTGAAGCCGGAAGTGCCGCGCCTGCAGTGGACCGAGGTGCCCGCGGCGCAGCGCATCGTTTCCAAGCGCCTGCAGGCCTGCAACTGGCTGCAGAACCTGGAGGGCGAGGTCGATTCGTCGCACGCCTCATTCCTGCACGCGCCTCTGGGGCCGGATGGCAAGCCCTCCCGGCAGGATGGACTGGGCAAGGATACGCACCCCGTGTTCTATGTGCTGGAGACGGACTATGGCCTGGCCATCTGTGCGCGGCGCGAATCTGGCGAGGACCAGTACTACTGGCGCGTCACGCCATTCATGCTGCCCTCGTACACCATCATCCCCGGCACCTACGGCGGCAACTACACGTTTACCGGGGCCGTCCCGGTGGACGATACGACGATGGTGGGCATCACCGCGACGTGGAATGCCGAGCACGATATCAGCGGGCCGCCCTTCGTGGAGGTGGACGCGAACTACCAGTCCATCCGCAACAAGGGCAACGACTACCTGATCGACCGCCAGGAGCAGAAGACCAAAAGCTTCACCGGCATTAAGGGCGTGCGTGTGCAGGACATGGCCGTGCAGGAGGACCAGCGAGGGCCGATCTCCGACCGCTCAACCGAGCACCTGGGCACCAGCGACGCCGGCGTCATCGCCACGCGGCAGCGACTGCTGAAGCAGGCTCGGGCGCTGCAGGAAGGCCAGGAGCCGCCGCAGCCGAGCAATCCCGCCGCCTACGCCATCCGTTCCATGGGTGTGAGCGCCCCCCGGGACGTACCGTGGGAGCGGCTCATGGCGGAACACATGCCCGTCAGCGGTGCCGTTCCCGCGGCCCGCCAGGAAGTTCCGCGGCAGTAGCAGCCTTCGTCAAGCTGGCCGCTGCGAAGCCGGCAAGGATGCCTGCCAGCATCGTGTGAAGGTCATCATGGTGGCGCCTCTGGTAGCGCGGCTGGTGGAGGGTGAACCGCCCATCGGTGGCGCACAGGCGCTGCTCATGGACCTGTGCAGCGGGCTGGCTGGGCGGGGACACACCATCACCCTCATCGCGCCGGAAGGGTCCGTCGTAGCGGGCGCCCAGGTTGAATCGCTCGGCTTGAGGGCGGAAACGTTCGCCGCCGCGCGCTTCGAGCCGGAGGCGCCGCAAGCCGATCTCGAGGTGCAGCGGGAGGCATTTCAGCGGGTGGCGGACTGGCTGCGGCGCAACGCCGAGCCCGGCCAGGTCATCCACGCACATGCGTACGACGCGCCGGCGTTTGAGCTGCTGCGCCACCTGCCAGCCCCGGTCTGCCATACGCTGCATCTACCGCCGGTGCACGCCGCGGTGGCGCGAGCGGTGGCCGCCGCGGCGCCGCGCGTCACCCTCAGCACGGTCTCCGAGTACAACGCCGGGTTGTGGCGGGCAGCGGGCGTGCCCGTGCACACGGTCATCCCGAACGGCGCCGCCATTCCTACCGCACCAGTCCAGCCGCCCGCTGAGCCACCATTTGTGCTGTTTGCCGGCCGCGTCACGCCCGAGAAAGGCCCCGACCTGGCACTCGATTGGGCCGCGGCGGCGAGCTTGCCGCTGGTGCTCGTTGGTGGTGTGTATGACCGGGAGTTCTACGAGTCCGCCATCGCCGGCCGCGTGGTGCAGGCGCCCGGCTGGCAGCCGGGTGAGCCACTGCCTGGCCCCGCTGTGGCGTTGGGCCCACGGCCACGGCCAGCGGTGGCCGCGCTCATGGCGCGCGCCAGCGCCGTGCTCATGCCCGCGCGATGGGACGAGCCCTTTGGCCTTGTCGCCATCGAGGCGCAAGCCGCCGGTTGCCCGGTGGTCGCTATCGCCCGCGGCGGACTGGCTGAAACAATCGATGACGGCCGAACCGGCCGGCTGCTGGCATCGCCCGATCCCGCGGAAGCCGCGCTGGCCATCCGCCAGGCGATCACCTACTCCCGCGCCGCTTGCCGCGCCTGGGTTGAGCGGCGCTATTCCCTCAAGTCCATGCTGGATACCTACGAGCAGTGGCACGCGAGCTCGATGTCAGGCGGCGGCGAAGGAATCCTGTAAAGGAGGAGGCTCGCCTAGAAGTTCCGCGCGGTGCTTGCGGAGCTCAGCCGGTTCCACCGCCCCTCGCCTCCGGGGGTTTTGAGATTCGCGGAACGCTTCTCAACGATGAGTTTGCGTCGACCCAGGGTGAGGGCTTCATGGCTCGTGCCCGGCGGCGCTGACAATGGCGTACCAACGTCTTCCGCTCAACGTGCGCCAGCCAATTCCCTCTCGCGTCGCTTCTGTCGCCGCAGCCTGGCCTCATAGAGGTCAGTAGTCGCCTGCAGATTCATCCAGTACTGCGGAGTCGTGCCAAAGAGCTCGGAGAGCCGCAGAGCGGTGTCGGCGGTGACGCCGCGTTTGCCGTGGATAAGTTCGTTGAGCCGATTGAGCGGCATGCCCATGTTCTCGGCCGCGGCTTTCTGGGTCAGCCCCACTGGCTCCAAAAACTCATCGAGCAGAATCTCGCCCGCGGTGATGGGCGGTTGTGCGGGGAGTTCATCGCCCAGTGGAATGTCCATTCGTTCGCTCTTTCGCAATAGATATTGAATCATCACCTTCAGCGAGGCGGTTAGTGGTAGTCGCGGCAGGTCACCTGCCTGGCGTTTCCTCCTTCAATCGGAAGGTGATCCTGTACTGGTCATTGACCCGGATAGACCAGAGGCCGGCCATGCCTTCGAGCTTCTCCAGGCGGTTTCCCGGTGGCACACGGAGGTCTTGGACCGTTGTGGCTGCCGCCAGGGATTGAAGTTTTCGGCGGACGGTGCGATGAAGGTCTAACGGGATGGAGCGTGATTGCCGTGTCGCCTTGGCGAGGAAGATGTCCCTCGTCGCTTCATCGCCGAAGTTTCGATCACCATTCCATATTACATGGTATCCATGTAAACGTAGAGTAAAGTGCTGACCTCAGGACGCGTCTTCCTGGGTCCATTTTGAGTTCGAGCGGTTTCGGCCGAATTCGCATATTAGTTATTCTTGTTCAAACGAATATGATATTCTGAACACGTTCATGGATCGCAATGTGTTGGTCGAGCAGTTACTTGAAGCTCGGGGCAAGCTCATGCGCAGTTTGGGTGGGATGGAATGCCTGCTGCACGTGGAGCTCACCATGGCCCAGCTCAAGACGCTGGTCTTACTGGCCCATGAGGGAGTTTGCAGCGTGGGTCAGGTCGCTCGTGGGCTGGGCATCGGCCGGCCGGCAGCCAGCCTGCTCGTCGATCGACTGGTCCACATGGCTCTGGCCCGCCGTTGGGAGGACGCGGCAGATCGGCGGCGGGCTCTGGTGGAGCTTACGGCAGCTGGCCGCGGCCTTGCGGCGGAGCTGTATGAAGGATCGACCCACATCCTCGTGCAGGCGCTGGAACGCATGACCGACGAAGAGATCGCCAGCCTTCTGCGAGGCATGAATGCCCTAGCCGATGCGCTGGGCCAGCAAGCAGCAGCGACCGCCTCGGTCGACTAACTCTCGAACAACCGACACCAGGGGAAGGACAAGCTTCATGGCTCATTCCGTCGAACCTCGCACCAACGGCCAACCGGCCACGGCACCGCCGCCGGCCGACAAGCGGCGGATCATGCTGATCATGGTCGGGCTCATTCTCGGCATGCTGGTCGCTTCGCTGGACCAGACCATCGTGGCCACGGCCCTGCCAACCATCGTGCGCGACCTTGGCGGCCTCACCCAGCTGGCCTGGGTCGTCACCGCCTATATCCTGGCCGCGACCGCTTCCACGCCTATCTGGGGCAAGCTGGGTGATCTGTACGGCCGCAAGCCCATCTTCCAGATCGTCATAGTGGTCTTCCTGGCCGGCTCCGTGCTTTCTGGGTTATCCCACAGCATGGGCCAGCTCATCGCCTTCCGGGCGCTGCAGGGGCTGGGTGGCGGCGGGATCTTTGTAACGGCGCAGGCGGCCATTGCCGATGTCGTGTCGCCGCGCGAGCGTGGGCGCTACGTGGGCGTGTTTGGCGCCGTGTTTGGGCTGGCCAGTGTGGCCGGGCCACTGGCCGGCGGCTGGCTGGTAGATAACTTGAGCTGGCGCTGGATCTTCTACATCAACCTCCCCATCGGCGCGGCGGCCATTGCCAGCATCGCGCTGTTCCTGCCCAAAATTGTGACCGCCAAGCGGGTCTCGATCGACTATCTGGGCACGCTGCTCATCGCTGGGGGCGCCACCGCGCTGGTGCTCATGACCACGCTGGGTGGTACGAGCTATGACTGGGGTTCGTGGCAGATCATCAGCCTGGCTGTGCTGGGCGTGCTGCTGCTGGCCGGGTGGGCCGTGGTCGAGCGGCGCACAGCCGAGCCCGTGCTGCCCCTGGAGCTGTTCAAGAATCGCGTCTTCTCGCTCACCTCAGCCATCGGCTTTGTGGTCGGCATCGCCATGTTCGGCTGCATCACCTTCCTGCCGCTGTTCATGCAGGTGGTGTATGGCGTCTCGGCCACCTCGGCCGGGCTGCAGATCACGCCGATCATGCTGGGCATCGTCTTGATGTCCATTGTCAGCGGCCTGCTCATTTCCCGGACCGGCAAGTACCGCGTATTTCCGATCGTCGGCATGGCCATCACCACCTTCGCCCTCTACTTGCTGTCGCTCATGAATGAGGCCACGAGCCGCGGGTTGACCTTGGCTTACATGGCGGTGCTGGGCCTCGGCATCGGCTTCGTCATGCAGGTGCTGGTCATCGCCATCCAGAACGCCGTGGAGGACCGACATGTGGGCGTAGCCACATCCAGCGTGCAGTTTTTCCGCTCCATGGGCGCCTCGCTGGGAGTGGCACTGTTTGGCGCGATCTTCAATAACCAGCTCAGCCACAACATGGCCGCGGTCGTTGCCCAGCTGGGGCCAGCCGCGCGCTCGGCCGGCGGCGCGAGCGGAGCGCTCCAGAACCCGGCGGCGCTGCACCAGCTGCCGCTGGCCATCCAGACGCTGCTGCTGCACGCCTTTGCCAGCTCGCTGGATACAGTGTTCCTGCTGGCGGTTCCCGTCTCGGCCATCGGCTTTGTGCTGGCCTGGTTCCTGCCGGAGATTCCGCTGCGCCGAGTCAGCCCGATGAAGATGGGCGAGGCCGGCGCGGCGGTTGAGCTGGCCCTCGAGGAAGAAGAGCAGGATCGCGAGTCAGTGATGGTCTGACAGGCCGCCCGCCCGGCGCGGTTTACCCGATGAGCGCGCCGAAGTCCTGCTCGGTGAGGATACGGGTGCCCAGCTTTTGCGCTTTGGCGAGCTTGGAGCCCGGATCGGCGCCGGCCACAACATCCGTGGTGCGTTTGGTGACCGCCGAGCCGATGGCGCCCCCCAGGGCCACGATGCGCGCCTCAGCTTCGCCGCGAGTGAGGCTGTCCAGGCGGCCGGTCAGCACGAACTCGCGCCCGGTGAGCGGGCCCTCGGCCGGCGCCAGCAGCGGCTCGCCCAGCTTCACGCCGGCGTTGCCCAGCTTGGCCACGAGGGCGCGGTTACGCGCATCGCCAAAGTACTGGCGCACGCTCTCGGCGATCTTCGGCCCCACGCCGGGCAGGTTAGCCAGCGCCTCCTCCGGCGCATCCATCAGCGTGGTCAGGTCGCCGAAGTTCTTGGCCAGCAGCGCCGCGGCCGTCTCGCCCACGTGGCGGATGCCCAGCCCCACTAGCAGGTTGGCCAGTGGGCGTGTTCGGCTGCCGCGAATGGCACCCAGCAGCAGCTCCGCCATCTTGTCACCCACGCCCTCCAGCGTCAGGAGTTGGTCGCGCGTCAGCAGGTACAGGTCCGCCAGATCGTGCACGAAGCCGGCGCTGATGAGCTTGCGCGCCATCACGTCGCCCAGCCCTTCGATATCCATCGCCATCCGCCCGGCAAAGTGCCGCAGCAGCTCGAAGAATTGCGCGGGGCAGGCGCTGTTGGTGCAATAGTGCATGGCCTCGCCGGGCACCCGCTGCACCGGCGTGCCGCAGGCCGGGCAGTTCGCCGGCATGCTCCACTCTTGCTCGGCGCCGCCGCGGCGGCTGGGGATGGGCGCCACCACCTGCGGGATCACTTCCCCCGCGCGATGGACGATGACCCAGTCGCCCTCGCGAATGTCTTTGCGGCGGATGTCGTCCTCGTTGTGGAGGGTGGCCGCCTTGATGGTTACACCGCCTACCTGCACCGGCTCCAGCACGGCGTACGGGTTGAGGGCGCCCGTTCGACCCACGTTCACGGCAATCCGCAGCAGCCGTGTGGTGGCCTCCACCGGCGGAAACTTGAAGGCGGTGGCCCAGCGTGGCTCCCGCGCCACCGCGCCAAGGTCGGCTTGAAAGGCCAGCGAGTCGACTTTGATGACCACGCCGTCCGTCTCGTAGTCGAAGGTGTGCCGTCGCTCCTCGCAGCGGTTCACGTAGGCCAGCGCATCGGCCAGGGTGGGACAGCGGCGGTTCTCGGGGTTGATGCGCAGCCCCAACTCTGCCAGCCAGGCCAGCGTGTCCCAGTGGCTGGCGGGCAGGGGCGCCCGCGGCCCTTCGGCATAGCCAAGCGCGTAGATGAACAGGTCCAGCGGCCGGCGTGCGGATACGCGCGGATCTTTCTGGCGGATCGACCCGGCGGCGGCGTTGCGTGGGTTGGCGAAGAGCGGCTGCCCCTCGGCCGATCGCTCCGAGTTCACCCGTTCGAAGCCGCTCTTGGTGAGGTAGATCTCGCCGCGCACTTCGAGCCGCTCTGGCGCGCTTTCGCCGAGCGTCCAGGGTACGCTGCGGATGGTCTTGACATTGGGCGTGATGTTCTCGCCGCGGCTGCCGTCGCCCCGGGTGGCGGCGCGCACGAGCTGGCCCTGCTCGTAGGTGAGCGCCACGGCCAGGCCATCCATCTTCGGTTCGGCCACCAGCATGAAGTCGCCTTCCCGGCCCAGCAGGCCGCTGATGCGCTTGTGCCAGGCACCCAGCTCCTCGGCGGAGAACTGGTTGCTGAGGCTCAGCAGTGGCACCGGGTGCTGCACCACCTCGAAGGTCTCCAGCGGCGACGATCCCACGCGCTGCGTAGGCGAGTCGGGCGACTGGTACTCCGGGTGCGCCTCCTCCAGCTGGCGCAGCTCGCGCAGCAGTGCGTCGTACTCGGCATCGGCGATCTCCGGCGCATCCAGCACGTGGTAGCGGTAATTGTGGTATTCCAGTTGCCGCCGCAATTGTTCGATGCGCTTTTTGACGTCGCTCGCGTCCACGCTGCTCACGAATCGAATTATTGCGCCGCCGGGCGCCTACAATTCAGCTGACGATGAGGCGCGGCGACCGCCCCCGCGAGGGGAGCCTGGCAGCGCACCTGGCCGCCGCCTTCCTCAACGGCGCGGTGTCGGGTGCTTCGTGGAACGCGCGCAGCCGCCGCACGGCGCGGCAGGCGGAGGTCCTGGTGGATTGGCCGCGAGTGCGCCAAGTTGCCCACGTGGTGGCTCGGCGCACCGGCGCCGCCCGGCTGGACCAGCCCACCCGCCAGGCCTGGGAAGCCGAGTACCGCGACATCATCGCCCGCGTTTCGCCGCCCTTGCTGCGTTACCTGGGCCCGGGCGCCAACCCCGCCTTCCACTTCGAAACAGCGCCTGAGGTGGTGGGCCGGCTGGAGTGGATCGACGTGAACCTGGCCACTTTTCGCGGCATGTTTCAGCCGGTCGAGGTGCTGGCCGCGGAACGTTTGCGCGGGCACATCTCCCAGCCGCTGAACCAGCAGGCCAGCAGTCTCATGCTGGGGCTGGTGCTGGGCTATCTGTCCGGGCGCGTGCTGGGCCAGTACGACCCCAGCCTTTTGGTGAGCGAGGTTCTGCCGCCCGGCAAGCTCCTGTTGCTGCAACCCAACCTCGAGGCAGCCCAGCACGATCTCGGCGTGCCTGCGCGCCAGTTCTTCACCTGGATCGTGTTCCACGAGCTCACCCACTCCTGGCAGTTCGAGGCGCACCCCTGGCTGCGGACCTACATGAGCAGCCAGGTGAGCCAGCTGCTGGCCAGCACCAGTGGACGCCTCATCGAGACGGACGCGGCCGAGCTGCTGCGCCTGGCTATGCGGGGCGACATCAGCCTGCGGCAGCCCCAGCGCCTGGCCGCGGCGCTCATGACGGCGGATCAACTGGACACGTTCAACCGCCTGCAAGCGGTGATGTGCCTGGTGGAGGGCTTCAGCAACCACGTGATGGATGTACTCGGCCCCGAGACGCTGCCGGATTACGCGCACATTTCCCGCGCGTTTGAGGGGCGCGACAAAAGGCGCGGCTCCGCCGAGAAGCTGTTCGTGCGCCTCACTGGCCTTGAGCTGAAGATGGAGCAGTACAAGGCCGGCGAGCGCTTTGTAGATGCTGTGGTCGCTGCCCAGGGCATCGCGATCATGAATCGCGCCTGGGAGGGTCCGGCCAATTTGCCCGATCTCCGCGAGATCTACCAACCCCAACTGTGGCTGGACCGCGTGGCGGGCAGCAGCACCTGACGCCGCGTTCCTATGGGCGGAAGTCGGTGAAGCGCGCGTGTCCGTCCGGCCAGTGCACTACGCCATCCAGCGCAAAGCGGGCCGCCAGCCGCCGCGGCAGCTGGCCAAGCGGCACCTGCTCCACCTGGGGCAGCGGGTCCAGCGCCGCTGGGGCGACGGTTGTGGAGAGCAGAGGGCTTGCTTCCAGGTACAACGGCAGTTGACGGCTGCCCTTGCGGGCGGCGAAGGTGGCCGGCGATAGCAGCTCGGTCGCCAGCTTCAGCTCCAGCCGCATGCACGCCTGCTGAATCAGCCGCGCTACCGCGACCAGCTCGGGCTGATCCTCCGGTAGGCTGAGCGTGGAGCGAAAGCCGGCCCCGTAGCCCCCGTCGCGCAGTAGCGACCGGGAGCGGCGAAGGTCCTGCGCGGCGCCTCCGGGAGGGTGTGGCAGCTCGGCGTAGGGCAGCGCCAGAGGCAGAGCCGCGCGCACCCGCGGCTCGCTGAAGGGCGCGAAGGTGGGGTCCACGCGCAGCGTCAGTGGCTGCCACGCCTGGCGGCCGCCCAGGTACAGGCCGAGACACGTGGCCAGGCGCTTCAACTCGGCCGGGCCCAGGTCTTCCACGGCGTCCACGGCACCGCTGCGCAGCGCCCCGGCGCGCTGAGCATCGGCCTCAATGGCCCGCAGCAGCACGCGATGCACCCGCGGTGTGCCGCGCCACCAGCGGTCGTTGGCCCGCAGCACAATCTCTTCGCCAGGGGCGGTGATATCAGCCACATAGGGCCCAAAACCGGCCGCGTGCGAACGCAGCCACTGGTGGCCCCAGGGATCGCCCACCGGGCAGTGCTGCTTCACCGTCTCCAGGTCGTATACCGGCAGCAGTGGGCCGGCCAGCGCCGCGGGAAAAGCAGCCCGCGGTTCCTCCAGCTGCACCCGCAGGTCGTAGTTGCCGGCCGTGCGCACCGCGTCGGCCGAGGTCACGCCCAGGGCTCGTGCCAGCCGGGCGCTGTGCGAGCGCAGCGCAAACGCGCGCTCCCAGGACCATTTCACATCGTGCGCGGTGAGCTCGCTGCCGTGGCCGCTGTGCACGCCGCGGCGCAGGCTGAAGGCGTAGGTGCGCCCATCGCGCGAGACGTCGTAGGCGGTGGCCAGCGCCGGCTCTGGCGCCTCCGGATTGGCTTCCCGGGCGCCATCGAACCCGGTACGCCGTGCGCACCCCAGCAGGTGGTCGTACGCCTGCACGTGCGTCGCCAGGCTGCCCGCGGGCACGGCGAAGGGGTGCTGCTCCACGTCCAGGCAGGCCGGCACGGTCCGTAGCCCAATGATCACGCCACACTCTCAGCTCACGAACTGGTTCACACATGCTAACGGCTGAACGGGGCCTGGCGCGCGGTGGGCTTGACGCCGCCGGGCGTTCGCTGTCACCCTTGGTTGGTGCGCAGCGAAATCGTGTCCATCGGCACGGAGATCCTGATGGGCCAAATCACGGATACCAACGCCTCGTGGATCGCCCAACAGCTGCCGGCTTTGGGCATCGACCTGTTCTGGGTGTCCGGCGTGGGCGACAACGAGCCGCGCCTCACGGAGGTGCTGCGCCGGGCGTTTGACCGCTCTGACCTGGTGATTTGCACCGGCGGCCTGGGCCCCACTGAGGACGACGTCACACGCGAGTGCATCGCCGCCATGCTGGGCGAGGACATCGTGCCATCGGCCGAGCTGGAAGCTACCCTGCGGGCCTACTTCGCCGGTCGCGGTGCCGAGATGCCGCGGCGCAACCTGCGGCAGGCCACGCTCACAGCGTCCACCGAAGCGCTGCCGAACCCGCTGGGCACGGCGCCCGGCTGGTGGAGCGAGCGCGCCGGGCATGTGCTGGTGGCTATGCCCGGCGTGCCGCACGAGATGCACCGCATGTGGGAGATGGAGGTGGTGCCGCGGTTGCGGCGGCGGCTGGGGGGCGATGTCATCTACTCGCGCATCCTGAAGGTGGTCGGCTGGGGCGAGTCCGCGGTGGAAGAGCGCATCCGCCACCTCATCGGCGGCACCAATCCGACCGTGGGGACGTACGCCAAGGATGATGGCATCCACCTCCGGCTCACCGCCAAGTGCCCCACCCTGGAAGAGGCGCGCCGGCTGGTGGATGCGCTGGACCAGCGGATGCGCGATGAGCTGGGCAACAACATCTATGGCGTGGATGCGGAGCGCATGGAAGGTGTGGTTGGGCGCCTGCTGCGCGAGCAGGGCCTCACCGTGGCGGTGATGGAATCGTGCACCGGCGGATTGCTTACCAGCACGCTGACGGACCAGCCGGGCAGCTCCGCCTATGTGCGGGGCGGGGTGGTGTCCTACGCCACGGAGGTGAAGGCCGAGCTGGGCGTGCCGCTGGAGGTGCTGCGCCAGCACGGAGCCGTGAGCCCGGAAACTGCGCTGGCCATGGCCAGCGCGGCCCGACGCCAGCTTGGCGCCAGCGTAGGCTTGGCCGTCACCGGCGTCGCGGGGCCCGAGGAGCAGGAGGGCAAGCCCGTGGGCACGTTGCACATCGCCACGGACGTGCAGGGCCGGCTGGCCGCCACCAGCCAGCAAACGCGCGGCACCCGCGAGGTCATTAAGCGGCGTGCCACGCTGGCCGCCATGGACTTCCTGCGCCGCCAGTTGTAACCAGTGAGCGGGGCTTCGGTGGACAGGGCCTAAAGGCGCGACGGCAGCGCGGTAAAGGCGCGCGTCGAGGCTCAACTGGGAGTGCCGAGCAAAAAGGAAGCCGAGGCCCAGAGCGCCCGAGGGCGTGACTACAGGGCGGTAAAGCGCGCGTCCACGCTGAGCTCGGCACCGAGTCGGTGCTTGCGAGTGATCTCCGGCTCCGTGCGCACGATGTACTGCAGCACGTTCAGGGCCTCCTCCCGCTCACCCGAGGGCAGGGTGCCCAGCCAATCCTCGTACAGGGAGCGCCTCGCCGGCTCGACATCCGCCAGCATGCGCTCGCCCGCTGGCGTGAGCGCAATGCGACACACGCGGCGGTCCTTCGTATTGGGCACTTCGGCCACCAGACCCTTGGCCAGCAGCCGTTGATAAGCCGAGGTCATGGCCTGCTTGATCACGTGTGCGCGAGCCGCCAGTTCGGACAGGCTCAGTGGCTCCTGTGCCTCGCGCAGCAGCAGCAGCACCAGATATTGCGGCAGGGTGAGGCCGGCCTGGCCGTACACCAGCCGGGTAGTCACGCGCTGGATCACGTTGTTGGCGTAGATCGCCGCGCGAATCAGCCGGGCATCGAGCTCAAACGAGTCAGGTCCAAGCATGGAACGTCTATGTATAGACCAGCCGCGCGCATCGGTCAAGCCGGCACGCCGCGGCTTGGCCGCGTCGCGCGGGCGCACCGGCGCCGGCAGGGCATGAACCTCGATCATTGGCTCGATCCTTCGCTCAGCTTGGCGGCCTCAGGCTGCCAGGCGCTGTGCTTCGTCCTGCTCGGCCTCGCCGTCCAGATCGAAGTTCACGGTTGGCGCCAGCACACTGGCCATGCGCCGGTACAGGCTCAGAAAGCCAGTGCCTTCGCTTTCCTCGGGTGTCGTACGGTCTTCGCTGCCCGGCAGCTCCAGCCATCGAAACGTTTGTGTGGTCACTTTCATTGTTCTCCCTTCCGCATCGGATATAGTCCCGCTTTGGATAGTCCAAGTATAGACATACTAGATATGGAGTGTCAAGACATGGAATATCCTCCATTGGACGGACTCTGCCATCGGCCAACCGGTGTATTTGCAGCGGCCAAGCAGCGGCGAGAAAGAGTGTGGATGCGCCAGGCGGTGCTGGCAGCTACCTGATTCACACGCCGCTCAGCTCGAGGCGCAGCTCGTAGTCGGCCCGGAGCACGTTCAGCACGCTGCGCAGGCCCTGCACCCGATAGGGCTGGCTGGCCAGGCCGGCGGCGGCATCGGTGGCGGCAAGCACGTCGAACAGCTCCACGCCGGGGTGCAGCGGCACATCCAGCACACCACCACTGGCCTTGCGCTGCTCGGCCTGCAACTCCAGCGTGGCGCGCAACTGGCACTGCGCGGCCGTGGTGAGCTGGCGGTCCAGCACCTGCAGGCAGCGCTCGACGCCGCATTGCGCGGCCGCGGCGAAGTCCCAGGCCTCGCCCAGGGCGCCGTTGCCGAACACCTGCACGTGATTGGCGGCGACGCCGGTGCCCCACTGCGCGCCCAGGATTTCTGGGCCGACGCTCCAGGCCGGTGGATCGGCCGGGCTCAGCTCGCGCACTACCAGCTGCTCGGTGGCGTCTACGTAATACTCGGCGCCGTACAGCGCGATCAACCGGTGGAGCGCCAGACGCCACGTTTCGCCCGGGGCCACGGTGAACGCGCCCACCAGTTGGCTGAACTGGGTCGTACCCGGCAGGGACACGGCCAGCAAGCCGGCCTTGGCGGCGATGTCCTGCATCAGCCAGCCCACCGTCTGGCCGGCGTACACCCATTGCCGGCTGGCTTCGCGATCCAGCCGCCAGCTCGCATCCAGCGCGGCTATCACCAGCTCGTTCTCGCCCGCTCCGCGCTGATAGAACCAGTGCTCCAGGTAGTACTGCCCCACGGTCACCAGCTCGCGCCCGGCGCTGGTCACGTAACCCTCCCACAGAGTCAAGCGGGCGCCGCGCACTAGGCCAGGCAGGCCGGGATTGTCCTGACCGCCCTGGTTGGAGAGCACCAGCTGCAGCTGGCTGGCGGCCAGCGGCCGCTCCTGGCGCTCGTACGACAGCACCTGGCTGGAGACATCGCTGTTGCGCGTCGGGTCGCTGGCGCTCCAGGGCGTGCAGCCAAACACGTAGGCGCAGTTCAGCACGTACCAGTTGCCGCCGGCCTGCACCCAGGCAGGCGAGTTCTGCACCGCCTGCCCGCTCACGGGCGGCCGGTCGTCGCTCCAGTGGATGAAGTCGGCGCTGGCGGTGAGACGCACGCGATCGTAAGGGTTCGCGTCCACTGAACCGTCGTCGTGCTCCACGTAGGCCAGGCGGTACAGGCCGCCGAACTGGGCCAGCGCCGGGAAGCGCAACTGGAGGCCACTGTTGCCGGCATCCAGCGGCACAATGCCGCCGCTGGCCGTCCAGCTTGTGCCGTCGAATTGCCAGCCCTGGAGGGACAGGCCGCTGGTAGCCCAGACACTCACGGCCAGGTGGTAGCGACTGCCATCCCAGAGGGCCGCCAGCCCGCTCATGAGCGAGAAGCTGCCGGCGCTCCAGGCCGCTGGCGGGTCCCACACCCCGCCGCTCAAGTGGCAGAAGCTCACGCTCCAGCTGCCCAGCGACGGCTCCAGCGCGGCGAAGAGGTCGTCGTTCCCGGCGCTGGCCAGCGCACCGGTGGTGGCGCTGCCGCTGAACACACTGCTGGCAGTGGCCCAGCTGGCGCCGTTGTCGGCGGACTGGCGCAGGCGGACGGTGGTGCCGCCGGAGGGGCCATCGGCAAAGAACAGCCGCAACACGCCGCCGGCGTTCATGCTCAGCGCCGGCGGGCAGGCGCCGAACACGTTGCCGCTCTCCAGCAGCGTCCAGGCGGCCCACTGCGCCGGCTGCGTCACATCCGTGATGCGCTGCACGTACAGCGAAGACGTGCTCGAGCCGCCGGATAGCGAGACGTAGGCGCGAATGAGCGAGCCATCGGCAGCCACCACGGCGGCCGAGGGCGCATCCGGCGTGGTGGCGTGGTCGTCGCGCAGGAGCGCGTAGTGCTCGGCGACGTCGGCCAGCGTGGCACTGATCGCCGGCTGCCGGCCGGGCGCGGCCACAGCCGCCAGCAGCGTGCCGCTGAGCGACCTCATGGGCGGGTGATCCGAGGGTGGCGCGCGGCCGGGGCATGCTGCCGCGCCAGCGGCACAGGCCGGCGCCGGCCTGTTTGGGCTTCCCATTCCCCATCCAGCTCGAACACGAAGCGCGGCGCCGCCAGCCGTTGCGTGGCGTGCCCGTTCCGCGGGTGCACCAGCCGCGCGCGAGCCTGGCGGCGCGCCAGTGCTGCCTCCAGCCGTACCAGCCGCGCCAGCGCGTGCTCCCGGCGGTGGATGGCTGCCAGCCAGGCACGCCGCGCCCGGTGGTACACCTTCAGCTCGGCCAGCACCCGCAGCCGCGCCAGGTGCCGCGCATGGATGAACGCTCGCGGCCCGCGCGAACCTGGCTCCGCCGCGCGCGCGGCACTGCGCCCTGCCGCTGGCCTCACCGCGCGCGGCAGCGCCCGCCGCGGTCCCCGCTGTCTCACCATCGGTTGCCGCATCCTTCGGCCCGTGCCTGAACCCGACCCCGCCGGACCGCTGCCGTGACCATCGTGCTCAGCCTTCCACCAGCTCCACGTCCACGTGGTAGCCCACGCCGTTGAGCTGGCTGCGCAGGTCCGGCACGGTAGCCGCGAAGTGCTCGAAGCGCACCTGCCAGCTGCTGTTGGCTGGATCGACAAAGGTGAGGAGCGTGTTCACTTTCTGGTACGACGCCTGCAGCACGTCGTGGTACTCCTGGCCGGTGAAGCTGGTCGGCGTGCCGTCGTAATTGGTGAGGTCGTTCAGGGCCAGCACCACGAACTTCCACTGGCGCTTGCCTGGCCCAAAGTCCACGTAGCTTTCGCCCAGGTCCGCGCGCGGCATGGCTTTGCGCAGCCGTGGCCGCAGCACCTGGTAGCTGCCTGGCAGCACCCAGAAGGGGTAGCCGTCCAGGATCACCTGGGCCACCGTGCCGATGAAGGGCGGCGCCATCAGCGCAGCCGCCGCATGATGCCCAGCCAGCGGTCGCCGCCGGGCACGATGCCCGCCGTCACCAGGTCAATGAAGCTGAACTTCTCCGCGGCTGCCACGGCCTCCGGCGTGGGGGTGGGCGTATCCGCCACCATGGTCACGCCCTCCAGGGGCGTGTCGATGGGCAGCTCCAGGATCACCTCCATCAGCCGCCGGTCGCCCACGGCGCCCGTTTCATCCAGGTCGGCCGGGTTGATGCCGCGCTCGTGCCGGAAGATGCCCAGCACGGTGGTGTAGGAGTTCGAGGGCGGCGCACTGCCGGCCGGCAGCGGCGCAGAGAGCGTGAATGGCAGGCCCGCGGCGGTACTGCCCACCAGCACCTCCGCGCCGGCTGCTGTACCCAGGTACAGGTCGAAGGCCGTGGCGCCGGCGACGACTGGCGGGGTGATCTGCACCAGGTGGTTGGTGGCCATGGCCACCGGGCCTGCCTCGGAGCCGGCGCGCGTTTGGCCGCTGGCATTCTTGGCCACGCACACCGCGTAGAGGCTGCCACCGGGGAAGGTGCCACCGGCGCCGCCATCGGCCAGTGCGGGAGCGGCCGGATCGGCCATGCCGGTTGGCGTGGAGAGCTGCGACACCAGCACGATGCTTTTGGCCCGGTTGGCCATGGCCCGTGCACGCACGACCAGCACGTGCTGCGCGCCGCGCGCGGTCAGGGGCATGGCGGGCTCACCACTCCCGGCTGGGAGGTTGAGCGCCCCGAGCCAGCTCCAGCGCCGCGCTGTCCGCGGCGGAACGCACGTGCAGCTCGGCCTCCAGCCGTTCCACCTTCGCGAACAGCAGGTCTACCTGGGTGCTCAGCCGGTCCACCAGCTGCTTCAGCCGCGCCAGGTCCGCGTTGTGCCGCCGGATCAGCCGGCCCGCCTCGCTGAGGGTCATGGCGCTGGCCTCGTCCACCACCTGCTTCAGCCGTTGGTGGTTGGCCTCGAATTTCAGGTTGAACCACCAGAAGAAAAGCGGCAGCACCAGCACGCCCATCAGCCTCAGAAAGAGATCGATGCCATTCATCAGCGTGTCCATCGGCCGTTCCTCCGTCCGAATCTCTTGCCGCCCGGCCGGGTGCCCTGCGCGGCACCCTCACCACACGCCCACCACCAGCGCGTCGGTAGGGTTGCTGGCATCGAACACGGCCACGGCAGCCGTGGCGCCGGCCACCACCTCGCCCGCGCTCAGGCCGCGGCTCACCGGGATGCCGGACAGGTACACGAACAGCGAACCGTCCATCTGCACGGTGGCTGTCCAACTGCCGGAGTCGAAGGCGCGGACGGTGCCCTTGAGCAGCAGCTGCTCCATCCGGCGGCGCTGGCCTGCAGCTCAGCCGCCGGCCGCGAAGCGCGCGTCTCGCGCCAGCAGCTCGGCAAAGGGCGCGGCGGTATCGTCGCCGGCGATGCGCTCCACGGCCACGCCGGCGGCCTGGAGCCGCTGCTCCACATCCACCAGCAGGTGGCCCGGCCCCACGATAGTCACGTGCTGGGCCTGGGCGGCATCGTCCACGCTCCAGCCATTGCTGGCCTTGAAGCGATCCAGGTAGGCCTGCGCCTGCGGCAGCCGGAACTGAAAGCTGTCCGCCCACAGCAGGTAGTGGTACAGCGGCCGCGCCGCCGATCCTGGGGCAGTCGCCTTAGGCATGCTGGCTCCTCCATTCGTCGAATTCGCGCCCGAGTCAGGTTGGCCGAAATAGTCCTGAAGCACGTCGAACGTGGCCTGCACCACCAGCCCGAGCTGGCCGTGCAGGATGGCGTGGTCGTGCGCATTGGAGTTGTTGCCGTGCTCCACGATCAGGTCCGGCTGCGCCTCGTAGGCGAAGCCGTAGTACCGGGTCATGTCGGCGGTCACCAGCTCCTGCCGCGCGGGAATGCCCACCGTGGCCGGGTAGCGGGCCAGGAAGCAGCGCAGCAGGCGCTCGCTGTCGGCTGGCGTGGTGTCGTTCAGCGCGTGCGCGGCCATGCAGTGCGAGCTGTCCGGCGCGCCGCCGTCATAGTGGTTGGCCAGGAACAGGTCGCCGCCGAAGTCCTGGTCGGGGCCCGATCCGTCGGTGCGCTTCACCGTGTGGCCGGCCGCCTCCAGCCGGGCCTGGAGCGCATCCTGCAACCGCCCGATCCAGGCCAGCTCGCCCTCCGCGCCGGTTTCGCCGTGCAGCCCGGCGTCCGGGTTGCGGTCCACATTCAGGTGCCCGTTGTGCAGTACCACGATCGCCATGCAGGCACGATAGGCAGGCCCGCCACCAGACCTTTGTTGCGAAGTGGGTGCTGAGGGAGAGTTGAGAATTGGGAATTGGGAGAAGACATGCAGCCGCTCGCAGCACGTCTGCTGGGCGGAGCACGTCGTCCTCCCAATTCCCAATTCCCAATTCTCAATTCTCAACTACACTGGTGCGGCGGGAAAGCACAAGGAGGCTGGCAGATGGCGAACACGGTTCGAGTGGGCACAGTGGGGGCCACGGTCACGGTGGGCGGCAGCGGCTGGGGGGCCAACGCGCACGTGCCGGCGCTGAAGGCGGTGCCGGGTTACGAGCTGCGCGCGGTGTGCACCGCGCACGAGGATACGGCCGCGGCCTCAGCCGATGCCTTCGGCGCGGAGCTGCACTTTCACGATTTTGACAGCATGCTGGCGCGGCCGGACATCGACATGGTCGCTGTGGTTGTGCGGGTGCCCGGCCACTACGACCTGGTGATGAAGGCGCTGCGGGCCGGCAAGAACGTATTCTGCGAGTGGCCGCTGGGCGCCACGGTGGAGCAGGCCGAGCGCATGGCCAGCCTGGCCGCGGAGAAATCGCTCAAGACCATGGTGGGCCTGCAGGCGCGCAGCGATCCAACCTTGATGTACGCGCGTGAGCTGGTGCAGCAGGGCTACATTGGCGAGGTGCTGGCGGTGGACTTCAGCTCCGTGGGGCAGGCGGTCACGCAGCGCGGGCCGGGGCGCATCTGGCAGGGGGACAAGCGCAACGGCGCCAATACGCTCACCATCGCCGCCGGCCACGCCATTGATGCGCTGTGTTTCGTAGCCGGCGAATTCGCCGAGCTCACCGCCCGCCTGGCGACGAAGATCACCGAGTGGCACAATCCCGAGACAGGCGAAGCCTACAAGGTGGATTCGCCGGACTGGGTGAGCGTGTCCGGCCGGCTGGAGGGCGGCGCCGAGGTGAACTTCCTCACGGCTACCGTGCCGGCCGCGCCCAGTGGCAACCACTTTGAGATCTACGGCCGCGAAGGGACGCTGAGCATCGCCGGCGGCACGCTGAACATTGGGCCCAACCGCCTCTCCGCCGCGCGGGGCAAGGAGCCCCTGGCGCCGCTGGAAACGCCGGAGCGCTTCGTGCTGGCGCCCCAGGCACCCGCCGGCCCGCCCCGCAACGTGGCCCAGGAGTACGCCCGCCTGGCCGCTGCCTGGGCCTCCAACCAGTCGTACAGCCCCGACTTCGCCCACGCCGTAACGCGCCACAAGCTGATAGCCGCCATCGAACGCTCCGCCGCCGAAGGCCGGTCCGTGCGTCCGCAAGCCTGAAGCTGGCCAGCTGAGATGCGCCTCTTTCGTGCGCAAACGCGGCATCGAGAAGCGCCGGCGCGACGATCTGCGCCTCACCCCGCTGCGCTGCTCGTTGACCAGGGCGCCGAGCCGCGGGAAGTGGGGGAGCAGCTGGGTCACTCGCGGATATCCTGGACGGCCAACACCTACGGGAATATCTTCCTCGCCCGGAAGAAGAAACTCGCCGACGCGATAGGCCACCTGCTCGGACCGCGGCGAGCCAGCAAGACCAGCTGAGCGATCAGCGGATGGTCGGCGACGAGCTCCAAAAGCTCGCCCACATCAGACAGGCGTTCGCCAGCCGCAACTACCGCTTCACGATGCACGCGGAGCAGCAGCGCATCGCGCGCGGCATTCTGGGCAGCGAGATCGAGGAAGTGGCCATGGCGGCAGAGCTGGTGGAGGATTATCCTCAGCACCATTACGGACCTTGCTGCCTAGTCCTCGGCCTTACGCCGGCGGGCAACGCGCCACCTGTTGTTCGCTGCGTGTCACAGGTAGTGGGTCAGTTTGAATCGAGCTTCGCGTCAGCCTTGTCGATTTGTAGATACCAGATGCCCTTGTCAATCGCGACGGCTTCCCATCCCCGACCCACAAGGTGCGCAGCTCGTTCCAGGAGTTCAGATTCGGCATAGCTGTCCTGAAAGTGACCGTCGATTTGCTCAACCAGTGAGTTAGGTGGTTCTGGAGTCAGCGTCAAGAACGAAACCATTACGTTTCCCCCATCGCTTTTTGGCGGCCTTCTGCGCTATCTCGCTACGTTGCTCAGCCGTCAGGCTCTCGGCTCTCGCTTTGCCGCCCCTCAGTCCACCGAGCCTACCCAGCGCAACGGCAGCAGGGTTGCGCGTATCCTCGGGCGGCTCGGGCTCATTGCCGGTCGCCGCGTCCACGATACTAGACGCTAATTGGTTGAGGTCGCGCGGTCGTTTCGTGCTTGAGCGGTTAGGCATAGCCCGAGTATGGCACGCCTGCGCCGCATCGGCCCAACTGCAAAGCCTCCAGCTCCTCGATGTCAGCGCGGAAGTCCAGA
>DATKQD010000276.1:0-2568 GCA_035532895.1 Chloroflexota bacterium
TGGCAACCAGTCGGCCCTCCACCATGCCGAAGATGTGCGCGTCGAACCCGGCCACCACTTCAAAGCCGGTACGCACGCAGCCGTAGACCTCGATCTCGCCGAGATAGCGTACGTTGCCCTTGCGGAAGTCCACGTCGCCGAAGACGGTCAGCAGGTCCAGCACGTCAATGCAGCCATCGCGCCAGCGCAGGTGTCCGTCCATATTGGCCACCATCGCTAAGCCATCGTCGCTAATCCGGACGTTGCGGCCCACGGGATACTTCGCGTCCTTCACCCGCGGAGGCTGAATGCGTTGGCCAAAAACATTGAAGCCGGGCTGGCCCGGGTCGGCTGGGATTTTTCGCGCAATGGTCTCGCCGCTGCGCAGCTCTTTCACGTTCTCCAGGTTGCGGTAATCCACCTGGCCGTTGTCGTCCGTGGTCGGGAGCAAGGTGGGCGGCATGACCAGCATTTCGATCTCGGCATCAGAGCCGCGCCGCGCCGGCGCCCCGCGAGCTACCACGGCTTCGTTGCCCGTGACGCGATTCCATACCAAATCGCGGATGGCGGTTTCGTCGATGCCGTAGCTGATATGCCGTTGTCGCAGCTCGGCGATGAGCTGTTTGACCATCGCCTCGGCCGATCCCAGCTTGGGGATTGAAGTCAGGGTGAGGCCCAGTGCGAGCCCACCTTCGAGCACGCGTATCCTGTAGTTCAGCCCAGTCTCTGCCACGATCCCATCCTCAATCCATCCATGCGTGCGCGGCCGCTCAGCTGCGCGCCTCCACCTCATCCAGCCGCAGATGCAACTCCTGGAGCTGATCGAGCGCCACAGGCGATGGCGCCTGCATGAGCAGGTCCATCGCCGCCTGGTTCTTGGGGAACGCCATGACCTGGCGAATATTGTCCTCGTCCACCATCAGCATCACGGTCCGCTCAATACCCATGGCGATGCCGCCGTGGGGTGGAGCACCATAGTCGAAGGCTTCCAGCATGTGGCCAAACTGTTCGCGAATCTGTTCGTCGCTCAGGCCAAGCAATTTGAAGACGGCGTTCTGCAGCGGTGCGCGATGGATCCGAACGCTCCCGCCCCCAACTTCATAGCCGTTGCAGGCCAGATCATACTGCTTGGCGCCTACGCCAGCCGGGTCGCCCTCCAACGCCTCCTCGCTGGCCGGTTCGGGCGAGGAGAAGGGGTTATGCATGGCGTGCCAGCGCTGTTGGTCGGGCAGCCACTCCAGCAGCGGAAAATCAGTGATCCACACAAACGCCAGCTCGTTGTCGTTCACCAAACCGCAACGCCGCCCCACTTCCAGCCGCAGCCGGCCCAGCACGCTGGCGGCCACTGGGGCAGCGTCCGCCACGAGCAGCAGCAGATCGCCCGGCGCAGCTTTGGTGGCGGCGATCAGGGCGGCGGCTTCGGCCGGCGCCACAAAGCGTGCCACGCCACCGCGCAGTGTTTGCCCGTCCGGTTCCACGGCCAGCGTCACCAACCCCTTGGCGCCCCACTGCTTGGCTTGCTCGATGAGGGCATCCGTATCCTTGCGGCTCAGCTCGCCCCAGCCCGGCGCAGCGATCGCCTGGATGGCGCCTCCACCCGCCAATGCACCGGCAAAAGCGTTGAATTGGCTCCCCTGCAGCACGCTCGACACGTCGGCCAGTTCTACGCCAAAGCGGAGGTCCGGTTTGTCGCTGCCGAAGCGCGCCAGCGCTTCGCGGTAGGTGATCCGGGGGAACGGGCTGAAACGCAGTCGCCGCTCCGAACAGTGCTCCACCAGGCGTGTGTACAGGCCCTCGATCAGGTCCATGACGTCGCCTTCGTCGACAAAGGACATCTCCAGGTCCAGCTGGCTGAATTCCGGCTGGCGGTCGGCGCGGCTATCTTCGTCTCGAAAGCAGCGAGCAATCTGGTAATAGCGGTCCAGGCCCGCCACCATCAGCAGCTGCTTCAATTGCTGGGGCGACTGCGGCAGGGCGTAGAACTGGCCCGGATGGATGCGGCTGGGCACCAGGTAGTCGCGCGCCCCCTCCGGCGTGCTTTTGATGAGGATGGGCGTCTCTACTTCGATGAAGTCGCGTGCATCGAGATACTCGCGGATGGTTCGCACCACCTGGTGGCGCGTGATGACGTTGTTCTTCAAGCGCTCGCGGCGGAGGTCCAGGTAGCGATACTTCAGGCGCACGGCTTCGTCCACCTCGGTCTCGCGGTTGACCTCGAACGGCAAGGGACGGGCCGCGCTCAGCACCTCCAGCTCGTGCACCTGCACCTCAACCTCGCCCGTGGGCAAGTCCGTGTTCTCGCGGCCGGCTTCGCGTCGCACCAATTGGCCGCGCACACCCAGCACCCACTCATTGCGGAGCTGGTCGGCTTCGGCCCGCAGCGCGGGGTGCTCTTCTGGATTCAGAACCAGTTGAACGAGCCCGTAACGATCCCGCAGGTCGATGAACACGAGGCCGCCATGGTCGCGGCGGCGGTGCACCCAGCCCTGTACTACCACAACCTGGCCGGCCTGTGCGGGGCGCAGCTCGCCGCAGCGATGCGTCCGCTTGAATCTCATTCGCTGGCCCATGCAGCGGCTTCGCAAACCA
>DATKQD010000277.1:0-23304 GCA_035532895.1 Chloroflexota bacterium
GCTGGCGACCCCAGCTACGCCATCATTGAGGGCCACGACGTTCGGCAGCACCTCGAGCGTGGCGAACGGTTGGCGGCGCTGTCGGCCCAACTGGGCCTGAGCGGTCCCTATGAGCTGAGCTTTCGCCTGGCGCTGGCAACACCTGGCATTTCGACCATTCTGGTCGGCTTTTCGAGCCTGGAGCAGCTCGAATCAGCCATCACTTATGTCAACCAAGGACCGTTGTCGGCGAGTGACATTTCCCAGGTGCTCCGCCTCGCCACCGCTTGAAGCTGGCAGCCTTCCACTTAGGAGCTGGCGCCTTTCAGCCACTCCACATCCCCGAAATACGCCGGCGGGTGCGGGTGCTTCTGGTACTCGGCGTATTGCTGGCGTGAAGCGCCAATAGTGGTGTTGTCGCCGTGGCCCGGAAGGACCATCACGTCCGCGGCCAAGGGGTGCAGTTTGCTGACAATGGAGTTGATGATCACGGGCAGGTCGCCAGCCGCGGAGGTGCGGCCCGGTCCGCCGTTGAACAGCGTATCGCCGCTGATGAGCGCGCGGCCGATCTTGAGGCATATGCTGCCAGGCGTGTGGCCAGGCGTGTGGATGATGGTGATGCGCTTGCTGCCCACGGTTACCTCCTGCCCATCGGCTAGCAGGCCGTCGATGCGCTCTTTGGGGATGCGTATCTCTTTATCGCCCACCAGCACGCGCGCCTGGGTCGCCTTGCGCACAGGGTCGTAGGTCATCCAGTGGTCGTTGTGCCAGTGCGTGGCCACGATCTGGTGCACGTTCACCTCGGCGATGGCCTCGAGCAGCGGCGCCTCATCCAATGGCATGTCTACCAGCAGGGTGTCCCTGGCGGACGCGTCGTGCAGCAGGTAGGCGTTGTTGCCGTAGGGGCCCATGGGCCCGACCTTGATGACCGAGAAGTCGTCCTCAGTGTAGACGGTAGCTTTGGGCATAGCCGCTACTTCCCCGTCAGCTTGCGCACGGCCCAAAGCACGGGGTCGTAATACTCCGAAACCACGCGCTCCTTGAGGGGAATGATGGCATTGTCGGTGATGTGGATGTGCTCCGGGCACACCTCGGTGCAGCACTTGGTGATGTTGCAGTAGCCCAGCCCGGCCTTGGCCTTCAGCAGCTCGCGCCGGTCGTTCGTATCGAGCGGGTGCATTTCCAGCGACGCCAGCCGCACAAAGAGGCGTGGCCCGGCAAAGGCCGCCTTGTTCTCTTCGTGATTGCGGATGACATGGCACACGTTCTGGCACAGGAAGCACTCGATGCATTTGTGGAATTCCTGCACGCGATCCACATCCTCCTGGAACATGCGGTGCGTGCCATCGGCCTCTTTGGCTTTGGGCTTGAACGCCGGCACCATCTTGGCCTTCTCGAAGTTGAACGAGACATCCGTTACCAGGTCGCGGATGAGCGGGAAGGTTCGCATAGGCGCCACGGTGATGGTTTCGCCCGCCTGAAACAGATTCATGCGTGTCATGCACATGAGGCGCGGCTTGCCATTGATCTCCGCGCTGCAGGAGCCGCACTTGCCGGCCTTGCAATTCCAGCGTACGGCCAGGTCGTTGGCCTGGGTGGCCTGGATGCGATGGATCACATCCAACACCACCATACCCTCTTCCACCGGCACCACGTACTCCTGAAACTGCCCGCCGCTGCTGTCGCCACGCCACACGCGCATGGTGTAGGTGCTCTTGGCGCCCGCGGGCGCGGGGGTGCTGGCTTCGGCGACTGCTGCGGCCATCAGTGGGCCTCCTCGAACAACTCTTGCAACTCGGCCGGCATTTCCGGCAGCGGCTCCTGCGTAAGGGTAAGCTCGCCATCCTTGGGCCGGACCACGATATTCACCTTGCCGAGCTTGGGGTCGGCCTCAGGATAGTCATCCCGCGTGTGGCCGCCGCGGCTCTCCTTGCGTTCGATGGCGCCGCGCGTGCACGCCTCGGAGGCGGTGATCATGTGATGCAGATCGAGCGCCAGATGCCAACCGGGGTTGTACTGGCGATGACCCTCCACGTGCACACTCTTGAGGCGCTCCTTCAGCTGCTTCAGCTCGTCCAGCGCACGCACCAGCTCAGCCTCGGTGCGAATGATGCCCACCAGGTTCTGCATGCAGTCCTGCAGATCCGTGTGGAGGCTGTAGGGGTTCGCACCATCAGACGATTCGAACGGCGCCAGCATGTCGTGGGTGTACTGCTCGATCTGGGCCGGATTCACGGCACCGGGTGCCTTGCTGGCTTTGGCATACTCAGCCGCGTGCTGCCCGGCCCGCCGACCGAACACCAGCAGATCCGACAGGGAGTTGCCGCCCAAGCGGTTGGCGCCGTGCAGGCCAGCCGCCACCTCGCCCGCGGCGAACAGGCCCGGCACCGTCGTGGCAGTCGTATCCGCGTTCACCCGCACGCCGCCCATGATGTAATGCAGCGTGGGGCCCACTTCCATGGGCGTGCTGGTGATGTCCACATCGGCCAGCTCCATGAACTGGTGGTACATGGAAGGCAAGCGCTTCTTGATGTAGTCCGCGGGGCGGCGAGTGGCGATATCCAGGAACACGCCTCCGTGCGGGGAGCCACGCCCCGCCTTCACCTCGGAGTTGATGGCGCGCGCCACTTCGTCCCGCGGGAGCAGATCCGGCGTCCGGCGGTTCCTTTTATCCTCGTACCAGGCGTCCGCCTCCGCCTCGGTCTCAGCGGTCTCCGCGCGGAAATAGTCGGTGACGTAGTTGAACATGAAGCGGCTGCCCGCGGCGTTGCGCAGCGTGCCTCCGTCACCTCGCACACCCTCCGTCACCAGAATGCCGCGCACGCTGGGTGGCCACACCATACCTGTCGGATGGAACTGCACCATCTCCATGTCGATAAGCTCGGCACCGGCATCCAGTGCCAGGGTGATGCCGTCGGCGGTGTATTCCCACGAGTTTGAGGTGATCTTCCAGCATTTGCCCACGCCGCCCGTTGCCAGCACGACGGCCTTGGCCTTGAAAAGGATGAACTTGCCACTTTCGCGCCAGTAGCCAAGCGCCCCATTGATGCGCCCGGCATCGACCAGCAGCCGCTGGATGTTGCACTCCATGAACACGTCAATGCCTTTGTGCACGGCGTGCTGCTGCAGCGTGCGGATCATCTCCAGGCCGGTGCGGTCGCCCACGTGGGCCAGCCGAGCGTAGCGGTGCCCCCCGAAGTCGCGCTGGAGAATGCGCCCATCGGGCGTGCGATCAAACAGCGCGCCCCACTCCTCCAGCTCCAGCACCCGATCCGGCGCCTCCTGAGCATGAATTTGCGCCATCCGCCAGTTGTTCAGCATCTTGCCGCCGCGCATGGTGTCGCGGAAGTGCACCTTCCAGTTGTCCTCGGGCCACACATTTCCCATGGCCGCCGCGATGCCGCCTTCGGCCATGACCGTGTGCGCTTTCCCCAGCAGGGATTTGCACACCAGTGCCGTGCGACAGCCCGCGGCCGACGCCTCGATAGCGGCGCGCAAGCCGGCGCCGCCCGCGCCAACGATGAGAACATCGTATTCCTGGGTCTCGTACCGATCTTCCGCTGCCATCATGCACCCCTCACTTCAGAGCCCATCAGAATACCCAGTGGGGATCGCTGAACACGCCCATGGCCAGCAGCCGGATGTACACATCGGTGAGGGCCACGGAGGTGAGACTGCACCAGGCAATGAGCTGGTGGTGTTCGTTGATGAAGCTGGTCCAGCGCCACAGGCGTAGGCGCAGCTTGGCGCTGGAGAGCACATCCAGCGCACCGCCGCAGATGTGGCGCCAGGCATGGCAAGAGAAGCTGTACAGGGTGAGGAAAATGACATTGACGAGCATGATTCCCGTGCCCACGCCGATGCCCCAACCGGTAGGGAAACGGAAGGCATCGAACACATCCCACCACAGGAAGAAGACCACCGGCAGCGCCAGCCAGAAGAAGTAGCGGTGAATATTCTGGATGATGAAGGGAAAGATGGTCTCGCCCTTGTAGTGGCGGCGGGCATCCGGAACGGCGCAGGCCGGCGGCGCCCAGAAGAACGAGCGGTAGTAGCCCTTGCGATAGTAGTAGCAGGTGAGCCGAAAGCCGATGGGTATCCAGAAAATGACCCACATCGGCGAGAACGCCCAACGGAAGGCCGGCGGCACCTGCGAGTGCAGGCAGTTGGAAACAATGCAGGGCGAGTAGAACGGCGAGATGTAGGGGGCGGAGTAGTAGTACTGATTCTGGAACAGAATCCAGGTCGCGTAGGCCACAAAGATGCTCAGACCCACGACAATGGCCAGCGGCTCGGCCCACCACGCGTCGCGCCGCTCCACCGGCGCCACGCGGACCGTTCCCCTGACCGCCTCAGACGCCATGAACGAACCTCCACTTGGGGCGGATGGCTAGCGCGCCGCCACCACGACCACTCCGGAAATGCAAGCCAGAGCGGCGCGCCGCACACCCATTCTTACACGTACCAGGTCCGCACTGAGGCGAACCAACCCCAGGACGCCCCTCAACGTCCTGGGCCGGCGTGCAACGGCGCGGATATGGTCGCGCGGCGAGGGTGCACCGACTACGTGGTTGCGCTGCCCGGCAATGTGACGGCAGCTGTCTGCAGCAGGCCGTACTCCGCGGCGCGCACGGCGGCTTCGGTGCGATCGGCTACTTCCAGCTTGGCAATGATGTGCTCGACGTGGATCTTCACTGTGGAGCGGCTGATGGTGAGCGCCTCGGCGATGTCCTTGTTGGTGAGTCCCCGGCTCAGCAGCCGCAGCACTTCGTGCTCGCGCGGGGTCAGGCGCTCGCGCGGCCAGTCACTTGCGGCGACTCGCGGCAAGCCCTGCTCCAGGGTTTCCACCATAGCCGCGCTGGCAATGGAGTTGCCCGCCAGCGCGGAGCGCACGGCACCCACCACCTCCTGCTGGGTGGAGTACTTGAGGACGTAGCCGGACACGCCGGCGCGCACGGCCTCGCGCACGTACTCCGGGTTCTCATACATCGTCACCATGATGATGCGCGTGCGAGGGCAGTGGCGCCGCAGGGCTCGCGCCACGGCCAGGCCATCCAGGTCAGGCATGCGCAGGTCCAGCAGCACCAGGTCTGGCTGGAGGCGCCGGCAGGTCGCCAGCGCCGAGCGACCGTCGGCTGCCTCCGCGACGATTTCCAGGCCGGGTTCGCCCTGCAGAATGCTGCGCAGCCCGGCGCGGGCCAGATCGTGATCGTCGGCGATGACCAACCGGGCCGGCCGAGCACTGGCGCGCGCCGTGATCCTGCTCATGCGATAGCCGCTCGGAGTGCCGGCCGCAGCGGCACTTCGGCCAGCAGCCGCGTGCCTTCGCCGGGAGTGCTGCGGATGATGAGCCGACCCCCAACCAGCGCCAGCCGCTCCTGCATGCCAGCCAAACCCACCCGCTCGCTGGGCCCGCGCGATGCCAGGACGGACTGCAGCCGAAAGCCACGTCCCCAGTCGCGAACTTCGAGCGACATCTGGTTGTCGCGGGCACGCAGGGCGACTGCCGCACGCTTGGTATGGGCGTGCTTGAGGGCATTGCGCAGCCCCTCTTGAGCCACGCGGAAGAGTGTCGTCTCGATTTCCGGCGGAAGGCGGCGATTCCCCAGCTCTTCCGCATAGCTGACGACCCAGCCCTGAGCCTGCAGGGCATCGATCTCGAGCTGAATCGCCTTCACCAGGCCAAAATCATCCAGCACAGTAGGGCGCAGCCCGGCGATGACATCGCGCGCCTCCAGCACCAGCTGTCGGCTCAGTGCCCGCACCTGCTCCAAGTCCTGCCGGGCGGCCGGCGATCGCGGGCTGTGGTGGCGGGAATACGCCTCCACATGCAGGTGGGCCGAGGCCGCCAGCTGCACAAAGCCGTCATGCAGCTCGTACGAGATACGCCTGCGCTCCTCTTCCTGCGCCATAAGCAGGCGGCCGACAAGGTCATGCAGGCGGCGTTCGCGCTCCTCAAGCTGGCCATACAGCGAAGCATTCTCCAGTGCGATAGCGGCTTCACCGGTCAGGCTCTCCAGCGTTTCGATGTCGGCCACGCTGGCGAGCGATTCCATGCCGAACAGCTCCAGTGTCCCGATGTCGCGATCGTGTGCCTTGAGCGGCAGGCACCAGCCCGTGGCAAACCCAGCCGCCGCCCCTGCTGGCATCACGAAGAGCTGCGGCGAGCCTCGCAGGAGGGCGCGCCTGCGCGCGTTGCGCACCTCGTTGAGGCGCTGTGCCTGCGCCGCCAACTCGGCCTCGCCGCGGCTGAGCCACAGCCGTGGCTGGCCACGTTCGTTACGCAGGCGAATGGCCGCCGCCTGGAACTCCAGTACCTGGCCGGCGGTATCAAACAGCTGCTGGCCCACCTCTTCCGCCCTCAGGCTTCCGTTCATCGATCGGCCGGCCAGGTAGATCGCGCGCAGCGAATCCATGGTGTGCTGGAGCTGCCGCCTCAGGTGCGCGGCGTCCACAAGCGATGCCAGCTGGCCGCACAGCGATTGCAACGTGGCCAGGTCCTGGTGCCCAGGGGCGTTGGCGCGCGGTCCCTCCAGCACGAGCACGCCCGCGGTGCCGCTCATGCCCTGCAGCCGCAGCGCCACCTGCACCTGTGCCGGCTGGACCGCACTCGGCGCGCTCACCACTCGCGGGACGCCATCGTCCACAATCATGCGGATCAGCCCGGCATCGCGATCCTCAGCCTCCGCGGCGTGGGCGGCGTCGCCCGTACTGGCGGCCAGCCGAAAAGTCGCGCCACCCTGAGCCGACAGGTACACGCGCCCGGCTCGCAAGCCGGAGAACGCTAACGTATCGCCCAACGACTGTTCCAGCACGGCCCGAACGCGGCCATCGGTCGCGGCCAAGCCGTCCATCTCGGCGGTGGCCGTGGCAACGCGCGTGCCCGTGGTGCGCAGCAGTTGCTCCCGCTCCCGCGAGCGCTCCAGGCCCAGCAGGCGCGATGCCAGCCGGTAGAATAACCCGCCGGCGATGATCAGCCAGCCGATCTGCATCCAGAGGCCCAGGTTGGCGACTGCCGTGGGCAGGCCAACCGACACCACCTCACCCAGCAACAAGGCGAGGGCATAGCTCGCTCCAGCCAGCCAGCCGCTTTCGCGCCCGTGCAGGGCACGAAAGAACAGGGCCACGTAAATAAGTCGCGTAACCTCGGTCGCACTGTCGCCGGCAAGTGTCACCAGCAGCAGCGCCCCAGCTTCGGGAGCTAAGCCCCAGGCTGGCGTGTGGCCACGTCGGCAGCGAAGCGGCCACCAACCAGCCAGGAGCGCAAGGCAGGCCCAACCCAAAAGACGCCGTCGCGGATCGCCCGCGCCCTGAAACCCGAACTGCAGCGCGGTGGTCAGCAGCATGAGCTCGCAGACCGCCAGCGTAACCCAGCGCAGCTGCGCGACCGGCTTCTCCGGCAGCCAGGCAAGTGCGCGTTCTCGTGAGATCATCAAACACCAGTGCCCCCGTCGCGGCCATCCGCTACCCGGGAACCGATCAAGCGTACTCCTTCCTACCGCGGCATAGGAAATGGGCCAGCCTCGGTAGGACCTACCTGCGGGCCGATGCAGCATGCTGGCCGCGGCCTTCACCATCCAGCACCACGCTGACAGGCAGACGGTTGACAGCTGGGGAGTGTTCGCGCCGGGCGCGGACCGGTCAGCCGATTTCGGCGCCGAGCAATTCGGCCAGCGCGTCGGCCAGGCGCGGCAGGCCCAGGATGGGTGTTTGGCGAAGGTAGGGCAGCAGTGACTTGTAGTCCTGCAAAGTACCCAGCAGGCAGATGTCCACCAGTGTGTCCGGATGCATAACGCTCACGCTGGGCACCGCGGCGTCGCCCCCGCGCGCCAGCAGCTCCTGCTTGAGCAGGTTAGCGGCGCCACCCTTGATCCCCCGGAGCACCACTGGCTGCAGGATGGCCTTGTAGCCCAGCCTGCCAGCGCCAGCGGGGTCGATGCCGAGCTCCTCCAGCGCCCTTTGTGCCTGCAGGCGGGTGTCGAAGCGCGCCAGCTCCAGGCCAACCGCCAAGCTGCTATCCGCGAGGGCTGATGACGACTCGGCGGTCCTCGCCCTCACCGATGCTGTGGGTGGTGACCTGAGGGTGTTCCTGCAATGCCAGGTGCACGATCCGGCGCTCATGCGCCGGCATGGGCTCCAGCGTGACCGGCTGGCGATAGTAGCGGGCGCGATCGGCCATGCGCTTCGCGAGCCCATTCAGGGTATGCTCGCGCCGAGCGCGGTATTGCTCCACGTCCACCATCACGCCCATCCAGTCGCCAACTTTGTGGTTGAGCATCTGGTTGAGCATGAACTGCAGCGCGGTGAGCGTTTCGCCGCGGTGGCCGATAAGAATGCCGAGGTCCTCGCCGCTCACCTCCAGCGCGATGGGATCGTCACCGGCCAGCGACACCTCGGCCTGAATGTCCAGGCGTTCCAGCAGCTCCTCAAGCGTGCGCTGTGCCAGTGCCGCGCCATCGGGGACCTGGGCACGCGGACGCCGAGGCCGCGCAGCCTCGGGCTCAGCATCGGCCTCTTCCCCCTCGCCATCCAGCAAGGCAGGAGCAGGCTCAGGCGGCAGCGTTTCGCCGGGCGCCAGGGCGGGCGCAGTGCTCACCAGGAGCTTGGCGTCGCCGGCGCCGATGCCCAGAATGCCCTTGCTGCCTTCGCTGATGACGGTATAGTCCAACCGGTCGGCCGGTATGCCTAGCTTGGCCGAAGCCGTGTTGATGGCGTCGTCAACCGTCTTGCCGGTGACCTCAATGCTTTCCACTGCGCCTCCCTCCTGCTGCCCGCGATGTACCCGAGGTGCCGCGTTTAGGCCGGGCTGCCGCGGTGCTTGACCGCGACGGGGTGCTCCCGTTGGCCCGGGATGCGCTATCGCGGGCAGAGGTGCCATTGCCGCCACCAGCGCTGCCTCCGGCACCCAACAAGTTGCCAATGCTGAATTCGCTGAGCTTGAGGCCGGCGGGCTTGAGAGTGGTGAGCGAGCCCCAGCCAGTCACGAAATACTGCTGCCCAATTCCAAACAGGGTAGACACAGCCCAGTAGATGGGCAAGCCGGCCGTGATGTTCCAGGAGAAGATGCCCACCATCAGCGGCATGAACTGCATCATCTTCTGCATGGTCGCCTGCTGACCTTCGACCGGCGTTTGGCGGTTGGCGATCATCATGCGCTGCTGCACCCACTGCGCGATGACGCAGAACACCGGGAGGATGTGCAGCTGGTCGGGCTGGGCCAGGTTGTGCACCCACAGGAAGGGCTGCGTGAAGAGCTGGCTGTACAACGGATCGTGCGGGTTGCCCATGGCGTACAACGCGCCGTACAGCCCGTACAGAATGGGCATCTGGATGAGCAGTGGCAGGCAGCCCGCGGCCGGGTTGACGTGGCGCTCCTTGTACAGCGCCATCGTTTCCTCGGTAATCTTCTGCTTGTCGCCCTTGTGCTTGCGCTGGATCTCCTGTATCTCCGGTTGAATGGCCTGCATGGCCTTGGCAGACCGGAGCTGCTGAAACGTGAGCGGCAGGAGGATGACCTTGATGGCGATGGTGGCCAGGATGATGGCCACTCCCGCGCCAAATGTGTTCTGCGCCAGGAACACCAGAATGTGGCTGACCGGCTCAGAGATGAACCGGAACCAGCTGCTCAATGAAGAACCTGCTGGGTGCGCTCAGAGGGAAAAGCTGGCAGCGTGTTCACGAAACCGGGTCGTAGCCGCCGGGATTGAACGGTTGACAGCGGCCAATGCGTTTCAGGGTCATCCAGCCACCGCGCAGTATACCGTGGCGTTGAATGGCCTCATATCCGTAATGCGAGCAGCTGGGCTCGAAACGGCAGGTGTTGGGGAACAGGTTGGAGATCGTAAGCTGGTACAGCCGAATCACTCCCAGGGCAATGAATTTCATATCAATTCAGCGCGGGTGAGCACGCCCCGGCGCCTCAACACTTCTTTCAGCGCGTCGTACAGCTCTGCCGACGCTGCTTGCGCCGCCTTCGGCTGGCCTACCAGGAGTATATCCCAGCCAGGCGCGGTATCCACGAGCAACCGGCGCACCTGGTGCCGCAGCCGCCGCCGCACCCGGTTGCGCACCACCGCGCCACCAACGCGCTTACCGCACACGATGCCGAAGCGGCTCACGCTGAGCTCGTTCCGGGCGGCGCGCAGCGTACACAGGGGGTGGTAGGTGGCGCGCTCAGCAGCGAACACTCGGTCGAAGTCGCGCTTGTTGGTGAGCCGGTTGGGCTTGCTCAGCATGGTGCCACGCGCTCACTCGAGGCCGGGCAACCGCGGCTTCGCACGCTGATCCACCCGCGTGGCCAGGGCAAAAAGCCCCAGCTGCCGCAGGCATTCGGCGCCCGCCGCCCAATTGGGCGCACCTCCGGGCAGCGAAACAGCCGCATCGGTGCGCATGGTCACAACCTGCCTGAACAGGCGCAATTGCTCCGCCGCCCCGGCCGCAACCGCGCCAGCCTCCAGCGCTCGCTCCAGGCTGCCATAGCGCCGCAGCAGGCTGGCGGCTGTTTTGGGGCCGATACCACGGCCCCCGGGGATGTTGTCCGAAGCGTCGCCTGCCAGGGCCTTGTAGTCCGGAACTTGTTCCGGCAGCACGCCTAGCTGCGCCACCACTTCGGCCGGCCCAACCCGCGGTGCCTCGCCCGCGCCCCGCTTGGGGAGCAGCACGCTCACCTGATCGGATACGAGTTGAAAGGCGTCGCGATCGTTGGTCACGATGATGCACGATCCACCGGCGCTGGTTTCGGCGAGCACAGCCGAGGCAAGCAGATCGTCCGCCTCGTAGCCGGCCAGCTTGGCGGAGCCGAAGCCGAAATCGGCCGCCAGGCGGGGCAGCAGGTCCAACTGCTCCAACAGCTCAGCGTCAAATACGCGGCCGGCCTGATAGCTCGGCCACAAGTGGTGCCGATAGGTAGGCACTTGCAGCGTATCCCAGGCCGCGAACACGGCGCGAGGCTGCTGCTCGTCCCATAGCGCGAGCAGCATGGTGGTCCAGCCGAGGACGGCGTTGACCGGCCGCCCACCAGCACCCTGGACAGTCCTGGGGATGGCATGGTAGGCACGGTGCGCCAGGTTATCGCCATCGATCAGCAGCAGTGGGCTCGCAAGCATGGCGAGGTAGTCTACCGCCGCCTGGGTGCCGCGGGTGCGTTAGTTCAACGAGGCGACATCGTGGCGAGCGCACAGCTCCTGCTCGAACCGGCTCATGTCCGCCGCGAGCATCACCAGGGATGTCCGCAGCGCCCGCCGGTCCAGCTCGGGCCGCTGTGCGCCGCCGGGTGGGACGATGCCGGCATCCAGGGCGTCCCAGTCGGCCAGCGCCTGATTGAGGCGCGACAGGCGCAGGCCCATGGCGCGCAGCTGGCCCAGCTCGGGCGGGTTCACTGCCCGAGGCCGGAAAGCATGTCGTGCCCCAACTGCAACGCGGTATTGCCATTGAGCACCGGGTGCACCGCTGGCACGTCTTCAGGCGAGCCATCGCTCGCGGTCAGCAGGGCGGTGCGCTTGGCCATGGCGGCCACGATGCGCGCAGCCGAGGAGATGTTCACCGAGTCGGCAGCGACGCGGCTGGTCGCGTGCGCGCTCACCGTGCCACCGCCGCTCTGCGCGGGCGCGCCGCTCCGCGCACGCACCACCGGCGACTGAAGTAGGGCGCGCGGCGCAGAGCCGCCGAAGATGTTACTGGCCACAGAAATGGACCTCCAAACGCAGGCTGAATAAGCCTGGAGTCCATTCCAGATCTGCTCGCTCTGGCAGAGGGCGCACGATCCGCGCTAGCGACAGTATCGGCTGCCGCGGCCGAAAACTTGAGCCCCCTGCCTCGGCATGCCCTTCTCGTCCCATTACAATCGAAAAACGATGGCAACTGATCAGATCACCAGCACGTTGTGCTTGCTGCGGCACGGCCAATCGCAATGGAACCTGGAGAACCGCTTCACCGGCTGGGTGGACGTGCCCCTCACCGAGGCGGGACGTGCGGAGGCAAAGCGGGCGGGACGTGCTTTGCTCAGCGCTGGCTTGCGGTTTGACCTGGCCTTCACCAGCGTGCTCTCGCGTGCTGAGGAAACGCTGCGCATCGCGCTGGCCGAGCTTGGGCAGCCCACCCTTCCCATCGCTCGCGACCAGGCGCTGAACGAGCGTATGTATGGCGATTTGCAGGGCTTGAACAAAGCTGAAACGGCCGCCAAATTCGGGGAAGCGCAGGTGCACCTCTGGCGGCGCAGCTACGATGTGCCACCACCCAACGGTGAAAGCCTGAAGGATACCCAGGCACGCGCACTGCCCTACTTTCGCGCGCACATCCGCCCTGCCCTGGCCGCCGGTAAGAACGTGCTGGTGGCCGCGCACGGCAACAGCTTGCGCGCCATTGTCATGGAGCTGGAGCAGCTGACTGCCGATCAAATACTCCAGGTGGAGATCCCCACCGGCGTGCCCTGGGTGTACCAGCTGGACAGCCAGCTGGCTATCGCCTCCAAGCGCATGCTGGAGGCGACTACTCCGGCTCAGCCGTAAGGGCGGCACTGGCGTCGCCTTCGGCAGCCATGCTCGCGTCTGGGCGAAGATTCAGGCCGTGCGAAACGCCGATCGGCGGAGGAGCGACCCCCGAATGCAGCTCGCCCAGCTTGGCTCGCTGCCTGGCCCTCAGCTAGCGGCGGCGCGAAGCTGGCCGCACCCGGCGGCGATGTCCACGCCTTTCGAGTAGCGCACGGTTACCGGCACGTGCGCGGCGCGAACAAGTCGCTGAAAACGGCGCACGGCGGCCTCTGTGGGTCGGGCGTAGCCATCGCCGGCCACCGGATTGAGGGGAATAAGGTTGACGTGGGCCAGCCGGCCCCGCAGCAGCTGGCCAAGCTGCACCGCTTCCTCGACTGAGTCGTTCACACCCGCGATGAGCACGTACTCATAGCTCACCCGCCGATGGGTCACGGCGGCGTATTCGTCGCCCGCGGCCAGCAGCTCGCGAAGAGGGAAGCGGCGGTTCAGCGGAATGAGCTCGGACCGGCGCACATCATTGGTGGCGGCCAGCGATACCGCCAGGTTCACCTGCACGCCCTCCTTCTCCAGCCGGCGAATCTCGGGCACCAGGCCGCAGGTGGAGATGGTGATCGACCGCGCCGCCAGGCCCAGGCCGCGCACATCGTTCAGCCGGCGCACCGCGGCGAGCACGCCATCGTAGTTATCCAGCGGCTCGCCCATGCCCATGAACACCACGTTGTCTACGCGCTGCATGAGCTCGATCTCTGGAGGGGACGCTGGCTGGCTGAGGTGGCCGCGGCTTCCGCCCCCGGCAGCGACCGCCGGGGGCCGCTTCAGGCGGGCGGCGAAGTACAGCACCTGGTCCACGATTTCGTCCGCGGCCAGGTTGCGCCGCCAGCCACCGTGACCGGTGGCACAAAAGGAGCAGCGCATCTTGCAGCCGGCCTGGCTGGAAACGCAGACCGTGCTGCGCCAGCCACCCGCCGATGTCGGCTGCCGCATCAACACGGACTCGATGCACTCGCCATCGGCCAGGCGGAAGAGCATCTTGGTGGTGAGGCCGTCGGCCGATTGTGCCTCCGCCAACGGCTCCAGCGCCCAGTAACGGACGGCTTCGTCCAGCCTCTGGCGGAGAGCCCGGGGCACCTCACGCATCTCGTCAAAGGACGCAGCCAGCCGCCGCTCTTTCCACTCGCCGATCTGACGCGCGCGATACGCCGGCTCGCCCCACGCTTCCAGCACACGCGCCAACTCGCCCCAGCCTGCCCTGGCGCCAGCGGCTGCGCGTGGCGACTCGATCATGCTGGGCACAAGAATAGCGATGGCCAGCGACCCCGCCGAATGTCTCGGTCTCGGACATCAATCCGCACGGCGCCAGCACATCGCGCCCGTGCCCACACGTATGGTTCTTCCCGGGCTGCTCTCGCGGGGTAGAACAGCTGTACTATATTCGTCTCCATGGCACCAACTTTGCCGAGGCGGCTGAAACGCTGGGAGTGTGTGAGGCGGAGCGGGCTGGCGAATCGGGCTACTATTAGCGCCCGCAATCGTGATCGTTTGAGGTTAGGCACATGAAAGTTGTTTTCCTTTCCACCGTGGACAACCACAAGGCTGGAGACGTGCGCGACGTTGCCGACGGCTACGCCCGCAACTTTCTGCTGCCGCGGGGGCTCGTCAAGCCGGCGACGCCAGAGCAACTGAAGGCACTGCAGACGCAGAAGGACATGGAGGCGCGCCGCGAGGCTCGCGCCCAGGCCGAGGCCGACGAGCTGGCGCGGCGCCTGGGCAGCCTGACGCTCAGCATCACCGCGAGAACCGGCGCCCAGAAGCGGCTGCATGGCTCCATCACGGCGCAGCACGTGGCTGATGCACTCAAGGAGCAGCATGGCATCATCGTCGACCGGCACGATGTCGCGTTGGCCGATCCGATCAAGAAGCTGGGTACGTTCGATGTGGCCATTCACGTGGGCCATGGCCTGTCGCCCAAGCTGAAGGTCACGGTAACCGAGGAGTAGCGCCCGCGTGGCCATTGCCCCCGCGGCCCTGGAGAAGCTGCCGCCCAGCAACGTAGACGCCGAGCAGGCAGTCATTGGCAGCCTGCTGCTGGACCGCGACGCCATCGTCACCATCTCGCAGTTTCTCCTGCCAGAAGACTTTTTCCGGGAGGGCCACCGGCTGCTGTACGAGGCGGCGCTGGCGCTGTACGAGCAGAACCAGCCATCGGACATCGTCACCCTCACGGACCGCCTGGAGCGGCTCGATCAGCTGGCCGCCGTGGGCGGCGTGGCCTACATCCACTCCCTGGCCACCGTGGTGCCCACGGCTATCCATGTGGAGTACTACGCGCGCATCGTGGAGCGGACCGCCATGAAGCGGCGGCTCATCTCCGTGGGTGGGCGCATCGCGGCCATTGGCTACAACGACGCGCTGGAGGTGGACGACGCCTTCGACCGCGCGGAGCAGCAACTCTTCGAGCTCACCGAGCGGCGCGTCAAGCGCGCTTTCACGCCCATTGCCGAAGTGGTCACCGGCTACTTCGACAGCCTGGCCGCGGCGCAGGCGAACGCCGGCAAGATCACTGGCCTGCCTACCAGCTTCCAAGGCCTCGATAACCTGCTGGGAGGCCTTCAGAAATCGGACCTGGTGGTGCTGGCCGCCCGGCCGGCTATGGGCAAGACGGCGCTGGTGCTGAACGTGGCCGAGAACGTGGCCCGGGCCGGGCATGCCGTGGCCATGTTCAACCTGGAGATGTCCGCCGAGCAGTTAGTGCAGCGCATGATTGCCTGCCGCGCCGGTGTGAACCTGCAGCACCTGCGCAACGGCGGTGTGGACGACCTGGAGTACCCGCGGGTGATCGATGCCATGCGCGAGCTGTCGGAGATACCCATCTTCTTCGACGATTCCGGCAACCTCACGGTGATGGAGCTGCGAAGCAAAGCGCGCCGGCTCTCGGCCGAGGAGCCGATCGAGCTGATCATCATCGATTACCTTCAGCTCATGCACGGCCGAGGCAGCGACAACCGCGTGCAGGAGGTGTCCGAAATTACACGCTCGCTCAAGTCGCTGGCCCGCGAGCTGAACATCCCCGTGCTGGCGGTGTCTCAGCTCTCGCGCCTGGTGGAGAGCCGCCAATCGCACGTGCCGCAGCTTTCGGATCTGCGCGAATCGGGCTCCATCGAGCAGGACGCGGACATTGTGATGTTCATCTACCGGGACGAGATCTACAACAAGGAGTCAGACAAGCCGGGCGTGGCGGATGTGATCATCGCCAAACACCGCAACGGGCCCATCGGCGACGTCTCCCTGCGCTTCTACGGGAGCTATCAGCTGTTTAAGGACCTGGATACCCGAGCCGCGCCGAGGACTGGGCTGTGAAACCGTTCGCCGGCTTCCCCAAATCGTCCGAAGCGCACCTCACTCCCCTGCCAGATGCCTTCTTCGACCAGCTGCTGCCCCAGCTGGACGACTTTGCCGAACTGAAGGTGCTGCTGCACGTTGTTGCCGTACTGGGCCGGCAGGCCGAATGGCCCCGCTGCGTATCACGCGGGGAGCTGGCTCGGGACGAGGTGCTGCAGGCGAGCCTCACTGTGATCGGTGATCTGCGGCCACTGGATGCCCTGCTGGGGCACGCACTCGAGCGGGCGTCACAGCGCGGGGCGCTGCTCCGTATTACCGTGCGGGACGGCGATGGCGCGGACGAGTGGTACCTGCTCAATACTGAGCGCGGGCGCGCGCTGCTGCGGGAGCTGCGCGTACCGGGCGAGCGGGCCGTTGCCCTGCGCCAGCGTATCGGCAGCTCGGAGCGAGCCAGCATCGAGACGGCGCGCCCCAACGCCTTCGGCCTGTACGAACAGAACATTGGGCTGCTCACGCGCATGATCGCTGAGGAGCTCATGGAGGCCGAGGCCAACTATCCGGAAGCGTGGATTGAGGATGCGTTCCGCATTGCCGTGGAGCGCAACAAGCGCAACTGGCGCTACATCAAGACCATTCTGAGCCGCTGGTCCGAAGAGGGAAAGGGAGAGGATGGAACGTTTAGGCGACATTCTGGCGAGGTACACGACCCCGAGCGTTACCTCAAGGGCGAATTCGGGCACCTCTTCCGCCACTGAAGACAGCTGTCCGCTGTGCGGCGGCGCCGGTTGGGTGTACCACAGCCTGCCGGCCGATGATCCGCGGCGCTGGAACGCCTTCCCCTGCGAGTGCACCCAGCGCCAGCGTGAGGAGCGGCGCCGCCAACGCCTGCTGGCCGAGAGCGGCTTGGGCGCGCTGTCGCGCATGACGTTCGATGCCTTCGAGTTTCGCGAGGGCGCCGTGCCGGAGGACCAGAGCAAGAACCTTTTCGCCGTGTGGGACGCCGTGCGCGCCTATGCGGAGAAGCCGTGGCCTGACGGCTGGTTCCTGCTGAACGGCCAGTACGGCTGCGGCAAAACGCATCTGGCGGCAGCCGCGGTGAACCATCGCATCGCCGTGCTCTCGCGCCCCGCACTGCTGGTCGGCCTGCCGGACCTGCTCGATCACCTCCGCTCGACCTTCAACCCCAGTTCCGAGGTGGAGTTCGACTCCGACTTCGAGCGGGTGAAGCGCACCGAGTTCGTGGTGCTGGACGATTTCGGCGCCGAGTACGGCACGCCCTGGGCCACCGAAAAGCTGTACCAGCTGGTGAACCATCGCTACAACAATCAGCTGCCCACCATCTTCACCACCAACGTCGAGCCGGAGCGCATCGAACCGCGTATTCGCTCCCGTTTGCTGGACCAGCAGCTCACGGAGAAATGGGTCATCCAGGCACCCGACTACCGGCTGAACGGCCCAGCCGTCCCCCGCGGCAATGCCCACCCTACCCTCAGCGCCCGAGCCATGGAACCCGCCAAACCCCGCCGCGCGCGCCGAGCCAGCTGAGGCCAACCGCGTGAGCGCGGACTTCGTACCGATCGGCTCTGATGTGGATGCCCTCCCGAATGCCGATCCAGCGCGGCGGTCGCGCGTACGCAGGGAGCGTCACGCCAGACGGCAAGCAACAAAGAAGCCTGGATTCAGCTCGCCTGGCAATTAGCCACGCAAGGCAGGGAAGACTTCCGCGCTAAGCAGCCTGATGGAGGAGAGCGCGGTTTCCAGGGGCATGCCAGCCCAATGGGTGCGCAGAACGAAATAGTTGACGCCGAACCGGTCGCGCCACCACTGAAGCTGGGCGAGGCATTCGGCCGGTGAACCAAGAACGAAACGCTGCTCCCGCAGCTCTTCGAAGGAGTGTTGGAAGGCGTCCTCATCCGCGAGAACCTTATCCTGGCCCCAGCCGCTGTAGGTGCGGTACTTGGCATTGAGGTAGGGGCCAGCCAGCTCGATGGCTGTGGCCCGATCTCTGGCGCAAAAGATCTCACGGATGATCGGCAGGTCGCGTGGGCGGTTCAGGTGCGCCGCTTCTCGTGTCGCCAAAAAGAGATCGATCTGCCGCGACAACGTGTCGATCCGAGCATGGGGATTGACCATCCAGGTGTCGCCAAGGCGTGCCGCGCGCTCCACGGCCCGGTCACTGTTGGCGGCGATCCAGATGGGGGGCCGCGGGCGTTGGAGTGGCAGCGTGGTGAGTCGGGCACGTTCGAGCCGGCACCAGGGTAAGTCCGCGTCCACTTCCTCGCCAGTCCACAGGCGCGCCAGCAGCTCCAGGTTGCGCTCGAAGCGTTCCACCCGCTGCTCTCGGCGAATGCCGAAAGCAGCATATTCCTCGTCGCGATAGCCCAGGCCAAGACCCAAAATAAGACGGCCACCGCTCAAGACGTCGAGGCTGGCGAACGTCTCGGCGACATCTACCGGGCTGTACAGTGCCAGCAGCAGGATGCCAATGCCGATATCCATGTCGCCGGTCTCCGGGATCAGCCGAGCCAGCAGTGGAATCGGCTGCAGAATGCTCAGCCCGGTCGTCAGGAAGTGCTGCCCCGACCACACACCATCCCATCCCAAGTCGCGCACCGCGTGAACCATCGCCAGCTGATCGGCCACCGCCTGGCGGAGATCGCGCCCCAGCGCCTCCTGATGGACGACGACTCCGAACTTCACGTGCTCAGGCGCAGGGCTCACAGGCTCGTATGATACGTGGCGCATGGAACAGGAACAGCAACTTCAACTGCTCCCGGCCGAATTGGTTGGCAGCTATCCACAGCCGGACTGGCTGATCGATCGCGAGGCACTCAACCAGGCCGGCGTGCCCCGCGTACCAGTACCGCATATCTGGCGGATTCCGCCCGAGCACCTCGACGACGCACGCGACGACGCGACGATCGTGGCCATCGCTGAGCAGGAGCGGGCCGGACTGGACATCATCACCGATGGCGAAATCCGGCGCGAGAGCTACTCCAATGTGTTCTCAAACGCCCTGGAGGGCGTCGACCCCGAGCAGCGCGGCCGCGTGTCCGGCCGCGTTGGCGGTGTAGGTGTGCCCGTGCCGCTCTTCAAGGGCAAGGCGCGTCGTACGCGGCCGGTGCAGGTCGCGGATGTCGCCTTTCTGCGAGCGCACACCAGCAGGCCCATCAAAGCCACCATCCCCGGCCCATTCACCATGTCCGAGCAGGCCGAGACGACCTACTACGCCGATCGCCGGGCCCTGGGAATGGACCTGGCGTTGGCCGTGAACGAGGAAATCAGGGACATGTTCGCGGCCGGGGCGGATGTCGTGCAGCTGGACGAACCATGGACGGAGCGCTGGCCGGAACGCTCCAAGCAGTACGCCGTCAGTGTTATCAACCGGGCGCTAGAGGGCATCACGGGTCACACGGCGCTGCACGTCTGCTTCGGTTACGCTCGGGCTGTCGCGGAGAAGCCCGACACCTATCGCTTTCTGGCGGAGCTGGAAGACTGCGCCGTAGAGCAAGTGTCCATCGAGGCGGCCCAGTGCCACCTCGATCTCTCGCAACTGAAATTGCTGCCCTCCAAGACCATCATCCTGGGAGTGATCGACCTGCTCGATCAGACTATTGAGACGCCAGCCGTGGTGGCGCAACGCATACAGGCCGCGTTGCAGTACGTGCCTCCGGAGCGCCTCGTGATCGCGCCGGATTGCGGCATGAAGTTCCTGCCGCGAGCCGTGGCGTTCGGCAAGCTGCGCGCGATGGTCGACGGCGCGGCGCTGGTCCGCCGGTCGCTGCCATTGAGCTAACACCGACGGTTCAGCCGCCCCAACTTCGCTACCCGCCCACCCTGCCGCACCATACCTTGACATCTGCCCACATTTGCAGTATGGTCGCATGTGCAGGTATGGGAACGCCAACTGCGCGAGAGGGGACGAGCTTGCCGAAGCAGGAACTGACCGCGAAGCAGCGGGAAATGCTGGAGACGGTGCAGGGCTGGATACAGGAACATGGCCGGCCACCCACGCTGCGTGAGCTTGCGCAGCGTCTGGGCGTTGCCTCAACCAACGCCATCCGCGACCATCTGCGCAGCCTCGAAGCTAAGGGCTATCTGAAGCGCGAAGCGCGCTTGTCTCGCGGGCTGGAGCTGCTGCAGGGCGGCCAGACCGGCGCCACCGCCGCGCCCGAGCCCGCGCGCCTGCCCAGCAATGTCATTCCCATCCCGCTGGTGGGCCGCGTGGCAGCCGGCGCGCCGATCCTGGCCGAGCAGAACGTCGACGACACGTTGTACCTGGATAAGTTCTTCGTGCGCGACGGCAACGTCTTCGCCCTCCAAGTGAAGGGCAACAGCATGATCAACGCGGGCATCTTCGATGGCGACTACGTGTTCGTGCGGCAGCAGCCAGTCGCCAGCCGCGGCGAGATCATCGTCGCCCTCATCGGTGATGAGGCCACCGTCAAGACGTATTACCCTGAAAAGGGCCACGTGCGCCTGCAACCCGAAAACGACACGATGGAGCCCATCATCGTCGGGCGCGACGATCCCGAGCTCAAGATCGTTGGCAAGGTCGCTGCCGTCCTGCGCAAGATGTAGCCTCGCCTCCGAGCGGGATTCGCTCCTGGATCGTCGCCCGCCGACCGGCTCCCAACAATTCCGCTGGCTGCCAGCACGTGGCCGGCACACCAGTTCATGGCGCTGTTGCGCGCTCACCTCAGAACGCTTGGCTCTTCGAACAGGCACTGCTGCCGGCCACGTGCTGGCAGTCATACTCTCGAGTGCTAGCAGTCCCTTCCAAAGAGTGCTAAGATGGCGGAGTATTCCGCTCATTCAGAGCCTAGTCAAGAGGAGGCGCACTATATGGCGACGACCACCGCGACGCAGGTGAAGCCGCTGGGGGACCGCGTTCTCGTGGAGCCATTGGACCGCGAGGAAGTCACCAAAAGCGGCATTGTCCTGCCGGACACGGCCAAAGAGAAACCACAGGAAGGGACTGTGATTGCCATCGGCTCCGGCCGGGTGGACGACAAAGGCACCCGGCACCCACTGGAAGTGTCCAACGGCAACAAGGTGCTGTACGGGAAGTACTCGGGCACCGAGATCAAGCTCGACGGCAAGGACTATCTCATTTTGAGCGAGAAAGACATTCTCGCCATCATGCACTGAGGAGCAGCAGCACATGCCAGCTAAACAGCTCGTTTTCGATGAAGCCGCCCGCCGCAAGCTGAAGAGCGGCGTAGACCAGGTGGCCGACGCAGTTAAGGTCACACTCGGCCCCAAAGGCCGCAATGTCGTGCTGGACAAGAAGTTCGGTGCCCCCACCATCACCAACGATGGCGTCACCATCGCCAAGGAGATCGAGCTCGAAGACCCCTTCGAGAACATGGGCGCTCAGCTCCTCAAGGAAGTCGCCACCAAGACCAATGACGTCGCTGGTGACGGCACCACCACGGCGACCGTACTGGCTCAGGCCATGATCGCCGAGGGCCTACGCAACGTAGCCGCCGGCGCTAACCCAATGATCCTCAAGAACGGCATCCAGCAAGCGGTGGACGCGGTGATCGAAGAGGTGAAGGCGCACAGTCGCCAGATCACCACCAAGAGCGAGACCGCCCAAGTCGCCACGATCTCCGCCGCCGACGCCGAAGTCGGCCAGATCATCTCCGACGTCATGGATAAAGTGGGCAAGGACGGCGTCATCACCGTCGAAGAGGGCAAGGGCCTCAAGTTCGAGACGGAATACGTCGAGGGCATGGAGTTCGACCGCGGCTACATCTCGCCCTACATGATCACCAACGCCGACCGCATGGAAACAGTGCTCGAAGACCCCTACATCCTCATCACGGACAAGAAGATCTCCGCCATCGCGGACATTCTGCCCGTGCTCGAGAAAGTCGTCCAGGGCGGCCGTACCCTGCTCATCATCGCCGAAGACATCGAGGGCGAAGCGCTGGCGACCCTGGTCGTGAACAAGCTGCGTGGCACGCTCAATATCCTCGGCGTCAAGGCGCCCGGTTTCGGCGACCGCCGCAAGGCCATGCTCGAAGACATCGCCATCCTGACGGGCGGCCTGGTGATCACCGAGGAAGCCGGCTTCAAGCTGGAGAACACCAACGTCACCCAGCTTGGCAAGGCCCGCCGCGTGACCGCCAACAAGGACAAGACGGTCGTAGTGGAAGGGGGCGGCAAAGCCGAGACCATCCAGGCGCGCATCAAGCAGATCAAGGCGCAGATCGACGAAACCACCTCTGATTACGACCGCGAGAAGCTGCAAGAGCGGCTGGCGAAGCTTTCCGGCGGTGTGGCCATCATCAAGGTTGGTGCACCCACCGAGGTGGAGCTGAAGGAGAAGAAGCACCGGGTGGAGGATGCGCTGTCCGCGACGCGCGCCGCCGTGGAAGAGGGCATCGTCGCTGGGGGCGGCACGGTTCTCACTCAGTCGGCCGCGGTGCTGGACAAGCTGAAGCTTGAAGGTGACGAAAAGGTGGGTGTCGCCATCGTTCGCCGCTCCCTGGAGGAGCCACTGCGGCAGATCGCCTTCAATGCCGGCGCCGAGGGCTCAGTAGTGGTCGAGGCGGTTCGCAAGGCCCCGGTGAACCACGGCTTCAACGCCCTCGCCGGCACCTATGAGGACATGTTCGCCGCGGGCATCGTGGATCCCACCAAGGTGACCCGCTCGGCCCTTCAGAACGCGGCGTCTATCGCCGCCATGCTGCTGACCACGGAGACCCTCATCACAGAGAAACCGGAACCCAAGTCCGCGATGCCGGCGATGCCGCCTGGTGGCGGCATGGGCGGGATGGACTTCTAAAGTCCGCCCAACCTGAGCGCCTAACACGCGAGAGGGGCTGGTGCCACCGGTGGCACCAGCCCCTCTCGCTTTTTCCCCGAACGTATCAGGGCGCGACGCGAAAACTCAAATACCCCACGCCTCCCTGGTGCGCGTGCTGCACTACCGTGGCCAGCAGCTCGTCGCCCCCAGCCAGGTGCAGCTGCACGTCGCTGCCGGTGAGGTTGCGCTCTCCGCTCGTCCAGCTCAGTTGCGAAATCGTCCCCCGCCGCGGACAGCCGGGCGACACCAACAGGCACACCCCTCGCGCCAGCTTCTCGCCTCTGGAGCTCACTTCAACCCGAACATTCCGCAGCGACATGCCTCACGGTCTCCTTCCCGGAACACTCTCCGTGGCGGCACCAACCAGCGCCGCTGCCTACACTATCGTCCCCAGCACAGGAAACTTGAATCGCGTTCTGCATCGCGGCGCACGCTTTACGAAGCGCTGAAGAGGCGGCCGCGGCGCGATAGTCGTCATGCCGCTCGCGCTTACCGGCGCTGCCGCGGACGCCGACGGTGGTCCACCCTCGCCCCTCTTTTCAAACTGACGCCACATCCCCCGGAGATGCCTGCCAACCTGCTCGCTTCTGTCCACTCCAAGTGCGCACTATTAGCGGGCACACTGGTGACGGCCTTCCAGCCAACGATCCGCCCACGAGCGGACAGGCGAGGGAAAGGCTA
>DATKQD010000278.1:0-19253 GCA_035532895.1 Chloroflexota bacterium
TGGGTCTGCGCGTGCGCTATGCCCCGGAGGATGAGCCCCTGGGCCGTGGTGGCGGGCTGCGCCACGCCATGGGCCTGCTCGACGCTAGCGGGACCTTTCTGGTGATCAACGGCGACGTGCTGGCGCAGCCGGCGCTGGCCGCGGCAGGCCGACTGAGCAGCTTTGCTCACGAAGGATCGTGGTTCAGCATTGATTCCCACGCCGATATCAAAGCTGCCGAGCGTGCCCTTTCCTGACCGGGCACAGCCACGACTGACCGCCAGAGCTTCGTTATCGGGTAGCAGACAGGCGGTGGGCACCCAACCCGTTTCCTGCGCGCCCTCACCCCACCGCACATGCGCGGCTCACCCGTCGGGCGAGAGCCGGCGGTGTGTCGCCGCCGCTACGGCACTCTCAGAGTCGCACGGTTCCGGCTGCCCAAGCGGTGTCCTCGTTGGTTGGCCGCAAGCCTCGTCCGCGTCCTGGTACTGACTCCTTGCTCTAACAGCGTCGTTGGCCGAAGGCGTTGATGCCGTCGACGATGGCGGCGCTCACGGCTTGCTCCTTAACGTTTTGCAGCCGCGATCGATTGCTCGTACTCCTTTCGGATCTGGTCACCGCCGTTGCGGCGCCAGGTGGTGATGATGGTGTCCAGCTGGCTAAGGGGCGTGGTGCCCTTTACGATGCCGTTCACGCTGTCCAGCACTGCCTGCGTAAGCGACGGGCCCTTGCTGGCACTCGTATTCGAATAGGCCCCCAGCGTCGGGTCGAAGATAGCCGCCGGCAGCAACGACTTCTCGGCCGCCTGGATGGCATTGGCAAAGTCGGCCGGCGCAGGCGGGTAGAACAGCACCCAAGGAGCCCGCGCCGTGAGCTGCCACGGGAGCGCGGCTTCTAACTTGCCTTTTGCCGTGAGGATGGGATTGCCCTTGTCGTTCGGCGTGTAGTCGACACCCTTGACGCCATAATGCTGCAGGTTGTATTCCCGGCTCCCAAAAGGCGCCGCGAGGTAGTTGAGGATGCCGAGCAGCTCTTTGACGCGGTCCGGACTTGCCTTCTTAAGGACGGTGAAACCAAACGAGCCGGTTGACGCGAAGTAGGTCGCCTTCTGGCCAGCTTGGGCCGGAAACGGCGGCAATATGCGGAACTTGCCAGGAGGATGGAGCGCTGGCGCGGCATCCCAAAACGTGCTGGACTGGCCTTGAAAACCGGTGAAGTCAAACACGAAGCGGTCGGCCTGGAAGTCGGTGCTGAGGTTGGCCGCGTTGTAGGTAGCGGAGTTCGGGTGAAACACGCCCGCGGCGTACAGGTCGCGCGCATAACTCGCCGCTTGGCGGAACTGGTCGGTTTCGTATTCGTGCGTGAGTTTGCCGCTGGAGTCCAGCGACCACATGTTGGGAGCGCCGAACATGGCGGGGAACCAGCCGTCCATCACCCCATAGCCATCGATCGTGGAGGTGGCCGTGCCCCACCTATTGGATTGCGGCTTGGTGACGGCCTGCAGCACCTTCTTGAACTCGTCGGCCGTTTTCGGGACCGCCAGGTTGTCCTGGTCAAGCAGCTCTTGGTGCATCCACGTCACCAGGAAGTAAATGGGGTACGGAATGGGCACGCCATAAATGGCATTGTTGAAGACCACGTTGCGCCAGGTTAGGGTCGGGAAATTCGCCAGGTTGGGATAATCCTTGGCCGCGTCGCCGCTCAAATAGGGGGTGAGGTCCGCGCATTTCGCCTGAAGGAAGGCCGGCAGCTGGTCGACGGTGGTGCCCACCGGTGAGACGAACATCAGGTCCGGCAAATCATTGCCGGCCATAACCGCCGAAAAACGGGTCCCGTAGTCGGCGTAGGCCACAATGTTGAATTTGACGTTGGCGCCAATGTCCTTGTTCATGGCCTGCCAGAGGGTGTTCTTCTCGACCGGTGGAGGCAGCGTGCCGGTAAACGACCAGGTCAGGACAGTGACGTCGCCACCCTTGCCCGGCGGCGATTTCACCGCGGAGAAGGGATTCTTGGGGAGCGTTAAGAAGCCGGGACTGATCAGGCCGTCGGCCGAGCCCGGCAGGTCAGGCTTGGCCCCCTGGACGGGCACGTAGGCGGGCAGCCGGACGCTGCCCATCATGTCGCCCTGAGGCACCCCGGTCGTGCCCGAAGCCGTCGAAGCGGGCGCGGAGATGCTGCGACTGGCGGGCGCCGCATTGCTGGCTGGGGCTGTACTACCGGCCGGCGCTGCACTGCTCGATGTTGAGGCTGGCGCTGTGGCCGGGGCGGCACTGCCGCCACACGCGTCCAGGAGGGCTGGCACACCAACCAGGCCGATCGCGCCTAACCCGATGAACCGGCGGCGGGTCATTGCTGAAGAATCCATGATTCCCTTCCCAGCCGCTTAGGCACGGCATAGCTGTTCCAAGATACGCCCACTCTAGATCGCCCCTTCAAGGTCCTACAAGAACCAATTGAGGCAGTAATATGTTCCCCGCAAGCATGTTTTTGCCATCAGAGCTGCAGGTTCTCGCAGGCTTGATGAATGGCAAAACGCTCGCCGAGATCGGCCAGGAGCTGCTAGTCAGCCACCCGGCGGTGAGCAAGATGGTGCGGGCCATGGAGCTCAAGGCGGGCTTAAAGCTGGCTGATCGGCGCGGCCGCAAGCTGCACTTGACGCCGGCCGGCGCGAAACTCGCTCGGGCCGCGGAGCTGCTGCTCAGCCAGATGCGCGAGATGGACACCATGGTGGCAGGCATGCGCGCCGGAAGCGGCGAGACGCTCCGCCTGCTCACCAGCGGAGCGTCCTGCGATTACCTGCTGCGCAGCGCGCTGGGCCAGCTCATGTCCATCCTGCCCCACGTGGAAGTGCACGTCTGGTCCTGGGTTCTCGGCGACTTTTGGGACCACTTTGTCGAGGGGGCCTATGACATTGGCATCGCGGCGACCCAGCCGCCGCCGGGGCTGCTGGTCGAGCACTTGTTTGAAGACGAGATTTGCCTGTGCGTGGGCCCCTCTTCGGAATTGGCGAACCGGTCCAACCTGACCTGGGGCGACCTGTCAGGACAAGCGCTCATTGTTCCGCCGCCCAGCCCATTCGGCACCCGGCTGTGGCAGGTGATCCATCTGGGCGTGCATGCAGGCAGCCGCATTGAGTCGAGAAGCGCCGAGCTTTCGAAGATGCTGGCGCTGGATGGGCGGGGCGTGGCCCTGCTCTTCCGGTCCACCGTCATGGATGAACTTGCACGGGGACAGCTGATAGCCCTTGAGCTGGACGACCGCCGGTACACCATGCCCTACTGGATGGCTCTGCGCGGCTCCGATGACGGCGCCAGCCTGAGGCGCAGCGTAGCCGACCTGTTGCAGCAGGCGGCAGAGGCAACGCAGCGCCGGCTGGCTGGCTGAGTGCCTGACGGAGCCGGCTGGCCCTGAGCAAGGGGCTCACCTGGAAGGCTGGCAGACGACGCCTCCGAAGCGCCCGGCGTCTCTCCAAGCTTCCAGCGTGGGTGTTCCACGCCCGCCGTGGCTCCCTGGGGTACCGACCTGGCGCAAAGGGAGGTCAGCCTCGGCGGACCGCCGGAGCCGGCTTTCGGCGGCGCCCCTCCTTTGCCCGAAAGGAATTCGCTTCCCTAAACCGCCAGATTACCTGGCTCTAGGACTGAGTGACGGCCTGGACAGAGCTCACCCGGAACACTGGATGTTTCGGCGCTTCGCGCTCTATATCTTCCAGCGGCGAGTCCGCGGTGAGCCCACCGAACCGCTGGCGCACGAGCTTGGGAGCCACCCGCAGAGCCTGGCGCAGCACGGGTGCCGCATCCCTCGCCGACAATTCCTCAAACACGGCTTGTTCCATCCGGCGCCCAACCCGAAGCTGCACCGTCTTGGTGAGGCGGACGTTGCGCACCCAATCCACCACTCCGTAGGGCGCGTTCACATATCGCTGGCCGTCCAGCTCAAGAAGAGACACCGGGGTGCTGCGCAGGACGCCACTTTTGCGGCCAGGCACGATGAGCAGAACCGTGTGGTTCGGCGTAAAGCCCATCTTCACGAGTCCCCCCATCATCCGGTTGGCGGCTTTGAACCAGCCACTCCACTCCAATTTCTCGGCCATAGGTGTTGTCTCCCTTCCTCGGTCAAGCGTATCCGCAGCGCCATGTCGCTTTGCTCTCGGGGCCAGCTAAAGGCAGGACAAGCGCGGGGATGTCAGCCGCGGCCGAGGGCGACAGCCAAGCGCAAGGCCACCCACAGGCAACCCGCGGCCTCCCGCGGCCGAAACTTGCTGCGCCCGAAGCGCCGGTCGGCAAAGGTGATCGGCAGTTCCACCATACGGAAGCCGAGCCGCTGCTGGCGGAACACCGTTTCCATGCCGATGGCATAACCAGTGGAGTAGAAGTGCGCCCAATCCAGCGCGGCCATAGCGGCACGCCGGTAGCACTTGAAGCCGCCGCTCAGATCGCGGGTAGGGCTGCCGAGGATGACCCGGTAGATGGTGCACGCAGCCACGCTCACGAACCGACGCCACCAGGACCGCTCCAGCTGGCAGCCTCCAGGCACATAGCGCGAGCCGATGGCGACGTCCGCGCCAGCCTGGCAGGCCTGCAGCAGACGAGGCAGATCAGCCGGATTGTGCGAGAAGTCGGCGTCCATTTCGAGCACATAGGGCACTCCCTGTGCGAGCGCACAGGCGAAGCCGGCAATGCCTGCCGTGCCGCGGCCCCGTTCGCTCCGGTGCAACACCAGCAAGCGGCCAGGATAGGCCTCCGCCAGTTGGTCAGCCAGGGCGCCGGTACCGTCCGGCGAGGCGTCGTCCACGACCACCACGCCAAAGCCGCCCGGTTGTTCTAGGATGCGGGGCACTATCTGGGGCAGGTTCTCGGCCTCGTTGTATGTGGGCAGCATGACCAGCGCCTGCACCTCTGGCGCCAGGCGAACAGCTTCAGCTGGCAAGGATGAGGTCTACCGCGGCCGCGAGATCTGGCAGCCCGGCGACGCCGACCCGCAAGGCCGCGCAACCAGCCCGGCGCGCCGCCTCCATGTCAGTCTCCGCGTCGCCGACGAGGAGGCACGCGCTCGGGGCAATGCCCAGCAGGTCTGCCGCCTGCAAAAGCAGGCCCGGCTCCGGTTTGCGACAGCCACAGCCTTCGTCAGGCCGGTGGGGGCAGCTCAGCACCGCCTGCAACCGGCCTCCCTCCGCCTCGATGTAGCCCAGCATGGCCGCGTGCACCTGATCCAGCGCGGCTGCTGTCGCCAGGCCGCGGTTCACCATGGACTGGTTGGTGACAATCGCGACGGGCAGGTGTGCGCGGCTGAGCCGGCCAATCGCGGCCGCGGCGCCAGGCAGCATCTCCAGCTCCTCTACACAGGTGATGTAGCCGGGCCGGTGCACGGTGATCACACCGTCGCGGTCCAGCAGCACGGCTGCTGGCCTCACGCGGCGCAGGCGCGCTCGATCAGCTCGCACAGCACGTGCGCGGCGGCCATATGCGCCTCCTGCACGTGTGGTGTCTCTGTGGAAGGGACGCACAGGCAGAGGTCCACGCTCTGGCGCAGCTGCCCACCGCCAGCCCCGCTGAAGCCGAGGGTTGTCAGGCCGAGCTCTCGCGCCGTTCGGGCAGCGTGGATCACATTGGGCGAGTTGCCGCTGGTGCTGAAGCACCACAGCACATCCCCTCGCCGAGCCAGCCCTTCCAGCTGGCGGGCAAAGACGTGTTCGAAGGTCATGTCATTGCTCCAGGCGCTGACAAAGGTAGGGTCCACGCCCAGGGCCATGGCCGGGAGCGCTCGGCGATCGATTTTGTAGCGCGCCACCAGCTCCGTAGCCACATGCATGGCATCAGCCGAGGAACCACCGTTGCCGCACAGGAACAGGGTTCCGCCGGCTTCCAGCCGGAGCACCAGCAGGCTGGCCATGCGCGCCAGCAGATCCGCCTCCTCGTGTGCGACGCGTGCCACCACATCGGCGCTGGCGCACAGCTGCGCGGCGATCTCACCGGCCCAGTTCGCTTGATCCGAGCGCTCGCTCGGGCGCGTGCGCGTGATGTCCGCCAAACCGGTAGCATCGTAACAGGTATGAGTGGCCTGGCCCCTGAGGTTCGCACTGCCATCCAGGCGCGCCTGACACGCGCGCAGGCCAGCCTGCGGCAATGTGGGTGGGACCTGCTCTGGCTGGGTGCGTCCACCAACTTGCGCTATCTGACCGGCGTGAATGAGAAGCCCAGCGAGCGCCTGTTTGGCGCCGCGATCCCGGCCAGCGGAGCACCGCTGCTGGTGGTTCCCTTGCTGTACGAACGCGAGATGGCCGAGCTATCGGCCATCGAGGACGTGCGTGCCTGGGCCGATGAACTGGGTGCTGAGGGGGCAGCGCGGCTGATCCCGGTACCTGACGGTGCCACGGTGGCCCTCGATCCGCTGCTGCTCGCGCGTTTCGGGTTCTTGCTGCGCGAAGTTTTTCCAGGCCGGAGCTTTGTGTCCGCCGAAGCACTGCTGGCGGAGCTGCGGCTACGCAAGGACGAGCAGGAGAAGGCGGCCTTGCGCCGCGCCGCCGCCATGGCCGATGCGGTGATCGCCGAGGTTACTTCGCGGCCATTGGTGGGCCGAACCGAGCGAGCCGTGGCCGCGGAGGTAGAGCACCTGTACCGGCAGCAGGGCAGCGAAGGTGTGTCCTTCGCGCCTATCGTCTCAGCCGGCGCGAACGCCGCCTCACCACACCACCTGCCCGATGGCACGATCATCCAACCGGGCGATAGCGTAGTGATCGATTGCGGAGGCGTTTCTGGCGGCTACGCCTCAGACATCACGCGCACCGTCTTTGCTGGCGAACCCGCGCCCGAGATGCGGCGGGTATACCAGGTGGTGCAGGCCGCGCAGGAGCAGGCGTGCACTCGCGTCAGCCTCGGCATGGCCGCTGGGACGGCAGACAGCATTGCCCGCGCGGCTATCGAGGCCGCCGGATACGGGCCCTACTTCGTGCACCGTCTGGGCCACGGCATTGGGTTAGATGTGCACGAGGCACCCTACCTGGTAAGCGGCAGCAGCGTGCCGCTGGAGACGGGTGTCGCCTTCAGCGTGGAGCCGGGGGTCTACCTGCCCGGCGTAGGGGGCGTGCGCATAGAGGACATTGTGCTCATGAACGACAGCGGCCCAGAGCGCATCAATCACGCGCCACGAGAGCCACGCGTCACCGGCTGATGCAGGCTGGCGCGAGCGCTACCGCTCGTTAGGGGATGCGATGGGCTTGGCCTTGGCACGGTACAGCTTGCGCACGAAGTCCACCATGCCGTCACCCGTCCGCTCCAGCTCAACGCGGGTGCGATAGCCGCCGCGGGCCGTATGGTCCACCTTGAGCACTACTCCCTGGAAGAAAATCTCGTCCCGGAACTTGGGCCCACGAAAAGTCGCCACCACATCCTGCGACACCGCCAGGGGGAATTTTGGCATTTCGCAAATCGCATAGTCCCGGCCCACTTCGGATGTTTCACCTCGGTAGGCCACAAACTGGTGCAGGCCGCCCTGCGCCTCGATGGACACGGGGATGGCCACGCGGAAGGACGTGCGCTCGAACCGCTTGCGATTCTGCAGGTAGGAGATGATCGCATCCTGGTCGCCAGGCCGAGGGTTAACGAAGTGGAAACGCAGGTCCTGGGCGATTTCGTTGGGGGTTTCCTTGGCGCCTACCAGCTCGCAGTCGAAATCGACCGGCAGCGAACGGTTGGGCAGCTCAAAGCGCAGATGATGGGTAGGAATGTCCGGCACAGGCTCCATGGAGCGGTAGCGGAGGGCGCAGCCGCTGCCGCTCAGATCGAAGATTTCGCAGGTGCGCCGCATATCCTCGTTCGCTTCGAGGAACAGCGTGGCCGGAATGACCACCTTGGCCCGGTAGAAGCGCCGCCGCTCCGCGCCGGAAAAGCCTGCCGAGGCAGCGTTGATCATGCCGTCCGTTGTCCGGTGAGTTGCATGCAACACCTATTATCGGGCCGATCAGCCTCAGCTGGATACGCTCAGCTCGGGCGCGTAGCGCTCCACACAGGCGCGCACGTGGCCGCGATGGCGCTCGAATTCCGCCTCCAACCCTTCAGCCGGCGGCGTGGTGGCACTGCTCGACCAGCCCATGCGCCGAGCCAGGTGCAGCGCCTCCGCCGAAGCGCTGTCTGGTAGCACGAGGTCGTCCGCCAGGCCGCGCAGCATGCGCAGGCTATTGATGAGCCGGCGAAAGAAGAGGTAGGCGGCAAGCAGGCCCTCAGCCTCGCCACTCCTCAGCACATCCGCGGCCGTCAGTGCGTGGACAGCCGCGCCAATCTCGGGCGAACGCACGAATTCGTCGCCCGCGCCGTGGCAAACCTGCAGCACCTGCACCAGGTATTCGCAATCCACCAGGGCGCCGGCGCTGTATTTGGCGTTGCGCGTACCGGCAGCCTTCTCCTGAAACTGCTGCCTACGCACTTCACCCAACTCGTCCATCCTGAGCCACACTTGCTCATAGATGAGCTCGTCGCGCAGTTGCTCGACGCGGCGGCCAAAGGCGGCATCACCCGCCACGGCGCGCAGACGGGTAAGCGCCAGCCTCTCCAAGCTGTGGGCCTCGCCTGCCGGCCCGTAGTAGTCCCGGAACGTCTGCCACGAGCATTCCAGCGCGGCATTGCGACCGTAGGGTCGCAGGCGCAAGTCCAGCTGAAACAACCCCTGCTGTTTCGCAGTGATCGACTGCTCGAGCCGCTGCACCAGGGTGCCAAAGAACGCCGCGTGCCTAGCCGCGGCCGAACTAGCTGCCTTGCTCTGGCCGTCGTACACCAGCAGCAGCTCGAGATCCGAGGCATAACCCAGCGCCTGCGCACCGAACTTACCAAGCCCAAAGATGGCATGTGGCGGCAGGGGGCCCTGCCCGCCGGTCCGGGCTTCCTCCTCGGCGCTCAGGTCTGCGTACAGCGCGCCGGCCAAGCCACCGATGGCGTCCTCCGCGATGTGCGTGAGCCCGCGGGAGAGGTTCTCTACGTCTGCGCCGCCACCCAGGATGTAGTCCAGTTCGGCCACGAAACTGGCGGCGTCCTTGCGCTGGTTTATATCGGCCAACCGCTGCTCCAGGCTTGCCGCTTCGCCACCCACCCTCGCGCCCGCCGCGCCACCGGAAGCGGGAGGGGTAACGGTGGGCTCAGCAGCCGCGCTGCCGCCGCCCGAAAGGTGGCGTCGCAGGGCAGGCAGCACGTCCTCTGCTCGGGGCCGGATGAAGTCATCCCACAGGAAGTCGCTGGCGCCCAGCAACCGGGCCAGCAGGGTCATGCCACCTGGATCCGAAAGCACCTCCAACCAGCGCGCTTGGTCCCCGCCGGCCAGCATGTGCCGTGTGAGCCAGTCGAAGCGAGCCAGCGCGGCATACGGGTCGGCCGCGCTGCCAAGGAAGTAGGTGAACTGCTTGGTGAGCAGCGCTGAGAGGCGGAGCCGCTGTTCCGCGGCTTCAATGTCGGCCGCGGGCGCCAGTTCCAACGTGAGGCGATCGTGCACACGGCGGCCGCGCGTGCGGATGCGCACCGCTTCGATGGTGGTATTCTCCAGCGCCAAGGCGGCACTGAGCGAGTAGAGGAAAGCGGGGGTATCTACTGAAAGCACATCCAGCATAAGCTTGCCTGTGCGGGCCGCGCGGATGCGCACCTCGGTTTCAAAAGGCGAGGCAGGGCTGGCGGCGCCATCGGCAGCGAGACGGCCCACCACCCACTCATTCACGAGGCGCCGGGCGGCATCGAGCTCGCCGCGCTGAACCATGCCGGCCACCGTCTCCACACGTCGAGCCAACTCGCTGCTCCAGGCGTCGAGGGGCTGGTCACCGGCCACCTGGCCGGTAACGCGGTCCACAATGCGTTGCCGCCAGAGGGTATCTTCCCGATGACGGTGCAACCAAGATCGCCCGTCACCGGCGCCACTCGCCTCAACCGGCCGGTAGGTGTAGGCATCGCCCGAGGAGACGTTGAAGCCGAGGCTGGCCAGCACGCCGGTGAGGAGCGACAGCAGCGATGGGGCATCGAAGGCAAGGAACGTGCAACTCAGCTGGTCGTCAGGCAGGGCCTGCACCTGAACCTCAGCCGGATGCAGCCGGGAGAGCTGGCTAAGGCCCTGAACATGCCGCGCGATGGCGGGCAGAGCAAAGGTGCGGAAGTACGAGGCGCTGAGCCGGCGCAGATGGCCCTCGATCAGCTCCGGCGGCGCCTCGGGTGCCAGGCGCGCCAGCTCAGCGGCAGTAGGACGGGCCAACCTTCCCGCAATAATTGCGTGACTGCCTGTGACAAGCAACTCCGATTCTGCAGCCGAGGCCGCGAGAACCCCACGGGCGGCCGTCGAACGCGCGGATGCACGGGACTCATCCTGGTGAGGTTCATGGATCAACACAACGAGATCGAGAGCCTGCGCCTGCCAGATCGCACGCCGCGGCCACCTGGGGCGCACCGGCACCGGCAGACGGGCGCGCTGCTGGCTGCACTGGCGGCTGGAGGGCACGCGAGCCGTGAGTGTATCTTCCCTGGGTGTTTGGCAGGTACTCATCACCCGTGAGCAGCCGGCCTGGGGGATAGGGTGTTTGCGCCTTCGGCCCCCTGGAGCGCCTGATAGCGGAGGGGAACCGAGAGCCTGGCGCTGGCCGCCAGCACCCACTGCCGTCGGCCAAGGGGCGCAACCGCTGGTAGTGGCTGTTGCCCCGCAATCATGAGCCGCCCAGAACGCAGCCGCCGCGGTTTGCGCGCGCCAGCTTTAACCGACTCTCGGGAACCTGGCTCTGGCCACCGTGGCATGTTTCCAGCCACGTGTCTCGCGTCCTCGCTCGGTGGCGGGCTGGCGAGGTTGCTGTCCTGGCTGCTGGCGACGCTGGCCGTATGGCCAGCCATCTCGCGGCTGTTCGAGCCTGGCTTCGTGGCAACATACGACGGCATCTGGCACCTCAGCCGGCAGATCGAGGTCGACCAGCTGGTACGCCAGGGCAGCTACCCCCGCTGGCTGCCGGACGCGGGCCTGGGTCATGGGATTCCACTCTTCAACTACTTTCCTCCGCTGAGCTACCTGCTGGCGGAGGTGCCAGCGCTGGCGGGCTTCAGTCTGCCGCTGGCCCTGCAGATCGCGGCGGCTAGCAGCTTTCTCGTGGCGGCATGGGGTATGTACGCCTTGGCGCGGCAGCTCGGTGCTGGGCCCTGGGGGTCGGCAACAGCGGCCGCCCTCTACACCTACATTCCCTTCCACCTGCAGGACCTGTACTCTCGGGGCGCATTCCCCGAGCTGTGGGGAATGGCCTGGCTGCCCTGGGCTGCCTGGGCGCTGGTCGCACTGGCACGCCAGCCCACCCTGGGGTGGTTGGCGGGTGCGGGTGTGCTGGTCGCGGCCACGGTGACCTCGCACAATGTGGTGGCCCTGGAAGGTTTGCCACTGGCCGCTCTGCTGGCGGTGCTCGCGGCAGCGGGCGTATCCTGCCGCCTGGCCCTGGGGCGCACAGGGCTGGGGCTGCTGGCCGGCGCCACAGTCTCGGCCGGCTACTGGCTGCCCGCGCTGGCAGAGCTCAACCTGGCCCACGTAAGCCAGCTCGAAGCCCGCTCCTGGCAGGGCAGCACCTTGCCTCTGACACGGCTCATCTCGGCCGACTTCTTTGCCCGCTACGGCTCGCAGACCTATCAGCTGCACCTGCCGCAAGCTCTCCTTCTGCTGCTGCTCGTTGTGGCGGTGGGGCTCGTCGCCACCCGCGAGCGCGACCGCTGGGCGCCGGCTATCGGCCTGAGCGTCGCGCTGGCGCTGCTGCTGTTTCTCCTTTCCCGAAGCGCCGTTCCGGTGTGGCAGCACCTCCCGCTGGCCAGCTTCACGCAGTTCCCTTGGCGGCTGCTGGTGGTGATCGGCCTGGGCCAGGCCATGATGGCAGCCTTACTGGCCGCCTGGTGGAGATGGAGCGTGCTGGGTCTTCTGCCGCTGGTGGTCCTGCTGGGCTGGTCGGCCCTGGGCCAGGTACCGCCATCGCGCTTCCCCGATCCACTCATCTCCGGCAGTGCCGCGCTACTGAAACAGGAATATGGCAGCGGGTCGGACGGCAAGGTCGTGGACTCTGAGTATTTGCCTGCCACCGCCAATCCCCAGGTGTTGAAGTTCGGCCACGGCCCGACAGTGTCCGGCACATTACCCTCACTGCCACCGGTCCAGGTGCACCATGTGCAGCTGGGTGCCAACGCCTGGCAAATGGAGGTGACCGCGCCAGCGCCCACGCGCGTGCTGTTGCAGCCATTCTTCTTCCCCGGCTGGTCGGCCACGGTCGATGGGCGGGCAGTGCGCACCGAGCCGGGCAGCCCGGCCGGCTTCGTCGAGCTGCCGGTCCCAGCGGGAAGCCATCACGTGGCTCTGTGGTACTCGGGCACGCCTATTGAGCGCTGGACTGGCTGGCTGAGCCTGGCCGCGCTCGCATGGTGCCTGGTGGCGATGGCCGGCCCATGGCGAGGAGCTCTGCTCAGATTGAGAAGAGGACCGGGCCGGCCTGGCTCAGTAGCGCTCAGCCATCAAGCCCGTGCTGGCGCGGCGGTGGGGATAGCCAGCTTGGCGCTGGTGGGCGCAGGAGCCATCATCTCCGGGGCCCAGCAGCCGGCAACGGTCGCCCTCGCCGCGGCAAACTGGAGCCCAGCACCGGGAGCCGATTCACTGCTGGCTACCACGCCGCCGCGGTTGACCAAAGCGGGCATCGCCGTTGCGCTCTACTGGCTTGACTCAGGATCCACCAACCCCCCATCGTTCAGCTTTGTCGCCCGTGGCGTAGGCGGCAACACGATACGCCGCTGGCCGGCCGCTTCCGCGCTGGTGCTGCCGCGCGAATACAGCGTGCCGAACGAGATCGAGAAGCGGCAATACCTGCTCACCGGACTGCCGGCGACGGCTGAGCGCGTGAGCTTGGTAATCCAGGGGGATGGTGGTACGCAAGCGCTGGGGAGCCTGTTCCTTCCCGCCGCGGCGCCCTTCCACATGGTCAGCCTGAACTTTGACGGGCTGCTGGGCCTCACGGGCTACCGGGTGGAACGGCTGGCTGATGTACCTGGCCTGGTAGCCCAGCCCCTGCCCACGCGCGCCGATGCTGCTTTGCAGCCGGGCGATTTCTTCCTGGTTCAGGTGCGCTGGCAGGCGCTGCGCCCACCGGACCACGAGGAGGTAGCCTTCGTGCACCTGCTTGATGCCCAGGGGCATACCTGGGCCACGCAGGATAACCAGCCGGACGCCACCCTGCAGCCAGTCAGCGCCTGGACAACCGGGTCTACCGTGGACGATCGCTACTTGCTGCGCCTCAACTCGGCCGCGCCCCCCGGCATGTACCGACTGGAGATGGGGCTATACCGTGCCGGCTTTCAGTTCCTGCGGGTGAATGGCGGCAACTCCGCGCTCTTCGGCGAAATTAAGGTGCGGCCAGCCACACCACCGCCCGCGCCACCGGCTGGCGCCGTTCAATGGCACGCGCCCATTGCGCTCGCCGGCTGGCACGCCTCTGGCAACGCGAGCCACGCTCAGCTCACCTTCCAGTGGGCAGCCCTGGGCAATGTGGCGGGCAATTACACGCTTTTCGTACACCTGCTCGATGCCCAGGGCCGGCTAGCTTACCAGGCGGACGCTCCGCCACAGAGCGGCCTGTTTCCCACTAGCCTCTGGGAGGCTGGCGACCGCGTGACGGATATCCACCGACTTCCTCCTGTTGTGCCTGGGCGCTACGACCTGCAGATCGGCTGGTATCAGCCCCGCACCGACCAGCGCCTGCCGCTGGCGAGCGGCGGCAGCACACTCAACCTAGGCAGCATTGCCTTCCGCTGAGCCAGTGATTCACCTAAACCTCCGGGCGCTGGTCCAAAACGGGAGTAGATGGCTGTCTAAAGCGGTAGTTATAGTCGGTCTGAAGCGGTAGTATCATACGGTCTAGAGTGGAAGTAGACGATGATTGAGAGGCCGGCCGCAACCGGCGCCGTCCTGGAGTACGTGCCGCGTTGGGTGGACGCCTACGCCAAGGAGCTGTTCGCTGAGCTGCCGGCTCTGGAGCTCACTGGCCCACGTGCTGCTGGCAAATCCACCATGGCGCGGCGCCTGGCGACCAGTGTCGTGCAGCTGGACGAGCCCGCCCAAGCCGCTCTTTTTCGTGCCGATCCGGATGCCGCGCTGCTGACCCTGCCAGAACCCATTCTCCTGGACGAGTGGCAGGAAGCGCCCGAGGTACTGGGCGCCGTGAAGCGAGCAGTAGATCGCTATCCGCGTCCGGGACGCTTCTTACTCACGGGGAGCGTCCGTGCCGATCTCACGGCCGCGACCTGGCCGGCGACCGGACGGGTGGTGCGCTTGAGCATGTTCGGCTTGAGCATGAATGAGCGGCTGCGGCGGGGCATGGACCTGCCGCTTCTGGAGCGGCTTGCGGCTGCCGAGCCGATGGCCGAGGCGCCGTTGCCACCCACCGTGCCGGACCTACCGGGTTACATCGATATGGCGCTCCAAAGCGGGTTCCCAGAACCGGCGCTGCGCTTGTCTGCCAGGGCGCGCACCGCATGGCTGGCTGCCTATCTGGAGCAGCTCTTCAGCCGCGACGCGGAGGCGCTGCTGGATCTGCGTGACCCCGCACGCCTACGGAAGTATTTCGAAGCGCTGTCAGCAGATACGACGGGCCTGGCATCACACCACACGCTTTACGAGGCCGCGGAGCTCAGCCGAAAAACGGCCATGGCCTACGACCACTTGCTGCGCAACCTGTTCGTGGTGGACGCTGTGCCGGCCTGGAATGACAACAATCGCCTGCAACGCTTGGTGCACAGCGCCAAGCGCTACGTGGTGGACGCCGCGCTGGCAGCGGCCGCCCTCCGCCTGGATTGGGCCTCGGTCCTGCGCGATGGAAGCATCTTCGGGCGCCTGCTGGAGACGTTTGTCGTCGCGCAGTTGCGCCCGTGGATCGAAGTAAGTCCGCTGCAGCCGCGCCTGTTCCACCTGCGGGACAAAGACGGCCGCCACGAAGTAGACCTGATTGTCGAGGTGGCGCAAGGCATCATCGGCCTCGAGGTGAAGGCTACCTCGGCACCGCGCCTGGATGACGCCGCGGGGCTGCTGTGGCTCCGCGACACGCTGGGCCCGCGCTTCATTGCAGGAGCTGTGCTCCACACGGGACCCCGACCCTTTCAGCTCGCCGACCGCATCGGCGCACTGCCGATCTGCACGCTGTGGGGGTAGAGGCGTCTGGCGGCTACGCGCTGGGCGATGCGCCCGACTCCAGCTTGTCCAGCCGATCGCGGAGTTTACGGTTATCTTCGGCCAGGCTATCCACGCGGTCGCGCAGGCTGCGCAGCTCCTCCTCGCGCTCGTCACCGGTCTCCAGGGCGTGGATTGCCTCGCGCGTGATGCGGACAGCGCGGTCATCGGGATCACCCTCGGCGATGCGGCGCAGCGCGGGTAGGGCTGCGCGGCTTTTGCGCCGCCGTAGTACCCCGATAGCAGCGAGCCGTGTGCCGCGCGATGCCAGTCGCTGGTCATCCAGCAAACCCAGCAGCTCGTCGTCAATGGCGGTTTTGCCCTCCGCCAGCTTTTCGAGGCAGCGCACCGCCGCTTCACGGGCGCGCGCGGGCTTGCCGTAGCGGACCCACTCCAGAGCCAGGTCCACTGCGCGCTCATCGCGCAGCTCACGCAGACCATCGAACACGGCAGAACGAATGGCCTCGTCATGCGATGGGCGCTCCAGGCCGGTAAGCAACACGTCCCAGTTGCCCGGCTGACGCGTCTTGCCAAGCGAACGGTAGGCCTCGGCCTCCACAAAATAGCTCGCGTCGCCCTGCTCGATCACTTGGCGCAGGGCAGCGGCCGCGTCCGCATCGCGGAAGGCGCCCAGCGCCTCCATCACCGCGCGGCGCGCCTTGGGATGCGCAACATTCATCGCTTCCAACAGCGCCTGCTTGGCTTCTTGGCTCTTCATATCGGCGAGCACGCGGGCCACCTGCGCCTGCACACCCCAAAACGAATCCTCCAGCAGTGCCCGGCGCAGCGCTGCCAGTGCCTCGCGGCCGCCCTTCTTGCCGAGCGCCCGCGCGGCATCGATGCGCAGCGTCACATCCGGGTCCTCCGCCAGCTGATTGGCCAGCAGTTTCACCGGAAGATCGAACTCAGCCGATTTGAGCACGGTAAGGCCAGCGTCGAAGCGCAGGCGCTCCGGCTGCTTCTCCAGCTTGAAGGCAAACGTGCGCTCCTGCCCATCGATGACCACCGGAAAGCTCTGCTCCTGGCCTCCGGACACGAAAGCGATGGTCAACGGCAGCCTAAACAGCGGCACGCTGGTGGCGCTGGGCACCGCTACCGCGTGGGTATTGCCCCCGCCTACCTGCTGCGTTTGTCGTACTGTCACGGCCGCGACGTGCGTATCCGCATCCCAGCTGTAGCTGACCTTCAGCTCGGGGTGGCCGGGCGAGTAGACCCACTGCTGGAAAAACCAATCCAGGTTGCGGCCGGTCACGTCCTCAATGGCACGCTGCAGGTCCAGCGTCACCACGTTGCCGCCACGGTGCTCCTCCAGGTAATGCTTGAGCGAGGCCCACCAGGCGTCCTCACCCAGCAGGCGCCTCAGCATGTGCAGCACCAGGCCGCCCTTTTCGTACAGATGACGGTCGAAAAGATCAGAAGGATCGGAGTAGACGTTAGTCACGATGGCGCGCTTGTGGCGGTTGCGCTCCTCGCCCACATAAATCTCGCGGAGTTGGAACACGTCCCACAGGAACTCGTCCATGCCGAGGTCGTGCTCAAACCACAGTGATTCGCAGTAGGTGGCAAACCCTTCGTTCAGCCAGGCGTGCGCCCAATCGCGGCAGGTGACCAGATCGCCGAACCACTGGTGTGCCAGCTCGTGCGACACCAGCGGCTCGCTGGCAAAGTCCAGGTGGGCGCGTTCATCGTGCAGGGTGCGGTCCGTCTGCGTGGTCGCGGAGATGTTCTCCATGCCACCGATGATGAAGTCGGATGCAGCAACTTGCGAGTATTTCGCATACGGATAGCGCACGCCCAGGGCTTTGGAGAAGAACTCCACCATGCGCGGGGTTTTGCCGAAGGCGCGGCGCGCATCCTCCTCGCGGCCGGGTTGCACGAAATACTGCACGGGGATGCCATCCCAGTCATCATCCAGCTGGCGGAAGTCGCCCGCGGCCAGGCTGATTAAATACGCCGGCGCTGGCACATCCTGCGTGAAGTGCCAGCGCCGGCCAGCCGGCACGTCCTCCACGCCAACCAATGCGCCATTGGAGATGGCGACCATTCCAGCCGGTACCGTGGCCAGCATCTCGGTGGTCATTTTTTGATGCGGAAAGTCGAAGCAGGGGATCCAGTACTTGGTGTCTTCGGGCTCGCCCTGGCTCCATGCTTCGCGCGGGCGCTCCGGATACTGCTCGTCCGGCGCAAGGAAATACACGCCTTGGCGTGGCTGGGCGCGGTACGAGATGCTGAGGTTGAAGGGCCGCCCCGCTGGCTCGGCCGGCGTGATGCGCAGCTTGCCATCGGCGTGATCCCACGATGCAGCGCCGGTGACCGCGACGACGTCCATTTCCGCCGCGTCCAACACCACATCGGGCGGGCTGGCTGCGCTGCTGGGCGTGAGGGTCGCGGCCGGGGCCAGAGCATAGCTGGCCGTGCCACTGATGCTCTGGTGCTCAAAATCAAGTTCCACCTCAAGCCGCAAGTGCTCCACTTTGTAGGTGCGATCTGGGGCGTAATGGGGCGTGTCACCCGGCAAATAGAAGGAATGGCGCTCGGACATGCGTCCAATCGTAATCCCCCGAGAGCATTCAGGTCAGAGCGAATGTCTCAGGCGCGCGCCGGTGCAGTCCGCGGGTTGCCGGCTGCCCGCCGGCTGCACTGGACTCGAGAGCCGTATCGTGTATGGCAGATGAAGCTCAACGCGGACCGAAGCAAGGCCAGCGGCAAACCGCACGCGGTGGTGCACGGCGTGGAAGTGGCGCTGCGCGAGATCGCCTCATGGCCTGGCGTGGACTCGGTGGTAGCGGGGCGCATCTCTAAAGTGAAGCACCGCTATCCGGAGCTCGCCGTCACGGTCCAGAGCAGCACCGTCAGCGGCGTGAAGTGCCTGGCGCGGATGGGCCAGGCAGTTCAGGAGCTGTTCGTTGTCACGGCGGTGGCGCCGGAGGTGATAGCGCGGGTGCAGCGTACCTGGCCTGGGTGAGGCTGGTGCCGACCGCCGTTACCAGCAGATGTCTCTCACGTGGCCGGTTCAGACCAAGGTTCAGCGGCGCTCCGTTTGGCTGGATTGCAGGTCCTGCGCGAGGTCCCAGCGGGTAACCAGGAAGCTCTCCGCGCCGATGATGCCCACGAGGACTGGGTCGAGCAGTCCCAAGGACGGCGTGGAACGCACGGTGACTTGCCGAAAGTCAGCCGGGCGCGGACTGCACACCACCAGTTCATCGAACAATCGGGACCGCTGGGCAGCCCGCAGCGCGGCAATCGCCCGTGCCGGCATCGGCGCGTTGAAAACGAGCAGCGGGGCGACCTCAGCCTCAGTTGCACCAGAGCTGCGTGGACGAACCGAGCCATCCCACGATGATGGTGACTGCCACGCCTCACGACTGAGCTCGCTGTTTGCTGTAAGGGTGCCGGCGATGGCGCGGCTCGCCGCGGCGAGGCGGCGCTGCTGAAGGGCCGCCAGTGCCTGGTGCAGCACGCCCGCGAGAGCCAGCACGACGGTGATGGCAAGCAGCGCGGCGCCCAGCGCATCCGTGCCCTGCCCCACTGCGGCGACCAGCCAGCCCGCGAGGAGACCGAATGGCAGCGCGGCCAGCGTCGCGGCGCTGGGGATGCGCCCGCCGAAGAGTCGCGGATCGGTGGCGAGCCCGGCCACCCAGCTGGCTGAGGGCCGAAAAGGCATCCACCCGGCCGCCACGGCGGCAGCTCCTCGTTCGAGTTCCGCTCGCCGCCGGCCCAGCTGGCGCAGCAGCTGGCGATGCACGCTGCGCTGTTCACCCCGCCGCGGCGAAATGGCCAGCACCGCGCGCGAAAGCTCCTCCTCGCGCCGCAACTGGTCCAGCTCAGCGGCAGGCAGGGGAGCGATGGGCAGGCTCATGCGTATATCCTCGGCAGGCGGGCCATGCGTGCTTTACTGCCGCGAATATAACCCGGGTGAGGTCAGGTTCACGCTGGCCAAGGCGCTCAGCTCACAGCGCCTGCCGCAAGCTGGCGGGGGTCGCGATGATATACTCCGCACCCGATATGGAGCGTATCAGCGTGTTCATCGTGGACGCTCATCCCTTGTTTCGGCAGGGCATACGCTCCACCGTGGAAGCTGAGCCGGA
>DATKQD010000279.1:0-4256 GCA_035532895.1 Chloroflexota bacterium
CTTTTCCTGAAGGCCGACTGGATCGACGGCATCAAACGCCGCTTGCCGGAGTTGCCGGCAGAAAAGCGCGCGCGCTACACCGGCGAGCTGGGCCTGCCGGAGGATGCCGCGCAGCTTCTGGCCGACGATCCCGCCTACGCCGACTTTTTCGAGTCGGCGCTTTTCACCGGCTACCCGCAGCCCAAACAGGTGGCCGCGTGGATAGTGGGTGAGCTTACGCGCCTCCTTAAGGCGCATGCTGTGGAGCTGGGCCAGTGCCTGGTGACGCCCAGCAAGCTGACGGACCTGCTGCGCCTGGTCGATAGTGGCCAGATCAGCGGCAAGATCGCCAAAGACGTGTTGGACGAGATATTCGCCACCGGCCGTATACCCGACGAGATCGTCCGCGCTCGCGGCCTCACCCAGATCAGCGACGACGCGGACCTGCGCGCGGCGTGCGACGCGGCCATCGCGGCCAACCCCCAGTCCGTGGTGGACTTTCGCGCTGGCAAGGAGCGCGCGCTGCAATTCCTGGTGGGCCAGGTCATGAAAGCCACGCGCGGCCAGGCCAACCCGGCCAAACTGAGCGATCTGCTGCGCACACTGCTGGGCGCCGTGCATGAGTAGCGGAGCGGCACAGCCGGCATCCGCGAGCACGACGAGGCCAACTCCCGGCGGACGCGCGAATGGGCAGCACGCCATTGCTGGCCAGGTAAACCCCTACGACATGGCGCTGGAGCAGTTCAACCAGGTGGCCGAGCTGCTGCGGCTGGAGCCGGCGCTGGCCGATATCCTGCGCTACCCGCACCGCGAGCTCACCGTGCACTTCCCCGTGCGCCTGGATGATGGCAGCACGCGCGTGTTCACCGGTTATCGCGTGCACCACAACATCGCCCGTGGCCCCGCCAAAGGCGGCATCCGCTACCACCCTGACACCGATGCGGACGAAGTGCGCGCGCTGGCGATGTGGATGACCTGGAAGTGCGCCATCGCCGGTCTCCCCTTCGGCGGTGCAAAGGGCGGCGTCGTGTGTGACCCAGCCGCGATGTCGCTGGCTGAGCTGGAGCGAATGACGCGGCGTTTCACGACGGAGATCAGTCTGCTCATTTCGCCCGATCGGGATATCCCCGCGCCCGACGTGAACACCAATGCTCAGGTCATGGCCTGGATGATGGACACCTACTCCATGCATGCGGGGCACTCGGTAACCAGCGTGGTCACCGGGAAGCCGATCTCGGTGGGAGGCTCCGAGGGTCGGGCCGATGCCACGGGCCGCGGTGTGGTGTTCATGGTGGAGGAGGCATTGCGCGCGCAGGGGCGGGAGCTGGCCGGCCGTACCGCCGTGGTGCAGGGCTTTGGCAACGTGGGCTCGGTTACCGCGCGCCTGCTGCACGAAGGCGGGGCCAAAGTGCTGGCCGTGTCCGACCTGCGGGGTGGCGTGTTCAACGCCGCGGGGCTGAACGTGGCGCGCCTGCTCGATCACGTCCAGGAGGCAGGTAGTGTGGCCGGCTTCCCCGGAACGCAGCCCGTCAGCAATCAGGAACTGCTGGCGCTGGAGTGCGACCTGCTCGTTCCGGCGGCCTACCAAAACCAGATCACCGGCGCCAACGCCGGGCAGGTGCGCGCCAAGCTGGTGGCAGAGGGCGCCAATGGCCCCACCACGCCTGAGGCCGCCGCCATCCTGGAGGATCGCGGCATCCCCATCATCCCGGATGTGCTGTGCAACGCCGGCGGCGTGACTGTGTCGTACTTCGAGTGGGTACAGGACCTGCAGGAGTTCTTCTGGGACGAGGGCGAAATCAACAGTCGCCTGCGCAAGATCATGGTGGCCGCGTTCAACCAGGTCCGCGCCATCCAGGTCCAGCGCCAGTGCACCATGCGCACCGCGGCGTACGTGCTGGGCATCTCCCGCGTGGCGGATGCTATCCGCACGCGCGGCATTTATCCCTGACCTCCTGGGCCGACACGCTCAGGCTTCACGCACTGGCTCCGCCAAAAGTGTGTTTGCGCCCTCGCCGCGGCACATGAACTGCGCCTACCGTCGGGAGGACCCGCTCACCAGGTACCGGACCATGATGGCGACCACTCGGCCTGTCTGACGTAGCTGCGCGACATCGTCGTTTCATTTGGCGAGCTGCCGGGCCGGGCGCGAAAGCTGGTGATCAACGTGGCGAAGATTCGCCAGCAACCCGGATTGACAGGCGACTACCGCCTTGTATTCGGGCAGCCCTGCGTCTGTGCGTGAACTGCCACCGCTAGTCCAGCAAGCCCGATAGGCGAGCGCCCCGCCAGGCGAGAGCGCCCGGCGGTGTAGACTAGCGCGAAGTGGCAGGCGAGCCTGGCGGCCTTTTGCGCGGCGTCGATTGCATCCGACTGCGAGTAGACGACATCGAGAGCGGCCTGGCCTTCTATCGTGACAAGCTTGGGCACCAGCTCGTGTGGCGCACGGCGACCGCCGCCGGATTGAAGATGCCTGACACCAGCGCTGAAGTCGTCTTGTACACCGAGGGGCCAGACGAGCCGTTGGACATCAAAGTGCGGTCCGCCGATCGCGCAGCGGAAGCATTCACACAGGCGGGCGGCGCCATCGCCGTCCAGCCATTCGCCATTGCTATTGGCCGGTGCGTCGTCGTGCGTGACCCGTGGGGCAACGAGCTCGTTCTGCTGGATGACAGCAAGGGCCGGCTATTGACCGACGCTGAGGGAAACGTCAGAGGCGTCGGATAAGCCGCGTCACTTGTCGACCTTCGCAGTGCGGCCCCTTAGCCCTCATGTTGAGCCGCCTTCCAGATGGTTGGCCCGGCGGGGAAACCATCGCCGGCTTCGGTCAGGCTCAACATGCAAGTCTCCATGGCCAGCTCGAAGAGGACGTCGTCTGGAAAGCTCGGCCATGGCACAGGATTGTTTCGTTCGGCGATGAGCTGTCCGCGCACCCGTGCCTCGAGCTGGGCGTCTTGTACGAGCCTGGCTCGGCCAGTGACGTAGAACGCATCGGCCTGGTGCGGCGGCGGGCAGGTTTCACTATGAAGGGCGTACCGGCCATCGCGCCGCAGGTCGCCTTGCTTCGGACCAGCTTGCACCAGCAAGAACAGACCGTCGTGCGTGACTATCGGGCAGACCGGGTGCGTCCTGGGGCCGCCATCGGCGCGAACCGTCGCCAGGAAGCCCAGCGCGACATCCCACTGGTAGAACAGCTTGCGACAGGCAGCCGCCATCTCCGGCGCTTCTTGAGCGAACTGACTCCAGGTAACCATCGCCTACCAGCGTAGTCCTTCATTGCTGACATCCTGTGTCAGGAATAAGGCTTAGGATGTGGGAGTGCGTGCGGACCGCCTGCTGAGGATCATGCTCTTGCTGCAGGCGCGCGGACGGATGACGGCAGCGGCGCTGGCCGCCGAGCTGGAGGTGTCCGTGCGCACCGTCTACCGCGACCTGGATGCGTTGAGCACCGCTGGCGTGCCCGTGTACACGGAGAGCGGCCCACGCGGAGGCTGCCAGCTGATCGAGGGCTATCGGGCGCCCCTGACCGGACTGAGTGCCGAAGAGGCGGCGGCGCTGCTGATCCTGGGTTTGCCTGAACCGGTTCAGGAGCTTGGGTTCGGGCCGGCACTCTCGGCCGCTCACCAACGCGTACGCGGCGCGATGGGCGACTCAGCGACCGCCGCCCCGGTCGAGGTTCACCTCGACATGCCGCGCTGGTTTCGCACCCGAGAGGCAGTGCCTCATCTGTCACTCCTGGCTGAGGCGGTGCACGGCCGCCGGCGGCTGGCTATAGCCTACGCTGGCCGAGCCTCACGCGTTGTACAGCCACTTGGCCTGGTCAACAAGAGCGGTGTGTGGTACCTCGTAGCGATCGCCGACCGCGAGTCCCCGCGCGCGTACCGGGCGGGCCGAATCACCTCGGCCGAGATGCTGGATGAGCACTTTCAGAGGCCGCCCGAGTTTGAGCTGCCGGAGTTCTGGCGAGCGTGGTCAGCGGAGTTCGAGGCATTCCTGCCGCGCATCCCGGTCCACCTCCGGGCGTCGCCAACGGCTTTCAGTATCTTGCCTGAACTGTTCGGTGACGCCGCTGAACCGGCCATGGCGGCCGCCGCACCGCCGGACAGCGAGGGGTGGCGTACGCTCACGCTGACTTTCGAGCACGAGAACGCGGCGGCTTTCCGGCTGGCCGGCTTTGGCGACATGGTGGAAGTACTCGCTCCCGAGCCCGTTCGCAATCAGATCTTGTCCACCGCCCAGGGAACCATGAGGCTCTATGGCCGTCTCCAAGAACCGGC
>DATKQD010000280.1:0-29076 GCA_035532895.1 Chloroflexota bacterium
CAGCCAGCGGAAGATGGGTGGCACCTCCCAGCTGCCGAAGGACACCTCGGCCCCCAGCCCCTGCGGCAGGATGCGCGGCAGGTTGTCAATGATGCCGCCGCCGGTGATGTGGGCCAGCCCCTTGATGGCTATGCGCTGGCGCAGCAGCCGAACATCGGCCAGGTAGCTGCGATGCGGCGTGAGCAGCTCGTCGGCCAGGCTGTGGCCGAACTCCGGCAGCCGGCGGTCCAGTGGCGTGCCGTCGAAGAGCTGGCGTACCAGCGAGTAACCGTTGGTGTGCAACCCGCTGGATGGTAAGGCCAGCAGCACGTCACCCGCGACGATGTCCTTGCCGGTGATGGCCTGGTCGCGCTCCACCACGCCCACTATGAACCCGGCCAGGTCCAGCTGGCCTTCCTGGTAGATGCCCGGCAGCTCCGCCGTCTCGCCGCCAATGAGGGCGCAGCCGGCGTCGTGGCAGGCTTCGACGAGCCCCTCCACCACCTGGGCTACCTGATCCGGCTCGATCCGGCTGGCGGCGATGTAGTCCAGAAAGAAGAGCGGACTGGCGCCGCAGGTAAGGATGTCATTCACGCAGTGGTTCACGATGTCCACACCCACGGTATCGAAGCGTCCGGCCTGGGCGGCCACCATGAGCTTGGTACCCACGCTGTCGGCGCTGGAGACCAGCAGGGGCTGGTGATGATCGCCGAAGGCATACATGGCGCCGAAGCCACCCACACCCGCTACTACTTCGGGCGTGGTGGTGCGCGCCACCAGCGCTTTGATCCGCGCTTTGGCTTCCATGCCGCGATCAATGTTCACGCCCGCCCGAGAGTAGGCGGAGGGGGTGCTCACCGGGCCGACGCAGCCAGCAGCTCCGCGTCGCCGCGGGAGATTTGTACCGGGTAATGGCTGGTGAAGCAACCGCTGCACAGGCGCCGCGGGGCAGTCGCGGTTTCACCCGGCGCGGCCGGGCCGGCGTTGACGGCCTGCTCCAGCCCCTCGAGGCTCAGGTAGCCCAGGCTGTCCGCGTCCAGCGCGCGCGCAATCTCGGGAACGCTCAGCCGCGCGGCGATGAGCTCCTCCTTGCGAGCGACATCGATCCCCAGGTAGCAGGGGTCCGTCATCGGGGGCTCGGTGATACGCAGATGGATCTCCTTCGCACCGGCTTTGCGCAGCAGGCCCACCACGTGCCCGGTGGTGGTGCCACGTACGATGGAATCGTCCACCACCACCACTCGCTGCCCGGTCAGCACGCTGGGCAGCGCGTTGTACTTAAGGGCCACGGCAGCTTCGCGTTGGCGCTGGTGCGGCTGGATGAAGGTGCGGCCGATGTAGCGGTTCTTGATGAGCCCTTCACGAAAGGGCAGGCCCGATTCCGCCGCATAGCCCGAGGCCGCCGCCGTGGCCGAGTCCGGCACGCCGATCACCAGGTCCGCTGCCACCGGGTGCTCCCGCGCCAGCTGGCGGCCCATCTCGTAACGCGCTTCGTACACCGATCGGCCTTCGATGACGCTGTCCGGTCGGGCAAAGTAGATGTACTCGAATACGCACAGCGCGTGCGGCCGCGGCGCCACGGGTCGCCGCGAGTGCACACCCGTCGCGTCGATCGTCACCAGCTCGCCCGGCTCGATCTCGCGCATGTATTCGGCCCCGATGGTCTCCAACGCGCACGATTCCGAGGCGACCACCCAGCCCCCGCGATAACGGCCCAGGCAGAGCGGGCGAACGCCCAGCGGGTCGCGGCAGGTGATGAGCTGCGTGGGCGTGAGCATCACCAAGCAGTAGGCGCCGTCCATACGAGCCATGGCATGGGCGATCTTCTCTTCCCAGGAATCGCCCGGCGCCTGGACGATGCTTTGCAGCGCCAGCTCGCTGTCCGTGCCAGCGGGCGCTTCACGCACGCCCTGCCGCAGCGCCTGCAAGTTCACCAGGTTGCCGTTGTGGGCCATGGCCAGGGGCCCAAAGACGCTGGGCGCGAACAGTGGCTGCGCGTACTCGCGGGAGCTGCTGCCGCTGGTGGAATAGCGGGTGTGGCCGATGGCCACATCGCCGTCCAGGCCTGCCACGGTCTCTTCGTCGAACACCTGGGAAACCAGGCCCATGTCTCGCCGCCAGCGCAGGCCGTGCTCGGCGTCGGCGGCCACGATGCCGGCGCTCTCCTGGCCGCGATGCTGCAGCGCGTAGATACCGAAGTAGGTAAGTCGCGCGACCGGCTCACCGGGCGCGAAGATGCCGAAAACGCCGCACATCAGCGCATCGCCAGGACCACGGCCGCGCGGGTCACGCGGGCGCGGATGATTCGGTCAGCCACCGTTCCAGGCCTCCTTCCCAGGCGTGCCGCATGTCTTCCAGGCCCAGCGAGCAGACGGGTGCGCTCGCCGTGGAGATATCCAGTCTATCGCCCGCCACAGTGCCCAGACGCAGCACCGGCGTCCCGGACAGGCGCGGCAGGTCCTCTTCCGCCAGCGACACCACGATGCGCGACGGGCTCTCAGCCAGCACATCCAGCGCCGGCGTTTCAATGCAGATGCGCGCGCCCAGGCCGCCGCGCAGGCAGCACTCCGCCAGTGCCACCAGCAGCCCACCCTCCGCGCAGTCGTGCGCCGAGTGGAGCCAGCCCTGGGCGATGGCGTCCCGACAGGCGCGTTGCACGGCCACCTCTGCCGCGAGATCCAGCGGGCCCCCCAGCGGCCCCAGCAGGACTATGACGTCGCCAGCTCGCTTGAAGCCGATGGTGCAGGCCTGGCCCACGTCGTCCAGCAGGCCCAGCATACCGATGACAGGCGTCGGGCGGATACGGGTCATGCCCGGGAAGCCGCCATCGCCGGTGGCATCGGGCCCCGCGGCCGCGGCTTCGTTGTACAGGCTGACGTTGCCGGAGATAACCGGGACATTCAGGGCGCGTGCGGCGTCGGCGATGCCGTCGACGGTGCGGGCCAACTCCCAGGCGCCAGCGGGCTGCTCCGGGCTGCCCAGGTTCAAGCAGTTGGTGAGTGCCCAGGGCGTGGCGCCGGTGCAGCTCACATTGCGGGTCGCCTCGGCCACCGCCAGCGCGCCGGCCAGGTAGGGATCGCTCGACCCGAAGTTGCCATCGGTGCACAGGGCCAGCGCCCGCCGGCTGCCCGGCAGCCGCACCAGCGCGGCGTCCGCGCCATCGGTGGCCACAGTAGCGGCCTGCACCGTTTGGTCGTACTGGCGAGCGACCCACGCGCGCGAGCACACGTTGGGGTGGGCCAGCAGTTCCAGCGGCTCCGCCGGCAGGCTGGCGGTCGCCCGCATCTCTCGCGGCGCCGCCTCCGGCCACACATAGCTGGGGGCCTGCTCGGTGAGCGCGTCGATAGGCACCTCAGCGCACAGGCTCCGTCCCTCGAGCACTCGGAGCAGCGGCCGGGCGATCACCCGCCCAATGACATCCGATCGCAAGCCCCAGTGGTCCAGCACCTGGCGTACGGCCGCGACGTCGCCGGGACGGACCACGGCCAGCATGCGCTCCTGCGATTCTGACAGCATGACCTCCAGTGGCGTCAGGCCCTCTTCCGAGCGGCTCACAGCGGCCACGTCGATCTCCACGCCGCTGTGCGCGCGGTGCGCCGCCTCTACGCCGCTGCCGGTGAGCCCAGCCGCGCCGAGGTCCTGCAGGCCCACCAGCAGGCTACCCGCCAGCAGCTCGAGACAGGCCTCGATCAGCAGCTTCTCCAGGAAGGGACTGCCCACCTGCACCGCTGGACGCTGCGCCAGGCTCTGTTCGCCCAGGCTGACCGAGGCAAAGGTGGCGCCGTTCAGGCCATCGCGCCCCGTGGCGTTGCCCAGCAGCAGCAGCAGGTTGCCCTCACCGCTGGCCGCGGCCCGCACTAGCTGGTCGTGCCGCAGCAGGCCGACGCACATGGCATTCACCAGGGGGTTGCCGTCGTAGGTGCCATCAAAGAACAGCTCGCCGCCGATGGTCGGGATGCCGAGACAGTTGCCGTAGTCGCCGATGCCGGCCACCACCCGCGAGAGCAGGTAGCGGTTGCGGCGCGCATTCGGAAAGCCGAAGCGCAGCGAATTCAGCAGGGCAATGGGCCGCGCACCCATGGTGAAGATGTCTCGCACGATGCCGCCCACTCCGGTGGCCGCGCCCTGGTATGGCTCGACGGCGGAAGGATGGTTGTGACTCTCGATTTTCATCGCCACGGCCAGACCATCGCCCACGTCCACCACGCCGGCATTCTCCTCGCCCGCCGGCACCAGCACCTGTGGCGCCTCCTTGGGCAGGCGCGACAGCAGGTGGCGTGAGCTCTTATAGCAGCAGTGCTCGGACCACATGGCCCCGAAAAGGGCTAGCTCCAGGGCGTTCGGCTCGCGGCCCAGCAACTCGCGCACCTGCGCCTCTTCCATGGACGTCAGCGGACCGGGCGGGGCGGGCGCGTTGACGGCGGTCATCGGCGGGGGCTCAGGCCTCGACCAGTGCCCGCAGCAGCGAGCGAAACAGGAGCTGGCCGTCGGTCGAGCCGAGCAGTGGGTCGCAGGCGCGCTCTGGGTGCGGCATGAGCCCCAGCACGCTGCCCCTGGCAATGCCGGCGATGCCCTGGGCCGAGCCGTTGGGGTTCGCCGCCGCGCTTATTTGGCCGGCGGCGTCGCAGTAGCGGAGGATGACGGTGGGCGCGTCGTCCGGCGCCGGTACGTAATTGCCTTCGCCGTGCGCGATGGGCAGGCGCAGAACCGATCCCACAGCTTCAAGCGGCGTGAACAGACTCGCCGCCTCAACACGGCAGTGCACCCAGCCGGCGCGGAACTGCAGCGAGTCGTTGCGCAGCATCGCTCCAGGCAGCAGGCCGCACTCCAGCAGGACCTGAAAGCCGTTGCAGATGCCCAGTACCGGCCGGCCGGCGTGAGCGAACTCAATCACTCGGGCCATCACTGGCGAGAAGCGGGCAATGGCGCCGGCGCGGAGCGCATCGCCGTGGGCGAAGCCGCCCGGCAGGATGATGGCATCCCAGCGCTCCAGCGACGCGGCGTCCCCGTGCCAGATGGCCTCAGCGCGCCCACCGCAGGCCTCGACGGCGGCGACGGTGTCGCGGTCGCAATTGGTGCCGGGGAACACCACCACGCCCACCCGAGCTCCGGTCAGCGGCCGCGGGATGGCGCTCACTCGGAGCTGGCCTCCACCTGCAGCTCGAAGCGAAAGTCCTCGATCACCGGGTTGGCGAGCAGTTGGCGGCACATGCGTTCCACGGCGCCATCAGCCTCACCGGAAGTACCGGCCTCTAGGCTCAACTCGAAGTACTTACCCGCGCGCACCGCCTGCAGCGAATCAAAGCCGAGCTGGCGCAGCGCTTCACCCACCGTGCTGCCCTCCGGGTCCCGGACGGATCGCTTGGGGGTGACGTACACGCGGGCCAGGTAGCTGCTCACCGCGCGAAGGGCAGCCCGGTGATGCGCTGGTAGGCCTCCACATAGCGCTCCGTCGTGGCCCGAATCACCTCGGCGGGCAGGCTTGGCGCGGGTGGCATCTTGTTCCAGCCGGTACCCTCAAGGTAGTCCCGCACCGGCTGCTTGTCGAAGCTCTGGGGGTTCTCGCCAGGCACGTAGCTGTCCGCCGGCCAGAAGCGCGAGGAATCCGGCGTAAGCAGCTCGTCGATCAACAGGAGCTGGCCGTCTACAAGGCCGAACTCGAATTTGGTGTCAGCCAGGATGATGCCCGCCTGCTCGCAGCGCCTGGCCGCGAAGTTGTAGATTTCCAGGCTCGCGTCGCGCACCTTGGCCGCTATCTCGGTGCCCAGCAAGTCGGACATCTGGGCGAAGGTCATCGCCTCGTCGTGCCCAACGTCTGCTTTGGTGGTGGGAGTGAAGAGAGGTTCCGGCAGGCGCCCCGAGAAGGGGATGCCAGCTGGCAGGTCGTACTCACCCGCCTGGTAGGCTTTCCAGCCGCTGCCACTCAGGTAACCGCGCACCACGGCCTCAACGTCCAGCCGCTGCGCCTTCTTCACCACCATGGCGCGCCCGGCGAAGACGGTCGGAACGTCCAGCGAGAGCACGTGGTTGGGAACCACCCCCTTCGTTTGCTCGAACCACCAGGCGGACATCTGGGTCAGCACACTGCCCTTCAGCGGTATGGGGTCCGGCAGCACCACGTCGAATGCGGACAGGCGGTCGCTGGAGACGATGAGCAGGTGATCGTCCAGGTCATACACATCGCGTACTTTGCCGCGACGAAAGAGCTTGAGGTCCGTCTCGGTGAGCGCGCTCAGGGAGCTCGCCGGCATGCTGTGTCCTCCTCCATGTGATGCGGTAATTGCGCCCGAACTGTGCCGGAGCGCCCCCTTTGCCCAGCCCTGGTAATCATGACGCGAGCCGCGGGCCAGCCGTCACTCGAAGGCATCCACCCGGCTGGATTGCTCCTCCCGCCAACGGGCCAGCCGCTCGCCCAGCGCGACGTCGCCCAGAGCCAGAATCTCGATGGCCAAGTAGGCGGCGTTGGCGGCGCCATTGATGGCGACCGTCGCCACAGGCACGCCCGGCGGCATCTGGGCGATGGCCAGCAGTGAGTCCATGCCATTCAGCGCCCCCGAGGCCAGCGGCAGTCCGACCACTGGCCGCCGGGTGAGCGAGGCGACGGCACCCGGCAGCGCCGCGGCCATGCCGGCGCCGGCCACGAAGACCTTGGTCCCCGCGGCCTCCGCCTCGCGCACGGTGCGCTGCAGCCGCTCCGGTGCGCGGTGCGCCGATACGACCGCGGCGGCGCAGCTCACCTCGAATCGCGACAGCGTCTCCAGCACAGGCTTGGCGGCCGGAATATCCGACTTACTGCCGACCAGCAGCATCACCTCCGGCATCAGCTTCGCTCTCCGTCCAGCCCGCTCTGGCAGCTAGTCATCACACGTTCTCCGATTGAGATCACGCCCCAGCGCCTCCGCCAGGGCACCTGGTAGTCATGATCGTAAGATCATTCCGCACCTGTGTCAAACACCTCCCTGCGCCCTCGCCAATCTCTGGGGCAGTAAGGCTGGCGCTGGGGCGCCAGTTGACGGTGAAGAATGGACACGGTATAGTGATCGTAACGCACCTTTAAGCACGGTCCTGAGAGATCGGAAAGGAGCTGGGAGCCTTGGATGCACATCCTTCCGCGGAGGCCGCTTCCCCAAACGGGAGCGGCATTTTTGTTGCCCCCGGCGGCAAGGCAATTATGCTGGCGGACGACATTCGCCGGGCGTTGACGCGCATTGCCCACGAGATCATCGAGCGCAATAAGGGCACGCGCAACCTGGCGCTGGTGGGCATGCGCACGCGCGGCATCCCATTGGCTCGGCGCCTGGCCAGCCAGCTCGATGACCTGGAGCACGTGGAGGTCCCCGTGGGCGAGTTGGACATCACCCTGTATCGGGACGACCTCGGCAGCCGCGCGCTGCAGCCGCTGGTGGGCGCTACCCGGTTGCCAGTGGACGTATCCGGCAAAGTCATCGTGCTGGTGGACGATGTCATCTTCACCGGACGCTCCACGCGCGCGGCGCTTGATGCGCTGGTGGACTTCGGCCGGCCGCGGGCCATTCAGCTGGCGGTACTGGTGGACCGCGGCCACCGTGAGCTGCCCATCCGGCCCGATTACGTGGGCAAGAACGTGCCCACGGCGCGCAGCGAGGTGGTAGCGGTGAGCCTGCATGAAACCGACGGGCGCGACGAAGTGGTGATTCACGCCGCCCGGCCAGCGGAGGTACGCCGTGGCTGAGATCGCCGTCGCCGCCTGGCCGGCCGTCAGCTCGCCCGGTGCTGGCCTGGAGTCGGCGCCATCTACGCCGCGTCAGCACTGCCTGGACTTAGATGACTACAGCCGCGCCGAGATCGAGCAGGTGCTGGAAACGGCCGCGGCCATGCAGGAGATTCTGGCGCGGCCTATCAAGCGCACGCCGGCCCTGCGCGGCAGAACCGTGGTCAACTGCTTCTACGAACCCAGCACGCGCACGCGTGTGTCGTTCGAGATTGCCGCTAAGAACCTGAGCGCGGACGTCGTCACCTTCTCGTCTGGCGGCAGCAGCGTGGAGAAGGGTGAGTCGCTCATCGATACGGCCCGCACGCTGGTGGCGCTGGGCGCAGACGTGCTGGTGATGCGCCACCACCTGGCGGGTGCGCCCTATGTGGTGGCGCGCTCGGCTGGCGCACACGTGGTGAACGCGGGCGATGGCAGCCATGCCCATCCCACCCAGGCGCTGCTGGACCTGTATACGCTGCGCCATCGCCTCGGCGATCTGTCCGGCAAGACCATCGGCATCGTCGGCGACGTGCTGCACAGCCGCGTTGCGCGCTCCAACGTGCACGGCCTCACGCGCCTGGGGGCACAGGTAGTGTTGTGCGGGCCGGCCACGCTGCTGCCGCACTGCTCGACGCTGCCCGGCGTGACCTTGGAACACCACCTGGACCGGCTGTTGCCGCACCTGGATGCCGTGATGCCGCTGCGCATCCAAAAGGAGCGTGCCAGCGCGGGTCTCATTCCCTCCTTGCGCGAGTACCGGAGGGAGTACGGCATGACCCTGGAGCGCCTGGAGCGCCTGCCCGCGGGAGCGGTGGTACTGCACCCCGGCCCTATGAACGAAGGGGTGGAGATCGATCCCGAGGTCGCCCGATCGGCGCGCTCGGCCATCGAGGAGCAGGTCACCAATGGCGTGGCGGTGCGCATGGCGGTGCTGTATCTGCTGGCGGGGGGCGCCCAGTGATCCTGGCCAACCTACGCGGGCGGGCGGATCTGCAACTGGGCAGTGGCGGCCCGCGCATCGATTGCCGGGGGTTGACGCTCCTGCCGGGTTTCGTGGATCTGCATTGCCATTTGCGGGAGCCGGGGTTGGAGCATAAGGAAACCATTCGCACAGGCACGGCGGCGGCGGCGGCCGGCGGTTTCACCACCGTGTGCTGTATGCCCAACACCGAGCCGGCGATCGATACCCTGGCGACGCTGCGCCTGGTGCAGGATACGGCGCGGAGCCAGGGCGCGGTTCGGGTGCTGCCGATTGCCGCGGTCACCCGCGGGCGCGCGGGCAGCGAGCTGACGGATATGGCCGAGCTGGCCGGGGCCGGCGCAGTGGCCTTTTCGGATGACGGCAGCCCCGTGGCCGACAGTCGCCTCATGCGCCTGGCGCTGGAATATGCAGCCAGCTTCGGCCGGCCCGTCATCGACCACTGCGAGGACCCGCGGCTGACGGCCGGCGGGGCCATGCACGAAGGGGCGGTGTCCGAGCGACTGGGTCTGCCCGGCTGGCCTACCGCGGGCGAAGAGGTCATGGTGGCGCGAGACATCGCGCTGGCCGCACAAACTGGCGCCCACGTGCACCTGGCCCACCTCAGCACCGCGCCCGCGGTGGAGCTCGTGCGTGCCGCCAAGCGGCGCGGCATCCGCGTGACGACCGAAGTTACCCCGCACCACCTCACCCTCACCGATGCGTGGGTGGAGCGCGGCGGGTACGACACCAATTGCAAGGTGAACCCACCGCTGCGCACCGACGCGGACCGCGCCGCGCTGCTGGAGGGCCTGATCGATGGCACAATTGACGCCATTGCCACCGACCACGCGCCACATGCCCGCGTGGAAAAGGAGTGCGAGTTCGAGTCGGCCGCCTTCGGCATCTCGAATCTCGAAACAGCCTTTGGCTCGCTCATGGGCCTGGTTCACACTGGACAACTGCCGTTTGAGGTGCTGGTGGACAAGCTCACCCGCGGCCCGGCGGCCGTGCTGGGTCTCAGCCTGCCGGAGGACGACTGGACCCTGGTCGATCCCGACGCTGAATGGATGGTGGACGTAGATCGTTTCCGCAGCCGCGGCCGCAACTCGCCACTGCATGGCCAGCGCCTCACTGGCCGCGTGTTGCTGACGGTGTGCCGCGGGGTGGTGGCCTTCGATGGTCTGAGCGAAGCCGTTGCAGCCTGAGCCGCGCCGCGCCGTGCTGGTGCTGGAGGACGGTAGCGTGTTTGAGGGGACGGCCTTCGGCGCCGCGGCCGATGCCATTGGTGAAGTGGTATTCAGCACCGGTATGACCGGCTACCAGGAGATATTGAGCGATCCATCGTTCCGCGGCCAGATCGTGGTTCTCACCTATCCCCTGGTCGGCAACTACGGCATCAACCCGGAGGACGTCGAGTCGCGCGAGCTGCAGCTGAACGCGCTTATCGTGCACGAGCTGTGCCGCGAGCCCAGCAACTGGCGCAGCAATCGCAGTTTGGACAAGCACCTGCGCGCAGCCGAGATCCCAGCCGTGAGCGGTGTGGATACCCGCGCACTCACCAAGCACATTCGCCAGGCTGGTGCGCTCATGGGCGCCATTTCCTGCGAGCGCGGCCCGGCCGAGCTGCTGGCCAGGCTCAAGCTGAATCCCAACTACTCGGCCATCGACTTCGTGAAAGTGGTGTCCTGCGCGGAGCCCTACGTGTGGGAGGAATCCCGCGGCAAGCGGCACCGTGTGGCGCTGGTGGATTTCGGCGTCAAGTACAACCTGCTGCGTGTGCTCAGCCAAGCCGGTTGCGAGGTGACGGTGCACCCCTGCGACAGCTCCGCGAAGGACATTCTGGCGACCCAGCCGGAGGGCGTGGTGTTGTCGCCCGGTCCGGGTAACCCCGCGCTGCTGGACTATGCCATCGAGAGTACCCGCGCGCTGATTCACGCGAAGCCGACGCTCGGTGTGTGCCTGGGCCACCAGCTCATTGGCCTGGCCCTCGGCGCCAGCACCTACAAGTTGAAGTTCGGCCACCGCGGCGCTAACCATCCCGTGCTGGAAGAAGCCACTGGAGTGGTGCGGGTGACCAGCCAGAACCACGGGTTTGCGCTCGACCGCGCTGGTCTGGCCGAAGCGGGCGCGACCGTCTCCCACCGCAACCTGAACGACGGAACGGTCGAAGGCTTGCGTCATCGCGAGCTGCCGCTGCTCTCGATTCAATTCCATCCTGAGGCGTCGCCCGGGCCGAACGATTCCCTGAACATCGTTCGACAGTTCGTGGAGCTGCTGGAGGCGGCGTGAGCGATGGCATGAAGGTGCTGATCATCGGCTCTGGCCCGATCGTCATTGGCCAGGCGGCCGAGTTCGACTACGCTGGTACGCAGGCCTGCCGCTCGCTGCGCGAAGAGGGCATCACCACGGTGCTGGTCAACAGCAACCCGGCTACGATCATGACCGACCCGGATGTGGCGGACGTGGTCTACCTGGAACCGCTGACGGTGAGCTTCCTGGAGAAGATCATCCAGCGCGAGCGCCCGGATGGCCTGCTGCCCACCCTGGGCGGCCAAACCGGCCTCAACCTGGCGCTCGAGCTAGCGGAGCACGGCGTGCTGGAGCGCTACGGTGTGAAGTTGCTGGGTACCAGCCTGGACACCATTCGCAAGGCCGAAGACCGCGAGCTGTTCAAGCGCCTGCTGTTGGAGATGGGTGAGCCGGTGCCGGACAGCTTGAGCGTGGAGAACGTGGATGACGCCGCGCGCTTCGTGGAGCGCTGCGGACTGCCTATCATCATCCGGCCCGCGTTCACCCTGGGCGGCACGGGTGGAGGCGTGGTGCGCACCCAGGCGCAACTGAGCACGATGGTGCAGGCCGGACTCGACGCCAGCCCCATCCACCAGGTGTTGGTGGAGAAATACCTCCAGGGCTGGAAAGAGCTGGAGTACGAGGTCATGCGGGATGCCGGCGACACCTGCATCACCATCTGCAACATGGAGAACATCGATCCCATGGGTGTGCATACCGGCGACTCGATCGTCGTGGCGCCCAGCCAGACGCTGACCGACAAGGAGCACCAGATGCTCCGCTCGTCGGCCCTGCGCATCATTCGCGCGCTAGGCATTGAGGGCGGCTGCAACGTGCAGTTCGCGCTGGACCCCGCCTCCTTCAACTACTACGTCATCGAGGTCAACCCCAGGGTGAGCCGCTCATCGGCGCTGGCATCCAAGGCCACCGGCTACCCCATCGCGCGGGTGGCGGCCAAAATCGCCATCGGCAAACGGCTGCACGAGATTCCCAACGCTGTGACGAAAGAGACGACCGCGGCTTTCGAGCCGGCGCTGGATTACTGCGTGGTGAAGATCCCGCGCTGGCCGTTCGATAAGTTTCCCGGCGGCGATCGCAGCATCGGCACGCAGATGAAGGCAACCGGCGAGGTGATGGCCATCGACCGGCGTTTTGAGGCGGCATTGCAGAAGGCCGTGCGCTCGCTGGAGATTGGCGGGCGCAGTCTGCTGTGGCGGGAGCCGGGTTGGGACCTGCCCAAGATGATCGGCCAGAGTAACGACCTGCGCCTATGGGCCATCTTCGCCGCCTTGCGCGATGGCATGGCGCTGGAGGAGGTACACCAGCTGAGCGGCATCGACCCTTGGTTCCTGCGAGCCTTCCAGCGGCTGGTGCAGGCCGAGGAGGCGATCAGTGCCGGCGGATCGCTGCTGGAGGCCAAGCAGCTGGGCTTCCCCGATGCTGTCATCGGCGAGCTCACCGGCAAGAGCGCGGAGTCCGTGCGCAGCGAACGCGAACGCCTTGGCATTCGCCCCGTGTACAAGATGGTGGACACTTGCGCCGCCGAGTTCGAAGCCCGCACGCCGTACTTCTACTCAACCTACGATCACGAGAACGAGGCGCTGCCCACGACCGGTCCAGCGGCGGTGGTGCTCGGCTCAGGGCCTATTCGCATCGGACAGGGCATTGAGTTCGACTATTGCAGCGTGCACAGCGCGTGGGCGCTCAGCGAGGCCGGCTGCGCCAGCATCATGGTCAACAGCAACCCCGAAACCGTCAGCACCGATTTCGACAGCAGCCAGCGCCTGTACTTCGAGCCGTTGGACGACGAGTCTGTGCTGGATATCCTGGCAAACGAAGAGCCGGCCACGCGCCAAGCGGAGCTGGGTGCCCAGCACAGCGTGCAGGTGGTGTGCCAGTTCGGCGGTCAAACCGCCATTAACCTGGCCGAGGCGGTCGAACGTGCCCACTATCGCATCGCCGGCAGCCAGACCACGGCCATCGATCTGGCGGAGGATCGCGAGAAATTCGGCCAGCTGCTGCGCGAGCTCAGTATTCCGCAGCCACCTGGCGCAACCGCCACTACCGTGCAGCGCGCGCTGGATGTGGCGGCCAGCGTGGGCTACCCGGTGCTGGTGCGCCCGTCCTACGTCCTGGGTGGGCGAGCCATGGAGATCATCTACAACGACACGCAGCTGCGGCAATACCTCACCCTGGCCATCGCCGTCAGCCCCAGCCGCCCGGTGCTGGTGGACCAGTACGTGGAGGGCACTGAGGTTGAGGTGGATCTCATTTGTGATGGGACTGAGGTGCTGATTCCCGGCATTATGGAGCACATCGAGAGGGCCGGCGTCCATTCGGGCGACAGCATGGCGGCTTTCCCTCCACTGCATCTGACAGCCGATCATGTGGCGCGGATTGTCGACTTCAGCACGCGCATGGCGCTGGGGCTGGGCATCCGCGGCCTGCTGAACATTCAGTATGTGGTGCGCGGCGAAGAGGTGCTGGTGATCGAAGCCAACCCCCGCTCCAGCCGCACTGTGCCTTTTCTCAGCAAAGTCACCGAAGTGCCGATGGTGCGGTTGGCCACGCTTGTTTCGCTTGGGCGGACGCTGGCCGGCCTGGGGTGCGGCACGGGCCTGCTGCCACCTCCGCCGTTCGCGGCTATCAAGGCACCGGTGTTCTCGATGTCCAAGCTCCTGGGCGTGGATGCGTACCTGGGCCCGGAGATGAAGTCCACCGGCGAGGTGATGGGCATCGACTGGACGGTGCAGGGCGCCATTGCCAAAGCTTTCAAGGCCGCCGGTGTGGACCTGCCAGAGCGGGGTGCCGTGCTGGCCTCCATTGCGGACAGAGACAAGGACGCCGCACTGGACACGCTGGCGCGCCTCGATCGCATGGGCTACCGCCTCTTCGCCACCAGTGGCACAGCCCGCTTCCTGGCGGCGCACGGCATCGCGGTCGAGGCGGTGCGCCGCATCGGCGAAGGCTCGCCGGACGTCGTGGATGCCATCACCACTGGCCAGGTGCAGGCCATCATCAATACCATGCAGGGTGGTGGGCCGATGAAGGATGGCTTCGAGATTCGCCGAGCGGCGGTAGAGGCGCGCATTCCCTGCCTTACCTCGCTCGATACCGCGCGCGAGTTCGTGACGTCGCTGGAGGGCCCGCCGCTGCGGGATTTGGGCGTGGCCCCGCTAACCGAATACACCCGGCGCCACCTTGGCACTGGCCACGACCGTGAGGGACAGGCTGTTATGGGAGGCGGGGGTGGCCACTGAGCACGACCTGGCTACGCCGCTGGGAACCCTGCACTACGTGCGGCAGGGCAACGGGCCGGCGCTGGTGGCGCTGCACGGGATGGCGGCCTCTTCATGGTCGTGGTCCCGCAGCCTGCCGCTGTTGGCCACACGCTTCGACGTGTATGCGCCGGACCTGCTGGGCCACGGGCAATCCGAAGCGCGGCGCGATGCCGTGTCTGTGGAGCACCATGCCGCGGCGGTGAGTGCCTTGCTTCGCGCCGCTGGTATTGAGCGCTGCATCCTGGCCGGAGCAGCGCTGGGGGCCATGGTCGCGCTGGAAACGGCGCTGCTGGAGCCGGAGCGCGTGGCGGCGGCGCTGCTGCTGGGCGTGCCGAACTTTCGGTCGCCGGCCGATCGGAGCGCCTGGTTGGCCAGCCGGGCAGCCGGCTTCGTGGATGCGCAGGGCCTGGGCATCCCCATGGGTGAGCCGGCGGTCCGTGAACGGTACAAGACGTTTACCCCGAGCCTGGTGGACGAGCTGAACGCCGAGCGGGCGCGGGCGGGTCTGTGGGCACTGCACGACGTGTGGGCCATCGCCGCGTACGACGCCCAAGCCAGCGCCGCGCGCCTCAGCCAACCGGCGGCCTTCTGCTGGGGCAGCCACGATCCTTTCCTGAGCGGGAAGGAGGGGCTGGTGTCCGCCGCGCCGGCAGCCACGCACGTAGTGCTGGACGGAGCAGGGCATTACCCGGCTTGGGATGCGCCGGAAGCCACGCTGGAACTGGCGCTGCAAGTTGCCGCCGCCGGCAAGCTGCTGTGAGACACTTAGCCTGCGCGAGAGAGACCGGCGCGCATACGCATAAGGGAAGGGCAACATGATCGTTCAGGACGACGAGCGCGCCTATCATGGCCAGGGCTCGCTGCTGCGAGTGGTGGAGGATGTGGGCAACCTCAAAGCCACCAAAACCCTGGAGAAGGCGCGGCAGGACGCGAATCCGGCCACCGAGCAGGACTATCTGCGCTGGCTCTCCCGGCCGCGCCTGGTGGGCGACGTGTACCGTTTCACAGCCCGCCGCGGTGAGGCCTACATCCTTTCCTGGTAACCGGCTGATTCCGTGCTGAACATGGGCCGTGGGGGCGGATTTGGCCGTAACCATGGCGGCCGCCCGACGCCTCCAGACGTGCCACGCGTCACCCGCGCGCTGCTGGGGCGTATCCTGCAGCTGCTGCGGCCCTACTGGCGCGAAGGTCTCGCGATTCTGGCGTGTGTGAGCGTATCGGCCGTGCTCGGGCTGGCGCCACCCCTGCTGGTCCGGTCCATCATCGACGATGCGCTGCCCCATCACAACGTCTCTCAGCTGCTGTGGCTGGCCGGCGGCATCGTGGTTGCTTCGCTTGTGGGTGGCCTGCTGGGGGTGATTCAGGGCTACTTCAACAACTATGCCAGCCAGCGGGTGATGATGGACCTGCGCAACCAGCTGTATCAGCACCTCACCGGGCTGGCGCTCCGCTTCTTCACCAATACCAAAACGGGCGAGATCATGTCCCGCCTCAACAACGACGTGGGCGGCGTACAGGACGCGGTGACCAGTGCGCTGGTGCAGATTCTGAGCAACTCCCTCATTCTGCTCAGCACGCTGGTGCTCATCTTTCAAATGGACTGGAAGCTGTCGCTGCTCTCCATCGCCATCCTGCCGCTGTTCATCCTGCCGACAAGGCGTATCGGTCGGGTGCGATATCAGCTCACCATGGAGACGCAGCGCCGCTACGCGGAGCTCACCACGTTCATGGAAGAGACGCTCAGCATCAGCGGCTACCTGCTCATGAAGACCTTCACGCGTGACCAGCAGCAGCTGGCCCGCTTTCGCCACACCAACGAGCAGGTTTTCGACCTATCGCTGCGTCGAGCCACTATTGGCCGCTGGTTCTTCATGCTGCAGCAGCTCTTTCTGCAAATTGGCCCCGCGTTGATCTACCTCCTGGGGGGAATCTTCGTCATTCGTGGCTCGCTGACTATTGGCACCATCGTGGCTTTTGTGGCGCTGCTGGGCCGGTTGTACGGTCCCGCCGGGCAGTTGGCCAGCGTGCATGTGGACTTCATGAGTGCGCTGGCGCTTTTCCACCGGCTGTTTGAGTACATGGACCTGGTGCCCGAGATTCAGGACGCGCCTGCCGCACAGCAGCTGGCCCAGGCGAGCGGGCTGCTCACATTTGAGGACGTGAGCTTTGCCTACCGGGCCGATATCCCAGCACTACGCGGCGTGTCGTTCGCTATCGAACCAGGGCAGCTAGCGGCTCTGGTGGGCCCCAGCGGCGCCGGCAAGACCACGATCACCTACCTGGTGCCGCGCTTCTACGATCCGAGCGCCGGCCGCGTGCTGGTTGATGGGCGCGACGTGCGCCAACTGGCGCAGCAGTCCTTGCGGCAACACATCGGGGTGGTGACCCAGGAGACCTTCCTGTTCCACGCCAGCCTACGGGACAACCTGCTCTACGCGCGGGACACTGCCTCGCCGGCCGAGATGGAAGCTGCCTGCCGCGCCGCCAACATTCACGACTTCATCAGTTCGCTGCCTGAGGGCTACGACACCGTCGTGGGCGAGCGCGGCTATCGCCTCTCCGGCGGCGAGAAGCAGCGCGTGGCTATCGCCCGCGTTCTGCTGAAGGATCCGCGTGTGCTGATCATGGACGAAGCCACTTCCTCGCTCGATTCGCATTCAGAGGCGCTCATTCAGGCGGCTCTCCAGCCGCTGCTTCATGGCCGCACCAGCCTGGTGATCGCGCATCGGTTGTCCACCATCCTGGCAGCGGACGTCATCCTGGTGCTGGACCATGGCCGCCTGGTGGAGCGTGGCAGCCACATCGAGCTGCTGGCGCTCGGCGGGCTCTACGCCCGCCTGTATGAGGAGCAGTTCAAAGCGCGCGCCCGGCGTGGCCCTCGCGAATATGCGGCCAGCGAGCCCCTTGCGCCGGCCCCGGTTTCGGCCTGAGCCCGCGGGTGCCTCGCGCCTCAGGCGGAGGCGGGTAGCGCGGGCACTTCGCTGCGCAGGGCGGCCGCCAGCGAGCTGAGGAAGAGCTCGGCGTCAGACACGATGCCGGCTACTTGAAAGCTGCCGCGATCGGCCAGCTTGGTGACCGTGGCGGGGTTGATGTCCACGACTACCGTTTTCACCGTCGCGGGCAGCAAGTTGCCGGTCGCGATGGAGTGCAGCATGGTGGAAACCATGATGGCCATTTGCACGCCGCCCTGGATTGCGCGGCGCATGGCCTTCTGCGCTTCGATGACATCCGTGATCACCTCCGGCATAGGGCCGTCGTCGCGGATCGATCCAGCCAGCACCAGCTCTACCCCGTGGGTGAGGCATTCATACATGACGCCGCGCCGCAGCAATCCTTGCTCCACCGCGGCGTGGATGGATCCAGCCTGGCGAACGGCGTTAAGCGCCCGCATGTGGTTGGCGTGCCCGCCCTCCACGGTCAGGCCTGTGGCCAGGTCCACGCCCAGGGAGGTACCGAGCAGGGCGGATTCGATGTCGTGGGTGGCGATGGCGTTGCCGCCGAACAGCACTTGCACATAACCGTCACGGATGAGCTGCTCCAGGTGCGGGCCGGCGCCGGTGTGGATGATGGCTGGGCCAACCACAAACAGCACCTTGCCGTGCTCGGCGCGAATGCGCCGCATGGCTTCGGCGATCTCATAGATGGCCAGATGCTTGGGCCGCTCGGACGAGACCTCAGAGCGCATGAATGAGAACACCTCGCGTTCGCGCGCTCGTTGCAGCGGCGTGACACGGATGCCGTGATGGCCAACCACCACGGTCTGGCCCGCGCGTACGTCGGCCATGGCCAAGCAGCGCGCCGTGCTGGCGGCGCTGTCCACGACGATGGCCAGGTCCATTTCCTGCTCATCCACCACCACCCAGGTGCCGTTCAGCCGCACTTCGGTGCGCAGATTGGTGGTGGAGTAGAAGCCATTGGGCAGGGCGCCATCCTTGGGTGCCAGCTCCGTATGCACGTCCTGGTGGTCGAACAGGTTGGCGCCGAGCGTCTGGCAGGACAGAAGGATCTGCTCCAGCACCTGGGGCGTAGGCGCGCGGACCTCCAGCCGAATGTAGCTGGGCTCGTCCTTGCGGCGGCCGTAGCGCTGGTCCTCCACCTCAAAGTCGCCACCCAGGTCCATGATGGTATCCATAAGCTTGGTCAAAGCCCCGGAGTCGATGATGTGGCCAGTCATTTCGACGCGTTCCTGCGCGCTCATAGGATGGTCATTCCCAGTGCGGAGAGAATGAGCCCCTCAGCGAAGCGGCCCGTTTGATTGGCCCGATCGGCGATAGGGTTGACCTCAACCACCTCCAAGGAGCCGATCCGCTGCGAGGCCGCCAGCAACTCCATGGCCAGGTGCGCCTCGCGATAGGTGAGTCCGCCGGGCCACGGGGTGGCCACGCCAGGTGCTTCGAGTGGATCCATCGCATCCATGTCGATCGATAGGTGCAGGTGCTCGCAGCCTTCCAGGATGCCCAGCACCTCCTCGATCGCTTTTTGCACCCCCACCCGGTCGATCTCGGCCATGGTGATGACGCGTATATTCAGGTGGCGCAGCGCCGCCTTCTCGCCGGAGTCCAGGTTGCGGATGCCCAACAGCACCAGCCGTGCCGGGTCGATAGCACGCTGGCCCCAGCCCAGGCTGTGAAAGAGATCGGTGAGCCCCAGCGCCACAGCCAGCGGCATGCCGTGCACGTTGCCGCTGGGGCTGGTTTTGGGCGTGTTCACGTCTCCGTGAGCGTCGATCCACACCACGCCCGCCCCGGGGCGCTCGTCCAGCAGCCCGGCCAGGCTGCCGATGGCCAGCGAATGATCGCCGCCCAGCACCAGCGGAAGGTGGCCAGCGTTGAGCGAGCCCGCCATCCAGCGGCGCAACTCGGTGCACACGGCTTCGATCTGCGGCACGAATTTTGGGCCGTGGCGCGCGTTGACCTGCCCCTCTGGGCCCATGACGGCCAGGTTCTGCTGGTCCGCTACCTTGCGGCCCATATCCTGCAGATCGCGCTCCAACCCAGCGTAGCGAATGGCGTAGGGGCCCATGTCCACACCACGCCGGTCGGCGCCCAGATCCATGGGGACCCCCAGCACATCGATCTGCCGCTCGGTCACGCGGCTGGTCTGCGCCTCCGCAGCCGGGCCACAATGAGGCCGGTGATGGTAAGTGGCAGCGGGCAGGCTATTGGACGCCACACCGATCGGGTGAGTCCTGGACCGGGGACGCGAGCGGACTGAGACATTGCCGCCCGATCTTAGCGTCCCCGCGATACAGGACATTTTCGTCTACCGCCCCGGAGCCATCGGCGACACGCTGCTCACGTTGCCGGCGCTGGCGGCCCTACGATGGCGCTTCCCCGGTTGCCGCGTAACCTTCGCCGGCAACCCAGCCTGCTTGCCCCTGCTGCCAGTGGACCAGGCCCTGGCAAGTGACGATCCACGGCTGCTGGGGCTGTTCGAGGAGCCGCCACGGACGTGGCGCCCGTTCGACTACCACGTCATCTTCGCCGCCGAGCCTCGCGGCCTGCTGCCGGGATTGCGGCGCTCCGCGCGCGAGGCAGCGTCTCACAGTCAGCACGTAGCCGACTGGCTGGTGGACGCTATCGACCCTACCTTCCTCGACCGAGAGCCCCGATTGGCCCTGGCGGCGCCGGCAGGACGCTTGGCTGCGGGAGAGGCACCACGAACCGAGGATGCCTCGCAGACGCTGTTCTCTGAGCCCGCGGCCGGAGTGGACTCCGGCAAGAGGCTGGTGCTGCACGTGGGCGCGGGCTCGGCTGCCAAATGCTGGCCGGCAGAGTGTTTCGCACGTTTGGCGGTGGCGCTGGGAATGCCGCTCGCGGTTGTGCGGGGCCCCGCGGATGGGCCTGCCGTGGACCGCTTCCTTGAACAGCTACCTGGACACCTGCCGGGAGCTGAGGTGTGGTCCGGCCTCACGCTGGTTGAGCTGGCCGCACGGCTCAGAGGTGCCGCGCTGTTTGTAGGGAACGACTCGGGCATTACGCACCTGGCGGCGGCTCTGGGGGTGCCGTCCCTGGCCCTGCACATAGCTTCGGATCCCGCCATCTGGGGCATCCGGGGGGCACGTACCCGTTGCCTGGCTGGCACCAGCGTCACCGTCGCGGGGGCGCTGGCGGCCTGTTGGGTTCTTAGGCAGCTCTCAGCGTGAGGCGCGTATCAAATGCCGCGGAAAGCCGTTATACAGCTCGCAATGGAGGCGGGCAGGTGGATGTTGGGATGGTTCTGAAGCAGCGCAGCTCGGTGTTCGATGGCTTTCTGCTGCGCATCGTGTTTCCCTACTTGCATCGCTCTGGTATGCAGCGGGTGCTGCATCTCACCTCGGTCTGGCACAAATCGATTTCGGAGTCGAGCGTTCGGTGAAGCTGGCGAAGGGGCAAGGGCCCCGGAGATTGTTGGCCGGTTCAGCCCAGGTGTGACTTTCGGCATAGGCAGTTCTACTCAGAAAAGCGTAGGTTGAATCGCGGACGAGCTGGTAGATGATGCGGGGCCCGGTGGGGTCGTCCGGTCCGAGAAGGAGGGAAGCTTGCTTCCCTCCTTCTTTTTGCCCTCGACGGGTGCCACAAGTAGCGCAGAAGACATACCTTTCGCCCGTGCGCGACGTGGGGTCGTGAAGGGCGTCCCCAGCCGCGCCCGGAAGCGAGTCGTGCGTGGGTCGACACCAAAGGCCGGACAGTGCCAGAGGCTGACCCTGCGCTGAGCCGAGCAAGGCTACAATCGAGCCGTGAACCATCGTTCGAGAGGCTCGGCCGGAGACGTGTTGCCGCGGCCGCATGAGGTTGTGCGCGAGCGCCGGTTCAATGCGAACTGGCTGCCGAGAGCCTTTGGTCCGCTGCTGCTGCTGCCAGCCCTTCTCGTGGCGGGCTGTGGTAGCCAGCCCCCCGCTCCCTCGAGGGCGCCCAGCGCGCCACAGGCCCATGTTAGCCCCAGCGCAGCACCTGCGCCGGTGAGTGCCGAGCAAGTCGCGGCTGTGGCCGCCGTGCGCGCTTATGCCCAGCAATTGGCGCCGATCGTGAAGATCGCGGCCATGCCAGTTCAGGCCGGCTCCCAGACGGCAATGGTGGAGGTGCTGTACGCCAACAACGTGCGGCAGATGTATATCGCGCAGCAGGACGACGCCGGGCAGTGGTCGGTGGTGGCCGCCAACGCCGCCTAAGCCAGAAGTTGCCCTGTCTGCATTGCCACCAACCAGCAGGGTCCCTGGGGCCGCCGGGCTCACGAGCAGCGGGCAGGCGGAGCACTAGCCCAAAGGAAGCTGGCAGTCCTCGGTGTGCCTGCCGCCCTGCCGTTTGTCAGCCGAGCGGTTAGAGGTTCGTCCAGCGGCGCAACAGGTTGCGGCCGGCGCGCGCTGCACTGCCGGCAGCGTTGCTGGCCTGGCCGGCCTTTTCCTCGGCCCACGCGTATTTGCGCACGACCTGCTCAAAGGCATTTTCACTCAGGCCCGCCTCGCGGGCGGCATCGTGCAGCGACAGCTCGCCTCGCTGAAAGCGCCGGCCAATATCCTTCAGCCGGTCGAAGCTCGATTCAGCCATCTGCCGTCAGCGTAACACCGGCGCCCGCTACACTGGACCGATGCTCACCGTCGATCACCCCGGGCTGCACGGGCACCATGGCGCTCGGCCGGAAGTTCACCCACTTGCTTGGGTGGCTCCAGGCGCACATCTGATTGGCGACGTCTTCGTGGCCGAGGGCGCCAGCATCTGGTTCGGCGCGGTTCTGCGTGGCGACGTGAACAGCATCACCGTAGGGCGCTTCAGCAACATTCAGGACAACAGCGTGCTGCACGCGGACGGCCCGCGGGGTGGAGGTGTGGGCTTCCCCTGCCGCATCGGGGAGTATGTGACCGTGGGCCACGCGGCCATCGTCCACGGCTGTACCGTGGCAGATCGCGTGCTCATCGGCATGGGCGCAGTGGTGATGAATGGCGCGCGCGTCGGCCGGGAGTGCATTGTCGGTGCGCGCGCGCTGGTATCCGAGGGGCGAGAGGTGCCCGATCACTCCCTTGTGCTGGGGATCCCCGGCAAGGTAGTGCGCGAAATTACGCCTCAGGAGCTGCAACAGCTCGGCCGCTCCGCCAACCACTACGCCGAGCTGGCGCGGAGCTACCGAGAGGAGTAGGGTCGGCCCTGGGCCAGTATCTGGGTTAAGGGCACAGGGGCCCATCCAGCACCTGGCGGGCGCAGATGACGCCAAGGTCGGGCTGGAGGTGCAGCACCAGGGTGTGACCGACCGCGAAGAAGGCGATAACCAGGGCGAGGGCAGCCAGGGTGAGGGTCCACGACAACAATTGGAGCCGCGGGCCAGAATTGGCCAGTTCGCGCACATCCACCGGCACGGTCGGCGCGCGCGGTCCTCGTAACGGCATCCTTACTCCCTACGCTTACTCTTTACTACGGTAACCGGTCGCCGCTCGGCTTGCAGGAACCATGCCGAACACGTGGGAGCTCAGCCTCACTCACTCGCTACTCCCAGAGCTGGAAGGCTGTCGCCCTTCGCCGGTGTGCCACAGACCTACGAGCTCCGGTGGCTGGGATGGGATCGAGCATCGCTGAATAGTCGAGTGTAAGGCGGCCGTGTGCAGTGCGTTCGACAGTGGGGGGCCTAGGACTCGACATAACATATATGAATTCGTGCCATCGGCGGAGCCAGGAGGGTATCGCCGGAGTGCTTGCAGTGGATACAATCCGCAGCGCACATGCTGGAGGTTCACCAGGTTCTCGCCCGGGCCGTTGTGTACGTTCTTCTCCTGCTGGGCATCTGGGGAGTGGGTGCCGGCCTGGTGAAGCGGCCGGTTGGGGGCGCGTACCGCTCGACCTACATCCTCGCCGTGGGTCTGGTGCTGGTCCAAGACCTGGCGGGCGTGGTGCTGTTTATCGCCGGCCAGCGCCCGGGGCAGATGCTGCACTTGCTGTATGGAGTTGCCCTGCCGGCGATTATGGTGGGCGCCTACAGCTATACGCCCGGCGCCACCGCGCGCCGCGAGGCGTTCACGCTGGGCCTGGCGAGCTTGATCATGTTCATTATGGTGATCACCCGGGCCATCCCCACCGGCGCACCCTAGCAGGTCAAGCGCATCGCACTGCAGAGCGGCGGAGCCCATTCGGCTCCGCCGAGAAGTTCGGCCGGAAGCCATTGGCGGCCCTCAGCCGATTCCCTGTCGACACAGTTGGCGAGCTCAATCGACGCTCCGGAGAGACCTCAGCCCGGCCACCGCGGCAGGTTTCCGGCCGAACTTCCAGCTTCTCCTGGAAGGCGAGGACGGCCCCTGATGGCCTTGCCACACTGCTCAAGGTTCGCATTCGACAGTGGCGCCCGCGCGGTTCGACGCGGTGCGTGGCCGCCAAGCAGACCAAACGGCACAGAAATGGCGGCGGCCAGTGCGCACAATTTCTTGATCTTGCGAGGTAGGAAAGGAGAACGGGATGCGCGGTAGGGGCAGCGTGACACCGGTGGGGGTGGTCATTCGTGGTCTGGTGGCGGGGGCCATGGGCACGCTAGCGATGGATGGCTTATGGTACGTGCGCTACCGGGCGGGTGGCGGGCACAGTGGCTTTGGTGCCTGGGAGTTTTCCGCCGGCTTAACCTGGGATCAGGCAGGGGCGCCAGCGCAAGTGGGGAAGCGCCTGGCGGAAGGCTTCCTGCAACGGCCGCTGCCTGCCACGGCGGCGCCCCTCACCAACAATGTGGTGCACTGGGGCTACGGCATGCTGTGGGGTGCGCTGTTTGGGCTGGTGGCTGGCTCGGCGCGGCGTCAGCGTCTGGTGTTCGGGCCGCTCTTCGGGGCGCTGGTGTGGCTTTCCAGCTACGTAAGTTTGCCGGCGGCGGGCCTGTACAAACCGCTGTGGGAGTACGACCGGCAAACGCTGGCGAAGGACCTTTCGGCCCACCTCACCTATGGGGCAGCGACTGGGGCAGTCCTTCGTCTACTGCTTGGCCGTCGCTGAGAGAAGCGTGTCAGCCACGCTCCACCGGTAGCTCGCTGGCCACCCACCCTGAGTAGGAAGGCGGATATAAGCGCGCGCCACGCAAGCCCGCCAATTCCAACCCCAGCAGGTCCAGGCAGGCACTTACGCCGGAGCCACAGGAGACCGCTACACCCGATGGGTCTGCCACGCCCAGCTCCGTGTAGTACGCCCGCAGCTCGTCGGCCGATCTCAGGTGGCCGCCGGCGAGGTTCTGTGTAGCTGGCGCGTTGATAGACCCAGGGATGCGGCCCGGCTTGGGGTCCAACGGCTCTGTTGTACCCCGCCAGCGCTCCGGTGCGCGCGCGTCCAGCAGCAGCAGCGAGCCACCTTCCAACTGGCGGCCGAGCTCTTCGGTTCCGATGACATCGTCCGCGCGTTCGCGGGCGTGAAATGCCTTGGGGGCCGGCCGCTCGGCTGGCCCCGCCGCGGTGGTATAGCCGGCGGCAATCCAGGCGGCATAGCCACCATCCAGCACAGTCACCTTGTCGTGACCGAAGTGGCGCAGCAGCCACCACAGGCGGGCTGCGCCCACGCCATCGCCCGCGTCATAGCTGACCACGGGCGTGTCGCGATCGACGCCCGCGCCCGACATCGTGTCGCTGAAGGCATCGGCCGAAGGGATGGGATGGCGCCCGCCGGGGCCGCCGGGTGGCCCGGCCAGGTCGCGATCCATGTCCAGGTAGATCGCGCCGGGAATATGCCCTTTCTCGAATGTGGCTCGCCCGTAGGTTGGGTCGCCCAGCTTCCAGCGCGTATCCACGAGCCGCGGGCGGCTCGTTTGGATGAGGTCGCGCAGCTCGGCGGGGGAGATCAGCAGTGCAGGCACGGTACCTGGATTGTACGTGCAGCGCTGCCGCCAGCGCTCCGTAAGCAGGCGGAAGACCGCTGTTTGGCGTGGTGATGCTCGGCCGAGGTCATGTGATATTGTCGTGCCACAAAGGCTGCTGAAGACTGCTCAGGCAGGCCCGGAGGCACATGACGGTGGCAGGCGAGACGGACGAGTCCAGGTTCCCTCTGGAGGAGGGTGGGGACTCGATGCGCGATCTCCTCGAGGCATCCGAAGAGCGCGCCCAGTCGCTTCACGCGGGACAGATTGTCGAAGGCTTCATTGTTCACGTCGAGCCTGAAGAGGTACTGGTGGACATTGGCCTCAAGTCCGAGGGTGTGGTTAACGGCCGCGAACTGGGGTCCCCAGAGGCTGTGGCGCAGCTGCAGGTCGGCCAAACGGTGCTGGTGTATGTGCTGCGCGCCGAGAGCAATGAAGGACACCCGGTGCTCTCGCTGCGCCGCGCGGAGGCGGAACGGCACTGGCGGGAGGCGGAGGAGTACCTCGCCGCTGGAGCCACGCTGGAGGCACCGGTGCTGGAGTGCAACCGGGGCGGCCTGATTGTGGACCTCGGCCTGCGGGCCTTTGTGCCGATCTCGCAAGTGGCCGACCTGCGGCGCGACGAGCCGCGGCCGGCCCCATCCGCGGAGGGCGAAGGCGCCGAGGGCGACGCCACCCTGGCCCGCCTGCAGCAACTGGTGGGGCAGCGAATCTCGGTGAAAATCATCGAGCTGAGCCGCCCGCGCAACCGCGTGATCGCCTCCCAGCGCGCCGCCGTGCAGGAGCTGCGCGAGCAGCGTAAGAGCGCCCTCCTCTCGGACTTGCATGTGGGCGACGTGCGGCAGGGGCGGGTGTCCTCACTGGCGGAGTTCGGCGCCTTTGTGGACCTGGGCGGCGCGGATGGGCTGGTGCACATCTCCGAAGTGTCGTGGACGCGCATCGCGCACCCGCGCGAGGTGCTGCAAGTAGGCCAGATAGTTGATGTGGCCGTGCTGAACGTCGACCAGGAGACAAAGAAGATCGGGCTGAGCATCAAACAAGCCCAGGCAGATCCTTGGACCGAGCTGGTGGCTCACCTGGTGGTGGGCGAGACCAGAGAGGCTACCATCACCAAGCTGGCTAAGTTCGGCGCCTTTGCCCGGCTGGAGGGTGGTGTAGAGGGGCTCATCCACATCTCCGAGCTGGCCGATTATCACGTGATGTCGGCGAGTCAGGTGGTGCAGGAGGGCGACAGTGTGCAGGTCAAGATCACCGGTATCGATGTGGTGCGCAAGCGGCTTGGACTGAGCATGAAACAGGCGCAACAGGACCTTCAGCAGCAGGAAAGCGACGAGGCGTTGCGAGCTCACGCCGCGAGGGCACATGATATGCTGGATGAGGAGTTACAGCCCTCGCACTCCGAGTTTCAGAAGCTGGCGGCCTTGCGGTTCGACGACGGTGACACTGAGGGTTGAACAGGAAACGAGCTGTCTCAGGGCCGGAATCTCCGAACGCGATGTCGCGTGTACCCCTTGGGGAGAGGAAATATAGGTGAACGAATCCAATCGGTTTGACAAATTTACTGAGCGGGCACGCAAGGTGCTCATGCTCGCCCAAGAGGAAGCTCAGCGCTTTAACCACAACTACATCGGCACGGAGCATCTGCTGCTCGGGCTGGTGCGGGAGGGTGAGGGGGTTGCCGCCAAAGTGCTGGGCAACCTCGGCGTGGAGTTGAACAAGGTCCGCAGCGCCGTTGAGTTCATCATCGGTCGAGGCGACCGCATGGTCGTCGGCGAGATTGGACTCACTCCCCGGGCCAAAAAGGTGATCGAGTTGGCTGTCGACGAGGCTCGCCGGCTGGGTCATCACTACATCGGCACCGAGCACCTGCTGCTGGGTCTGGTGCGCGAGGGCGAGGGCATCGCCGCCGGCGTGCTGGAGAGCCTGGGCGTGAACCTCGAGAAGGTGCGCACTCAGACCATTCAGGTGCTGTCGCAGACTGGCGGTGCCACACACGGCGAGCGCGGACACAGCCGCACTCCCACGATTGATCAGCTTGGCATGGATCTCACCGCGGCGGCCAGGGCCGACAAGCTGGACCCAGTGATAGGCCGGAGCGAGGAGATCGAGCGCGTCATACAAATCCTCAGCCGGCGCACGAAGAACAACCCCGCCTTGATCGGCGAGCCAGGCGTGGGCAAAACCGCCATCGTCGAGGGCCTCGCGCACCAAATCGTGTCCAACAACGTGCCCGAGACCCTGGCCGGCAAGCGCCTGCTGACGCTGGACATTGGCTCGCTGGTGGCTGGCACCAAGTATCGTGGCGAGTTCGAGGAGCGGCTGAAGAAGGTCATCGAGGAGATCAAGACCTCGGGCGACTGCGTGCTGTTTATCGATGAGCTGCACACGCTGGTTGGCGCGGGCGCAGCCGAAGGCGCCGTGGACGCGGCCAACATCCTCAAGCCGGCGCTGGCGCGGGGCGAGCTGCAGTGCATCGGCGCCACCACGCTGGATGAGTACCGCAAATACATCGAGCGCGACGCCGCGCTGGAGCGTCGCTTCCAGCCGGTGTTCGTGAAGGAGCCCAGCATTGAGGACACGCTGGAGATCCTCAAGGGCATTCGACCGCGTTACGAGGCCCATCACCGGCTGGACATCAGCGATGGTGCGCTGAAGGCCGCGGCCGAGATGGGTGGCCGCTATATCACCGATCGCTTCTTGCCTGACAAGGCGATCGACCTCGTGGACGAGGCAGCTTCCCGCGTACGCATGCAGCGGGCGGTCCCACCTTCCACCTTGAAGCAGACCATCAAAGAGCTGGAAACAACGGTCGAAGAGAAAGAGGCATCGATTCAGGGCCAGCAGTATGAGAAGGCCGCGCAACTGCGTGACCAGGAGATTCGCCTGCACGAGAAGATCGAGCAGCTTGAATCCGGCTGGCACGAAGAGCAGGGCCAGGATCGCCCAGTGGTGACTGAGGATGACGTGGCCCGCGTGGTAGGCATGTGGACTGGCATCCCGGTGACCCGCATCGCGCAGGAAGAGTCGGAGCGACTGCTGCAGATGGAAGAGGAACTGCACAAGCGCCTGGTTGGCCAGGAAGAAGCGGTGCAGACTATCGCGCGGGCGGTTCGCCGCTCCCGAGCAGGCGTGAAGGACCCCAAGCGGCCCATTGGCTCGTTCATTTTCCTGGGGCCAACAGGCGTCGGGAAAACGGAGCTGGCGCGCGCACTGGCGGAGTTCATGTTCGGCAGCGAAGACGCGTTAGTGAAGATCGATATGTCGGAGTTCATGGAGCGCCACGCGGTGGCCCGACTCGTTGGGGCACCTCCTGGCTATGTGGGCTACGAAGAGGGCGGCCAGCTCACCGAGGCGGTGCGGCGGCGCAGCTACTCTGTGGTGCTTCTCGACGAGATCGAGAAGGCGCATCCCGAGGTGTTCAATATCCTCCTGCAGATACTGGAGGACGGCCGGTTGACCGATGCCAAGGGTCGAGCGGTGGATTTCCGCAACACCATCATCATCATGACTTCGAACGTCGGCGCACAGCAGATCGTCAAGGGCGTCACGCTGGGCTTCCAGGGTGGCCGGCAGGACGAGCAGAAGACCTGGGACGAGCGCTACAAGGGCATGAAGGACAAGGTCATGGACGAGCTGAAGAAGACGTTCAGACCGGAGTTCCTCAACCGCATCGACGCCACCATCGTGTTCCACGCGCTGTCGCAGCAGCAGGTATTCCAGATCGCGGACATCCTGCTGGAGCGCATCCAGAAGCAGCTCACCGCGCAGGACATCACCATTCAGCTCACGGACGCTGCCAAGGGCCTGTTGGTGGAGAAGGGCTACGATCTCAACAACGGGGCCCGTCCATTGCGCCGCGTGATTCAGGACATGGTCGAGGATGCGCTGTCGCATGGCCTGCTGGATGGCCGCTTCAAGCCAGGCGACACCATCAAGATCGACGCTGAGGGCGGCGAGCTCATCCTGCAGTCCGAATCGCCCGTGGTCGCCGAACTGGCCGCCGCCACCAACAGCTGATTGCGAGGCGCCCGGCCGTGTTTGTACGGCCG
>DATKQD010000281.1:0-3227 GCA_035532895.1 Chloroflexota bacterium
TCGTCTTCGTGTACCGGGGGCAACCGGCGGCAAGAGCGCCGGGGCGCATGTTTGAGGTCGTCGACCCCTATCTGGAAGACCGGTCTGCCCAGGCAGCCCTTGCCAGGGCGGATGCCCTGGCGCGCCGCCTCCAACTACCGCGCCGCTACGTCTACATTCCCAGTGATGTCGGCCACCAGGGTACGCGCGAGGTCTGGCTGGCCGTGCAACCGGAGGAAACGTTGCTGGGACCGGACAGCGCCGACGCGCTCACCGGCATCCCGGTCGATTACATTCGCCGGGAGGGACCGGGCGCGGCCGCCGTCCGCCACTACCTGAAGCGCTGGCCGGCGGCCTGAGCGGCGACCACTGCCCGGATGGTGGGCGACGACCAGGGCCCGCCGTAGGCCCAGTAGTGTGTCACGCATGGGTCAACGCCGCGAGCCAGCACGATTTGTCGCTGATGTAGCCCTACAATGGACAGTACTGATCGTTTGCTGCTGTGGCAATACTGGGCATTTCGGAGGCTCGCGAGCCTCCCAGCCACGCGCCATTTGCCGCTTGCCGCCCAGTGAGAGGAAGGAAACGTTCGCGATGGCGCGCCGTACAGTTGCGGTTCCAATCCTGGCCGACGCCAATGGTCTGCTGGCGGCTCTCGCGCTCCTTGACTTCGTGGTACACATGCTGATCGCCGGCAACTACGGCTATTTCCGTGATGAGCTGTATTACATCGCCGGTGGACAGCACCTGGCCTTCGGCTATGTCGATTTCCCACCAATGATCGCCGTGCTCGCTGCGCTCATGCATGCCTTGACAGGTGACAATCTGATCGCCATTCACGTCATTCCAGCGCTGGCCGGATCGTGCCTGGTCTTCGTCAGCGGTCTGATGGCACGCGAACTGGGCGGTGGTCGCTTCGCGCAGGCGCTGGCCGCGCTGGCCGCGCTGGTGACGCTCGTCTTCATGGCGACTGCTTCCATCTTCTCCATGGACATCCTGGATGCACTGTGGTGGGCGCTGGCGGCGTTGATTATCATTCGGCTCATCCGGCATGACAAACCTGGGCTGTGGCTGCTCTTCGGCGTTGTCGCGGGACTCGGCTTGTTGACGAAGCTCACCATGCTTTTTTTCGGCTTCGCTCTGGTCATAGGCCTGTTGGTCACGCCCAGCCGGGCCTATTTCCGGACCCGCTGGCTCTGGCTTGGTGGCCTGATCGCCCTGGCGATGCTCTTGCCCTACGCCGTGTGGAACGCCGTCAACGGCTGGCCCACCCTGGAGTTCTGGCGGCACTACGGCGGGCTGACCGGCGGCGGCCCGCTGGGGTTCCTCGCCAACCAGGTCGTCACGCTGAATCCGCTCACCCTGCCCCTGACTATCGCGGGGTTGGTGTTCTACTTCCGTACGCCGGCGGGCAAGCCCTATCGGCTGGTGGGCTGGGCCTATGTGGTCCTCTACGTGCTGTTCACACTGATCAACGCCAAGGCCTATTTTCTGGCGCCGGCCTATCCGGTGCTCTTTGCCGGCGGCGCTGTGCTGCTGGAGCAGGTCGTGCAGCAGCGAAAGTGGCGCTGGCTGCGCGTCGCCTTGCCGGCGGCGCTTGGCGCAAGCGGTGTGCTCCTGGCGCCGTTAGCGATGCCGGTCCTCCCTCCCGCCGTCTTCGCCGACGCCTATGCACACCTGACCGCCGTCGGCAATTCGGGCGCTGGGCAGCAGAAGGCGGGCGTCTTTCCCCAGTATCTCGGCGATCGTTTCGGCTGGGAGACGATGACGGCAACGGTTGCCAGGGCGTACGAGCAGTTGCCTGCAGCGGAGCGCTCACAGGCGTGCATCTTTACCAACAACTACGGTGAAGCAAGCGCAATCAGCTTCCTTGGCGAGGCATACCACCTGCCGCCCACCCTCAGCGGCCATAACAACTACGCACTGTGGGGGCCGGGAACGTGCAACGGCGCCGTCGTCCTCACCGTGGGGCAGACGAGGCAGGACGATGAGCGGGGCTACGCCAGTGTGGTGCAGGTTGCCACGACCTCCTGCGCCTACTGCATGGCCTACGAGGACAACCTGCCGGTGTACCTTTGCACCCAGCCCAAGGCGCCACTACCGGCGCTCTGGGCAACGGTAAAGCACTTCGACTGACGCTAGGCGCCGCGGGGCGCCTCCTTTCCTGACTGACGAGAATACTACGACTGGTACCGGCCGAGGCGCCGGTACCAAGAGCGCCACCCAAGGCTACTTCATCACTCATGTGGCCGGTGCGGGAGACGAAGGGGAGGCGGCTTGTGGCGAGAGCGGCAGGGGGCGAGCCGGTACGCCATCAACGCCCTGATCGCATGCCGATTGCCCCAGTGGCGACGCTTGGCAGCCTGAGCCGAGCAGGTTCTTCCCCATCTGAGCGGCCGCGCACAGCACCGCCTGGTACTGCAGCGCCTTGGCGTTGGCTACCGATACGTGCATTGCGCGAGCGGTGTCTTTGATGGTGCATCCCTCATGGAAGCGCAGTTGCAGGACACGTCGGTGGTCGGGCGGTAACAGAGCAAGGATGCGCTCTAGGTCGCTGCGCGGCGATGGGAGCGGCGCCACCGCCGCTCCCATCGGCTCACGCGCCGAGCTTGGGCTGCCGGCAACGTGACCGCTGAGCCAAAAAATGAAGGCTGCAGGCGCGCCGGTCAGTCTGCACCAGACCGGCGGCTTCCGACGCCGTGCCGGGAACAGGGATGCCACGTACGGCAGACGCTTCACCAGTGAACCCTGACCTGGCTGCGCTGCCTCATGGACAGTCGGGGCACGATTCTCTCCTTTTGCTCACTTGCCGACCAACGGTGGCAAGACGCGCCACGCACCAGCAGACGAAGGCCGCTGCCATCGTGGCAAGCTCGCACCTGATTGTCGGCACTCCGCTGGCGGAGCGGGCAGCAGCAGCCAGCCGCTCGTGTTCTGCTTCGGCCTGCCGCTCTGCCCGACGCTGCGCCGCCAGTTGTTCCAGGAGAACTTCATTCTGCACCACGCACCTCCTAGTGCCTTCCCCACGATTGTCCCGGTTGCCGTGGGGCCGTTGGCTGGCTGCCGGCCCGACACAGTCCCCGTTGTGTGTCACGCATGTGTCATAGCCCGGTTGAATGATGCGGTTCCAGCCCCGTACAATGCAGCGGAGAACACGCTCCCGTATCGGGAGTCAAGGCAATGTTGAGGTGGCCGCAAGACCCGCCCGACGGCGGGGTTTTGGAACGAAACAGGACGGGCGATGGCCC
>DATKQD010000282.1:0-3141 GCA_035532895.1 Chloroflexota bacterium
TGGCGACCTGAGCTACCGCCGTTATGGCTATCGGAGGCGCTGGCGCGGCCGGTACGGAGACGGCGCTCAGATCGTTCCGCCCGCCGACGGCAGCGCCGACCCGGGAGCATCCACGGCACCGACCTCGGCTGACAGCGACGCCAGCCTGGACACCGTTGCGGTGCTGGCCGGGGTGCAGCGGCGCATCACGGCGCAAAACTTCCATGGCGGCCGGGTGGTCGCCTTTTTTGGCGGCTTCCACCTCGACCTCACGCGCGCCAACATCGCAGGCGACGCGGCCGAACTGGAACTCAACGCGCTCTTCGGCGGGGGCGAGGTGCGGGTGCCGGAGACTTGGATCATTGACCTGCGGGGGCACGCCCTGCTCGGGGCCTATAGCGACGAGACCCACCAGAATCCGCCCGCCAGCGGCGCCAAACGCCTGGTGGTGCGGGGAACCGCCGTGTTTGGCGGGGTGGTGATCAAAAACTGATGCACCCGCTGCTGGGCCAGGGCCGACGGCTGGGTTGGTATCTGGCCGCTTGGCTGCCGCTGGGCGGCCTGTTGGCGATCTTGTTATCGGCCGGGGCCGGGCTCCGCCCCGCCCTCGCCTGGGCTTGGGCGCTGCCGCTGGCGCTGGTTTACGCCTTCGTCTGCCTGCCGACGTGGTACTCCTGTCGCGTGTTGCCGCTGCGGGCGAATCCGTGGCCGGTGGTGGGAGCGCACGTATCGGCGGCGGTGGTGGCGGGCGGGCTCTGGATGGCTCCCAGCGCCAACTCCACCCCCATGGCCGTGCCCACAATCACCGCCCGTGCTCCGAGGTTGTTGGCTCCCCCGGTGAAGGCCCCGTAGAGCAGCACCATGGCGCCGATCGCCGCCAAATGCGCCGCTATGCGCGGCTCGGGCCAACGCCAATAGGCGGCCATCGCCCAGTTGAGGCAGGCCAGGCCCAGCACCAGCAGCCCATTGGCCAGCGCCAGCGCCGCGCCCTGGCGCACAGGGTCAGCCACCCCCACCAGGGCCGCGCCCGCCGCCAAGCTGGCCGTGGCCAACAGGAAGGCCCGCATGCCCGCGGCGTGCGGGTAGAGGCGCGCCAGCAGCGCCAGCGCCAGCGTGGCGAACGCCATCAGCACGAAGTTCGCAAATACCAGCGTCGGGAGGTCCATGCCGAGAGCTTCCAGCTTAGCGCAGGGCGCTGCCGAGCGTGGGCGCGGCCGGGCACCCGCGCGGGCCAGCCTGGGCAGCGGGCGCGCCTAGAACAGGTTGGCTTCGAGCGGAGCGATGAAACGAATGCCCGGCACGGGCAAGCCCACCAGCGCCGGGCTATGGGTGAGGAACAGGTCCACGCCGGCCACGGCCGCAGTGGCCAAGTGGACGGCGTCGGCGGCGACAAGGCCTTGCTGGCCGCAGAGCTGGGCGCAGCGGTCGGCCACCTCCTCGGTGAAGGGCAACAGCTCCAATCCGGGTGGGCGCAGGCGCTGGCGAATGTTGGCGGCCAGCTCGGCGCCGCCGCTGCGGTAGGGGGCGACCAGAATCTCGCTCAGGGTGAAGACGCTGGTGCAGAGCAGGTCGCCCCGCGCCTCCATGCGCTGGCGCACCAACTCCAGGCGCGAGGCGTGCACGGGATGATCTTCCAGCCAATATATAAAGAGGCGGGCGTCCCAGTAGACCCGGCTCATAGCGAGTTCGAAGCGCAATCCGGGCAGCGTAGTTGCCGCAGCACCTGCTCGCCGCCGCCGCTTGCGTGAAACACGGCGCGGGCCATGCCGCGCAGAGCGTGCAGGTCTTCCCAGTGCTGCCCACCCGGGAGGGAATTGTCCACCAGGCGGTAGGTGAATGCCACCTTGGGACTCATCCCCGAGGGCGGACCCTCGACCCGCTCCAGCACCACCCCGGCCTGGCGCAAGAACTTCTGCGAGCGCAAGGCGGCGCACACCAGCGGGGTGCGCTGGTGCAGGCCCAAAGCGCGCTGCACCTCCCCGACGACGATGCGCACGGAGCGCTCGCGCCGTTCCCGCGCGCCTAGCAAGTATTGGCTTGCCACATAAGCCCGCACTCGATCGGACTGATTCATATCATTAAGGAGCGTAGCATAGCTTGCATGACCTGCTGTTCATTGTCATGTCGTCGCCATCCATAATACACAGCAACGCGACCGCTAGCATAGTTCACCATGCTATGATGCGCATCGCATGGCATGAGGTTACAAAAAATTATTTTGAGCGGATACGCCATGATTTTTCTGTTTTAGCTTGACATAAGGCTGTTGTCGTAGCAGGATGACAAGCGTCGAATGTGCGGATTACATTCGCTGTATCGCGTGGAGTTGTCGTGAATCCAAGGGGAGGATTTTGCATGCCGCAATGTTTGAGGATCAAGCGTGTGGAAGCCATCCTGGTCGCCCTAATGGTGATCCTAGGCATGGCAGGGCTGGCGCCCAGCGCGGCGCGCGCCCAAAACAGCAATAGCGGAACCGTCATCGGCCAAATCACCGACGCGCAAGGCGCGGCCATGGTGGGGGCGGTGATCACCCTGACCAACACCGCCACCAACGGGGCACAGGCGACGATCGCCAACTCCGCCGGGCGCTACGCCTTCGTCAACCTGCAGCCGGGCAGCTATGCGCTGGACGTGAAGAAGGAAGGCTTCAAGGAAGCGGTGGTGAAGAACCAGCCGATCACGGTGGGCAAGACCCTGACGGTGAACGTGCCGATGCAAGTGGGCACGGCGACGCAGACGGTGGAGGTGACGGCGACGGGCGCCGAGTTGCAGACGATGAACTCGACGGTGGGGAGCAGTATCAGCGGCGACGCCATCGTCAAGCTGCCCAACCTCAACCGCGACGCCAACTCGCTGACCATGCTGCAGCCGAACACCGCCCCCAACGGCGGCATTGCGGGGGCCGCGTCCGACCAGAACAGTTTCACCCTGGACGGCGGGAGCAACAGCAACGACATGGACGGCAACAACTCGATCTACACGCCGGCCACGGGCGGGCAGACCTCGGGGGTGATGCCGACCCCGGCGGAGAGCATTGAGCAGTTCAGCGTGGGCGTGAGCAACCAGACGGCGGACGTGAACAGCGCGGCGGGCTCGTCGGTGGCGATGGTCACCCGGCGCGGCACCCCCACGGTGCACGGCTCGGTCTACGAGTACTACCTG
>DATKQD010000283.1:0-5335 GCA_035532895.1 Chloroflexota bacterium
GCAACGGCTGGACGATCATCCACTCCCTGCCGGCGATGATCAAGCCCCGCGAGCTGCGCCAGGATGGCGAGCGCTTGCGGCCCTATCGCAGCCTGGCCGCCTGGTATTGTTGGGAAGCGGTCCACCTCAAGCGCGGCAGCATGGTGCTGCCCAGCGAGCCATCGCCGGTGTAACAGCATCTCCTGCGCGGCCAGCTTGCGTGCCGGTTGCGCAGCCGGGCGCAACCAGGGGGCGAAGTATTTCGTTGTAGCAATACGTGCCGCCGTTAGAAGCGTTGCTGAGTGGCGTCCCTTACCTGCAACGGCTCCCAGCCGAGGAGCTGGAGCATTTGCGGCGCCGCGCCATTGCCCAGACGTTTCCTCGCGGCCGCATCATTTTTCTTGAGCGCGACCCCTGCGCGGGCTTATACCTCATTGATTCGGGGCGGGTGAAGCTGTTCAAGACATCGGCCGACGGCCGAGAGCAGATTCTGCGCCTGGTAGGCCCAGGCGGGTCCTTCAACGATGTCGCGGCTTTCGATGGCGGCGACAATCCCACAGCGGCGGCGGCCATGGATCGCGTAGCGCTCTATCTGCTGCCTTCAGCCGAAGTGCAGGCGGTGGTGCTGCGGCATCCTGATACCGCGACGGCGCTGATTCAGGAGTTCGCCAGGCGGTTGCGCGAGATGGCCGACCTGGTGGAGGACTTATCCTTTCGACATGTCACCAGCCGCGTGGCCAAACTGCTGCTGCAATACGCGGATCAGCGCGACGGGCCCAACCCACGCACACGACTGACGCAGCAGGAGCTGGCCGCCATGGTTGGCTCCGTGCGCGAGGTGGTGGGCCGCTCGTTGGCCGCGCTGGAACGGGAAGGCGCCATTCGCATCGACCGCGCGCGCATCGTCATTACCAATCGCGACGTGTTGCGCCGGCTGGCCTGAGCCTGCGCGCCGCGCCCGTGTTCGCCTCCGCGCCCGCCTGATGCCTCCTGCCGCCGGCACCATCGCCGCACTGTGCGAGGCACTGGGTGACGAGGTGCAGGCTATCCGCTCCTCCGGCGCCGGCCGGCGGATCAGCCTCACTCAGGGACGGGCGCTGGGTCGTGGCGAGCAGTGGGTGTATGCCTTCAGCACCGATAGCGCGCTCGCCGTGCCAGATGATTCACCGGCTCAGCTCGAGCTGCCGGGCGCTAGCCGGCGTATCCCCTGCCAGGTGCTGGGCTGCGGCACCTTCGAGGTGACGCTGGGCCTGGGCAGCGCGCTGCCGGCGGAGGCGCTGCCGCGCGTGCTGCTGCTGCTCGACCCTTCCTTTCTGCTGGAGGCGCTGGCGTTGCAGCTGGGCGAACTGGACCCGAGCGATTGTATGCTGGCTGAGCGCCTTTTCTCCGGCACCGTCCGTGCCGGGCGGCACGCGCCGCGGCTCGCCTGGCCCGAAGGCTTGAACGAATTTCAGTTCGCCGCGGTGCAGGCCGCCTCCGGGCAGGATGTGACCTTCGTTTGGGGGCCGCCCGGCACCGGTAAAACCACGACTCTGGCGCACATCGCGCACACCCTGGTGCAGCAGGGGCTGCGCGTGCTGCTGACAGCCGCAACCAACGTGGCGGTAGATAACGCCACCCTGCGTACAGCCGAGCTGTTGGGCGAGGAGGGCCTGGTGCTGCGCCTGGGCACACCGCGCCTGGCGGCACTGCTGGAGCGGCCGCTGCTGCAGCTCGATGGGCTGGCCCTGGCAACCTCGGGTGGTGTGGAGGCCGAGCGGCTGGCGCTGGCGCAGCGCCGCCACGACCTGCTGTATGGTGTCCCGGAGCCGGACCACGACGATGCTCAACTGTCCCTCTTCGCGCAGCTGCCCGGCACCCCGCGCCAGCGCCCGCCCCGGGCAGCCACGGCTGTGCGCGCGCTGAGCGCCGAGCAGTTGGAGGAGCTTGACGCGGCAGAACGCGACCTGCGCCGCCGGCTGGACGAGGCCCGCGGCCGAGCCTTGAACAACGCGCGCGTCGTCACGGCCACGCTCTCACGCACGTTTCTGCCGGGCCCGGTGGCCGGGCAGGCGTTCGATGCGGTGCTGATCGACGAAGCCAGCGCGGCGCCCCTGCCGGCGGTGTTCTTCGCCACCGCTCTCGCCCGGCGCAAGGCAGTGGCCCTGGGCGACCCCAAGCAGCTGCCCCCGATCGCCGTGGCCAATACGCCTGCCGCCGGCCGCTGGTTGAGGCGGGACATCTTTCAGCAGGCGGGGCTGGACGATGATGATGACCGCGCCGTGCTGCTGCGGGAGCAGTACCGAATGCAGCCGGGCATCTCGCGGCTTGCCAACGAGCTGGTGTATGGCGGCCGGCTCATCGACGGCGTACCCTCCAGCGGCCAGCCGGCCGTGCGTCTGCTGGACACCTCACATCTGGAGGCTGAGTGTGAGCGCCCGCCCAGCGGCTCGCGGCGCAACCTCCGCCACGCGCACCTGGCTGTGGAAGCCGCCGAAGCGTTCCTGCGCGGCTCCCTGCTTGGCCCAGGCGGTGCGCTCGTTGACAGCCTGACGTGGCCACTGGAGCCCGGGGGCGGGGCGGCGCCCTTGGGTCGGTCCTTACCCGCTGAGCTAGCCCTAAACGCCGCTGGGCAAGCTCGGAGCGTGGGCATCATCGCCCCCTACGCGGCCCAGGCAACCCTCATCTGGCGTCTGGTACGCGAGCGCGGCCTGGACGGCGCCGTGGACGTGGGCACAGTGCACCGCTTTCAGGGTCTGGAGCGCGATGTCATCGTGTTCGACACTGTGGAGGCGCCACCCTTGCACCCGGCGCCCTTTGTCGCCGGCGGACCTGGCTCAGAGGCGATGCGCCTGATCAACGTGGCACTCACTCGCGCCCGCTCTCAGCTGGTCGTTCTCGCCGCGGTAGATCACCTCCGCGCCACGCTCCAGCCCCGCGCCACCCTGCGCCGCTTGCTGGACCTGCTGCTCAGCGACGAGTGAACCGGTAAGGCCCTGGCCGCTGGCAATAGCGGCTGCCGCGGCAGGAGCAATGCCGCGGAGTGCACAAGTACAGCCCATGAACCTCCCCAGTGCACACCTGAGCCCGAAGGCTCCAGTGCCGCGAGGAGAAGCGTCCCAGAAGCAGACGCTTAGGGCCGAACCACCGCGGTTATGTGGTTGCCCGTTGCTCTCGCTGGACCGCTTGCTGCTGGAGGAGCACGTAGTTCTGGCATCGCTGGCAAAGCCAGATCATCTTCTCCTCCGTCTCCCACCACGGCGAAACGAAGTTTTCGTCCCCGCAGCGCTCGCAGGTCCCCTTTTTTCCCTGTCCTTCGGGCATGTTCCCTTGGTGATTCCCCCTGGAGATACTGAAGCAAAGTGTAACTCAGGCTCGAAGGATCTTTAGGAGATCGTCAAAGCCTTGCTCTGAAGAACGGGTAAGACCGGGCGAATGTTTCGGCCAATTTGCCCAGCGGTTCAGGTCGTGGGCGAAAGCCTGGGAAACGTGAAGTCGTGCACGAAGCCCCAATCCTGTGGGGGCCAATAGGATATCCAGGCGCGGCCTATCACCTCGTTGGCGGGCAGCGGGCCCCAGGCGCGGGAGTCGCTGCTGTTGTTGCGGTTATCGCCCATCACGAAGTAGTCGCCTGCCGGCACGGTGACCTGGGGATAGTTCGCTGCCATAAGCCCATTGATGTAGGGCTCGTTGATGACCTTGCCATCCAGCACCAGGTGCCGATTTTGCACAGCGACGGTGTCGCCCGGAAGGCCGATGACGCGCTTCACAAAGCTTTCGCTTGGATCCAGCGGGTAGTGGAAAACAATGATGTCCCCTCGGTGTAGGGCCGCAAAGTGCAGGCCGATCTTGTTAACGATCACGTACTGGCCGTTCTGCAGGGTGGGCTCCATGCTGAAGCCCTCGACCTTATAGTTCTGCACCAGCACGCGCACGCCCACGAAAATGAGCGCCGTGAGCACCAACGTCTCGATGATCTCGCGCAGAATGCCGCGGCCACGCGTCGCCTGTTTGGTGGGATGGAGGCTGTTGGTGTGAAAAGCCGAAGGCCCGGGTGCAACTGCCTCCGAGCCGCGCTCGGAGTCATCCATTGGGGTGGATTATAGCCGCGCCGAGGCAGGCGGGCGGCGCAGCCCAATCCCAACCCATCCTTAACCGTGCCCTTAACCTGGCCTGCATCTCGGGCCGGTAGTGTTCCTGGGAAGAAGCACAACGTTCCGAAAGCTGGAGGGCGCTTATGGCCATCGATCCCAATACCACGCGTAAGGTCGGCCACCTGCTGCGCAGAGCGGGATTTGGGGCCACACCGAGCCAGATCGCCGCGTATGCCGCCAGAGGACTGCCGGCCACCATCGATGCGCTGGTCAACTACGGCCAAACACCGAATCCACTCGATGCCACCCTCAGCCGTGTGCAGGGCGACCTGATCGACTTGCACAACCTGCTGGATGTTCAGACCTGGTGGATCTACCGCATGCTTCACACGACCCGCCCGCTGGAAGAGAAGATGACGCTTTTCTGGCACGGCCACTTCGCCACGGCTAACTACAAGGTCAACAATCCGGCCTTCATGCACCAGCAGAACGTCACCCAGCGCAGCTTGGCCCTGGGCAACTTCGGCGACATGATGACGGCCATGGCCAAGGATCCCGCCATGCTCATCTGGCTCGATGGCGCCAGCAATCGCAAGGGCGCCCCCAACGAGAACTTTGCCCGCGAGATGATGGAGCTGTTCACCGTCGGCATCGGCCATTACACCGAGGATGATGTCCACGCCGGCGCCCGAGCCTTCACTGGCTGGAATCTCAATCGCCAGCAGGGAACGTTCCAATTCAACGCCCGCCTGCACGACGCCAGCATCAAGACGTTTCGCGGCTCGACCGGACCCCTCAATGGCGACGACATCATCAAAAACGTGGTCGCCGATCCGGCGACGGCCCAGCAGCTGGCACTCAAGCTGTTCAGCTTCTTCGCCTATGACCACCCCGATCCGGCGGTTATCCAGCCCTTCGCGGACGTGTACTTGAAGAGCAACTTCGCCATCAAGCCGGTGGTGCAAGCCATTCTGAGTTCGGACGCGTTCTACTCTGAGCAGGCCATGCAGGGGCACCTGAAGAGCCCAGTTGAATACGTGCTGGGGCTGGTGCAGGGGTTGAATGGGCAGGTCAGCGAACGCAACCTTGCCCTTGCTGTGCGCAACATGGGGCAGGAGCTGTTCAACCCCCCCAACGTGGGTGGTTGGCCAGGCGGGCCGGAGTGGATCGACGCCGGCACCATGGCGGCGCGGTTCAATTTCAGTGCGCTCCTGAGTGCCGCGCAAAAGGGCGTAGCCGCCCGCGGTGGCGGCTTCATCGACCCCGAGTCGCTGGTCCAAGCG
>DATKQD010000284.1:0-2803 GCA_035532895.1 Chloroflexota bacterium
CTGGCGCCGCTGGGGTCCGGCAGCGTGGCTGCCACGGATCCAGCGAAGGATGAGGTGGGCTTTCAGGCCGGCCAACTGGCTGTAGAGATGGTCCGGCGGGATCGCAAAACGCTCGATATCCTCGGGCCAGCGGCCTTCGCCAACGCCATCGCCGGCGCCGCGGCCACCGGCGGCTCTACAAATATCGTGCTGCACCTGCTGGCCTTGGCTCGCGAGGCTGGCATTCCGCTCGCCATTGATGACTTCGACCGCATCAGCCGTGCGACGCCGTTGTTCGTGGACATGATGCCCGGCGGCCGCTATACCGCTGTGGACCTGAGTGGCGCCGGGGGCATTCAGCTGGTGGCCAAGCGCATGGTTGAGGCCGGCTTGATCGACGGCAAGGCCCCCACGGTCACCGGGCGCACACTGGCCGAAGAGGCTGCCGGCGCCCAGGAGACGCCAGGACAAGAGGTGGTGCTGCCGGTGTCGCGGCCCCTCAAGCCTGAGGGCGGACTGGTGATCCTGAAGGGCAACCTGGCGCCCGAGGGCTGCGTGGTGAAGGTGGCGGGATACGAACGCACCTACCATCGCGGCCCGGCCCGCGTGTTCGATTGCGAGGAGGACGCGATGGCGGCTACTACGCGCCGCGACATTCGGCCGGAAGATGTCGTCGTGATCCGCTACGAGGGCCCGCGGGGCGGGCCAGGCATGCGGGAGATGCTGGGCGTGACGGCCGCGCTCGTTGGCGAGGGGCTGGGCGACTCCGTTGCCCTGCTCACCGACGGGCGCTTCTCTGGCGCAACGCACGGCCTCATGGCCGGCCACGTCGCCCCAGAGGCCGCCACAGGCGGGCCCATCGCCGCGGTGCGCGAGGGCGATCCCATCATCGTCGACATCACGAATCGCAAACTCACGTTGGACATCCCCGAGCAGGAACTGCAGGCGCGGCTGGCGCAGTGGCAGCCGCGACCAGCCCGCTACACCAGCGGTGTGTTCGCCAAGTACGCGGCCATGGTCGCATCCGCCGCTGAGGGCGCAGTGACTCGGCCTAGCGTGTAAGGGCTCCCTGCGAGGCCGCGCCCTACACGTTAGGGGTCAGCCCGCAGGGCCCTTTGAATCGCGGCTGCCGAAATGGCGCCTTCCCGTAAGATCGTGCCCTCCAACGTGACCACGGTGGACTCGCGGCCGCCGGGGCAACGGCCGCTGTCGAGCAGCGCGTCGACACGGCCGCCGAGCTCCTCCCAGACCCGATCCGGATCGTCCGTCGCGGGATGGCCGGAGAGGTTGGCGCTGGTGGTCGGCAGGGGTCCAGTGGCGGCCAGCAGGGCCAGGGCCAGCCGATGGTCCGGCATGCGGTAGGCCTCATCGCCTGAGACGATGGTGAGGGCGCCGGGCCAGAACGCCGCCGCCAGCCGGCGCGCCGCGTCCGGAAAATCGGCCGGCAGGCTCGTAGTGAGGAAGGCGATGCGCTTTTCCGGCGGTCGCTGCTTCACTTCGTACAGCCGCGCGGCATCGCGGCAGCCTACGCCATAGACCGTGTCCGTTGGGTAAGCCAGCACCCCCCCATCCAGGACAATGCGGATGGCGCGGTCGATCTCGGTCGCAGCCAGGCGCAGGCTAGGCACGGCGGCAGGCCTGGAGCACACGCGGCAGGCCAGCAAGGTCCGCATGGCACGTCACGATCGCCCACGGAAGCGCCGCGCGTACCAGCGCGGCGACCGATGCCGCCTGGCGGGCGTCGCCAACTTCCAGGAGCACGGCACCGTCCGGTGTCAGGCGGTCCGGCAACTGCTCGCACAGGGCGCGGAACAGTGAGAGACCGTCGCCTTCATCGGTCAGTGCCAGGCGCGGCTCAAAGCGCAAGGCCCGCTCGCCCGAGGCCACGGTTTCGCGGTCCAGGTAGGGCAAGTTGGCGACCACCAGGTCCACCGGCGCGCTGAGAGGCTCAAGCAGCGAACCGTGCAGCCACTCCACGACAGCGTTCAGGCGCCACGCATTCTGCCGGGCCACCGCCAGCGCATCCTTCGAGATATCGACGCCGGCCACTCGAGCCTGTCGTGCCTTGAGAGCAATGCAGATGGCAAGCGCACCACTACCCGTCCCAACGTCCACCACCCGCGCGCCGGGCCGCCCGCCCAGCCAGTCCACAGCCATCTGCACCAGCAGCTCCGATTCGGGCCGCGGGATCAGGACGCGCGGATCTACCAGGAAGTCCCACTCCAGGAACTCCTTGTGGCCCGTGATGTAGGCCACGGGCTCGCCCACGGCGCGCCGCGCGGCAAGCGCACGAAAGCTCGAACCCAGCGCTACCGGAAGCGGCTCGTCCCAATGGCCCAGCAGCCGAGCGCGATCCCACGCCAGAAGATGAGCGGCCAGCACCTCAGCGTCCAGTCGCGGCGTAGCGCTGGTTTGAGCCAGCTGAGAAGCTGCCGCCAGCACGGCCTCATGGATGGAGCCATGGGCTCGCTCTCCTGAGCCGCGTGTGGCTGGCAGGTGCTCAACCAGCGCCATTGCCCAGGTTCTCAGCGCGTTCAGCCACGATGAGCTGATCGATCAGCGTGTCGATGGCACCTTCCATGAAGGCTGGCAAATTGTGCACGGACACGTTAATGCGGTGGTCCGTGACGCGATCCTGAGGGTAGTTGTAGGTGCGGATCTTCTCGCTGCGATCGCCTGTTTGCACCATGCCTCGCCGCAGCGCCCCCACTTCCGCGTCGTGCCGAGCGCGCTCCAGGTCGAGCAGCCGGCTGCGCAGGACCATCATGGCCTTGTTCTTATTCTTCAGCTGGCTCTTCTCGTCCTGGCAAGTCACCACCAGGCC
>DATKQD010000285.1:0-7700 GCA_035532895.1 Chloroflexota bacterium
CAGCCACGGCATCCTCGATGGGCTTGGTGACGAACGTCTCCACATCCTGGGGGCTGGCGCCCGGATAGGCCGTGGTGACGGACACGTAGGGCAAGTTGACCTTCGGATACAGCTCAACCGGGAGTTTGGTGTACGCCAGAACGCCAACCAGAGCTATGGCCAGAAAGGCCATCACCGCTACCAGGGGCCGCTTCACCGCGAGGCGCGTCAGCCACATGCCGTCAGCCCTCCCGTTCCGCGGGGCTCAGGATGCCGCGCTTCACCAGGGCCAGCAGCGCCTGCTGAATCGTGTCCATGTTCAGCTCGTCGCGGGCCAGGGCGCGCGCCACCTGCAGGCCATCGAACATGGCGATCAGCACCACTACCAGGGCCTCCACATTCAGCTCGGGCCGAATGCCATCCGTCGGGCGCTGCTCCGCGCGCAGCAGCGCCACCAGCGCCTCGTACCACACGCGATAGCCGCCCGTCACCGCTTCGTGCACCGCCGGGTTGTGCGCTGCCTCATGCCACACCGCCAGGCTCATCTGCGCCAGGTCTTTGGCCCGCGGATTGGCGCCGCCAATGCGACTGAAGGCATAGTCGCCATAGGCGTTCAGCTTCGCTTCGAGGGTCGGCTCGGCCGTCACCGCTTCGGCCAGGCGGTCGAAGTCCTCCAGCCACTCGGCCCGGCATACCTGGGCGAACAATTCTTCTTTGCTTCTGAAGTAGGTGTACAGCCCGCCCTTGCTCACGCCCGCCTCGCGGCACACGTCGTCCACTGTGGTGGCGCCATAGCCACTGTGCCGGAAGCAGCGCCCCGCCGCCGCCACAATGTGCTGCCGCCGCAGCTCCTCGCGCCGAGGAGTGAGCTTAGGCACGGGACAAAGGCAAGTGATCGTTCACGGTCTCTCCAACAAGAAAACCGGATAGTCGGTTTGATTGTCGGGAATCGTAGCATCCTGCTGATAGCCTGCCTTCCCAGAGCGGGCCTCGTCATACACTCAAGGAACACGTTTGGGAGCTGAAGAGGCATGAGCGAGGCTGCAGCACACGACCACCAAAAAGGGCTGATCGGCGCGCCGATCCGGCGGGTGGAGGACCCGCCGCTGATCACCGGCGCCGGCGCGTACACCGACGACATTCCCGCGCCGGGCGCCCTCCACCTGGCCTTCGTTCGCAGCCCTTACCCCAAGGCGCGCGTGCGCTCGGTGAGCACCGAGGCCGCTCTCGGCCTGCCCGGCGTGGTGCGCGTGCTCACCGGCGCCGACCTGGACCTCGAGATCACGACTCCCGCTCTCCTGCCGGGCATGCACCGGCCGCCCCACCCCATCCTCGCGCGCGATGCCGTGTACGCGCCTGGCGTGCCGGTGGCCGCGGTGGTGGCCGAAACGGCCGCCCAAGCGCGCGACGCCGCGGATGCTGTGGCAGTGGCGTACGATCCGCTGCCTTCCGTGGCCAACGCCGAGGCCGCGCTGGCTGGCGACGCCCCCCTGGCGCGCGACGAGCTGGACAGCAACGTCTGCTACACATCGCACTACGAGGCGGGCGACGTAGACCGCGCCTTCGCCGACGCGGACCACGTGGCGCGGCTGCACATCGCCAGCCCCCGGCTGTCGGCCATGGCGCTGGAGCCGCGCTCCATCCTGGCCAGCCCCGGCCCGCGGGGCGACACGCTCACCGTGTGGCTGTCTACCCAGGCGCCGCACCGCGTCCGAGCAGACCTGGCCAGCACCATCGGCTTTCCCGAGCAGAACATCCGGGTAATCGCGCCGGATGTTGGCGGCGGCTTCGGCAGCAAGGGCCCGTTGTATCGTGAGGACGTGTTGGCCTGCTGGCTGGCGCTCCAGCTGCGGCGGCCGGTGAAGTGGATCGCCACGCGCACCGAGGACCTCATCACCACCGTCCACGGCCGCGATCAGTCCATGACCTCCGAGCTGGCACTGCGCAAGGACGGCACCATCACCGCGCTGAAGGTGCGCGTGGTAGCCAACCTGGGCGCCTACCTGCAATCGAGCACAGCAGGGCCGCCGCGGCGCATGATGAACATGGCCCTGGGCTGCTACCGCATCCCCAATGCGCGCGTCGAGGTGGTGGCCGTGTTCACGAACACCTGCACCACCGGGCCCTACCGCGGCGCCGGCCGGCCCGAGGCGGTCCAGAACATCGAACGGCTGGTCGATCAGGCCGCGCAAGACCTCGGCCTGGATCGCCTGGAGTTGCGCCGCCGCAACTTCATCCGCCCCGACGAGTTTCCTTATCGCACGCCGCTGGGTCCGGAATACGACTCGGGCGATTACGACCGTGCGCTTCGAAAAGCACAGGAGCTGGCGGGCTGGCCGGAGTTGATCCGACGCCGCGATGACGCGCGCGCTCGTGGCGAGCTGGTGGGCGTTGGCGTCTCCACGTTCGTGGAGCCCAGCGGCGGCGCCGGCTTTGAAAGCGGCACCATCCGCATCGAACGTACCGGCCAGGTGACCGTGCTCACCGGCTCGAGCGCGCACGGGCAGGGCCATGAAACCGTGTTTGCCCAGGTAGTGGCGCAGCAGCTGCGCATGCCCATGCACCATGTCCGCGTGCACCACGGCGACACGCTAGGCGTGCAGCAAGGGACCGGCACCTTCGGCAGTCGCAGCGCAATCATGGGGGGCGGTGCTCTGGCCACCGCGGCCACGCGCCTGCTGGAGAAGGCGCGGCAGATCGCGGCGCACCTCCTGGAAGCCGCGACCGATGACGTGGTGCAAGCCGATGGCGGGTTCGCCGTGGTGGGCGCGGCCGGCCGCACCGTCAGCTGGCAGCAGGTAGCAGCCGCGGCCTACACGGGCAGCCTGCCAGAGGGCATGGAGCGCGGGCTCCAGGAAACCGCCTTCTTCGATCCCCGGCGCGAGGCCTGGAGCTTCGGCTGCCACATCGCCCTGGTGCAGGTTGATCGAGCCACCGGCCAACTGACCATCGAGAAGCTGGTACTGGTGGATGACAGCGGCGTCGTCCTCAACCCCCTGATCGTGGAAGGGCAGGTGCACGGCGGCGTGGCTCAGGGCCTGGGCGAAGCCCTGTGGGAGGAGATGCGCTTCGACGACACCGGCGCCGTGCTGAGCGGCACGCTCATGGACTACGCTGTCCCCAGAGCCACGGGCATGCCGCCGCTGGTGCTGGGCGAGACCGTCACCCCCAACCCCTTCAATCCACTGGGCGTGAAAGGCGTTGGCGAGGCCGGTACCAATGGCACGCCGCCGGCCGTCGCCAGTGCGGTGCTGGATGCCCTCTCACCCCTGGGCATCGGCCAACTGAACATGCCGTACACCGCCCCCAAGCTCTGGCAAGCCATCCAGGACGCCACCGCCCACTGAGCGCGGCACACGCTCGCCACAACCTCGGGCGCCTGGCGTAACAACGGGGCTATGCCGTCGCCAGCGGCGGTATAGCCCGTTTGGCGCGTCCACAAGTAGCCCTTTCAACCCTCACTGAATCGGTGACTCGCGCGAGCCTTTCGCGTTCCGCCACACCTCTGGCTTGACTTTGCATAACGGCCGGCGTACACCAACAAGCAGGTCCCCGAGCAGTGGCGACTGAGGCGCCGGCGGCGACGGGGCACAGAGGGAGAGAGCGTTGGCTGTGCAGCCAGGATCACGGCGCGGCCGGACCGTTCCGGTCAGTGCATGGCGCGCGCAGTGAAGGCCGGCGCTATCGAGCAACGCGGGCGTACAGATGCGGGCACCAGGAAACGCGTTTTCCGTGCCCTGCACCAGTTGGCCCTGCAAAGTGCCGGCCTGCTCAGCCCCACGGAGCTGGCGAATGTCGTCTCAGCCCACGCGCGGCGCCTGATTCGGGCCGACACCGGCGTCATCTGGCTGTGGGAGGCGCAAGCGGGGACACTCATCATGGGTGGCGTGAGCGATACGCTAAGCCTGCCCCCACCCGTCCCGGTGCCGCCAGGCAGTGGCGTGGTCGGCCGCACCTTCAGCACCCGCCGACCGGTCATCGTTGATCGTTATGACAAATTCAAATTCGGCCACGCCCATGGCCGGTCTATGGGCGCCTCGAGCGCCCTGGCCGTGCCGCTCGAACTGAACGGCGAAGCCTTCGGCGTGCTCATGTGCGTGGCCTCACGCCCGGCGGCCTTTTCGCGCAAGCACGCGCGCATTCTGGCCCTCCTGGCGGCGCAGATCGCCCCCGGCCTGCAGGCGGCCCGACTGCACGAGGAGGCCGAGGAGAAGAGGCGGGAAGCTGAGGCGCTGGCCGCGCTCATGCGCGATGGCGCCCGCTCCCGCGACGCCTCGGACGTGCTGAGCCGCGTGGCCACCGTCGCCCGCGATCTTGCCGCGGCCGATGCCTCCGCCGTGCTCATGCTCAACGCCGCCGGCGCGCTGGAGCTGGCCGGAGCGTGCGGTCCGCAGCGCGAGCCACTCGGCGCTACCTGGCCGCGGCCGCTGCAAGGCCCCCTCGCCGCTGCGCTCAACGAGCACCAAGCGGTGGTCTGCGAGCTGGACCAAGTGGAGGAGGCCAGTGGCATGTCCGGCTGCCTGGAGGGCCTGCACAGCGCTATCGCCGCGCCGCTCCTGATCGACGAAGAGCCCATCGGCTGCCTGGTGCTCGGCTGGCAAACCGACCAAACCATCTCCCCTCGCCAGGTGCGCTGGGCCGAGACGATGGCGGGTTACGGCGCCATCCTCATCGACAGCGCTCACAGCCATGCCATGCAACTGGAGCGCACGGCCGAGCTGACCGCCGTGATCGAGCAAATGCCCAGCGGCGTGCTGGTGGTGGGCCCCGACCGTCAGGTGCGGCTGCGCAACACGGTGGCCCGACGCATTCGCGGCGAGCAGGAAACCACCGACCGCCTCATTGGCCGCGACACCGGCTACCGCATGGTGGATGTGGACCAGGGCGAGCTGCTGCCGGACAGCGTGCTGCCCCTGTCGCGCGCGCTGCTGGGCGAGCGTGTGGATCGGTTCGAATACATCCTCCAGCGGCCGGACCCGCTCGGCGACATTCGCGTGTTCGCCTCGGCCGCCCCCATCTACGCCGGCAACCAGCTCATCGGAGCGGTGATGGTCTATTCCGACGTCACTCACGAGCGCCAGATGGCGGCCGATTTGGCAGCCCGCGAGGCGCACCTGCAGACCGTGTACGACAGCATGGCCTGCGGCATCATTGTCCACCAGGCCGACGGCAGCATCTCACACATGAACCAGGCCGCCGAGACGATCCTGGGCGTACGCTTCGACGGATCGAGCGATCCGCTGGCTGCCTGGCGGCGCCTGCGGGAGGATGGCAGCGAAATGGCGCGGGAGGAATGGCCGACCACTCAAGCCTTCGCCACCGGCGAGGTGCAGCGCTTCCCCCTGTGCGGGGTGAGGGCGCCCGATAGCACCGTGCGCTGGCTGCACCTGGAGGCCGTGCCCCTCAAGGACGCTGACGGCAACGTGCTGGAGGTGGTGATCAGCATCGTCGACCAAAGCGACCAGAAGCGCGTTGAGGACCAACTGCGCGACCAGGCGATCTTCCAGCAGGCGGTGATGAACAGCCTGGGCGAGGGGCTCTATGCCACCGACGAAGACGGCCGCGTCACCTATCTGAACCAGGCGGCCGAGGAGATGCTGGGCTGGACGCGTGACGAGCTGGTGGGTCTTTTCGCGCACAGCGCCTTCCACTACCGCCGGCCCAATGACGACGAGCTGTCCGATGATCGCTGCCTTATGCTCCAGGCGCTGCGCACCAGCGGCGCGGTGCGCCGCGAGGATGACCTGCTGCTCCGGCGCGACGGCACCCTGCTGCCTGTACGCTGGACTGCCTCGGCCGTGATCGCGCAGGGCGAATCCACGGGCCTGGTCGTAGCCTTTCAGGACATCACTGAGCGGCAGCGCACGCAGGAGGCGCTCCGAGCGAGCGAAGAGCGTTACCGCACCATCGTCGAAACATCGAACGAAGGCATCTGCCTGGTGGACGCCGATTCACGCATCCTGTATGTGAACCGGCGCATGCAGGACCTGAACGGCTACACGGCCAGCGAGCAGATAGGCCACCTGCTGGACGAATTCAACACGCCCGAAGCCGCGGAGGCCATCCAGCGGGGAGCCGAAGATGCGCGCCAGCGGGGGGAGCCACTGCAAGTAGAGTTCGAAATGCCCCACAAGGCCGGCGGCAAACAGTGGGTGCTGATGACCGCCAACGCGCTGCTGAACGAGCAGGGCGAGCCGGTTGGCAGGGTATCCATGTTCACCGACCTGAGCGCGATCAAGGCATCGGAACAGGCGCTGGCCTACCAGGCCCTCCACGACTCGCTCACGGGGCTGCCCAACCGCGCCCTGCTGCGCGACCGGCTGGAGCAGGCCATCCTCAACGCCCGCCGGAGCTCGTCGCCACTGGCGGTGGTGTTCATCGACCTGGATGGCTTCAAAGAGGTGAACGACACCTTCGGCCACCAGTATGGCGACCTGCTGCTGACGCAGGTGGGTCCACGCCTGCGGGACGAGCTGCGCGAGTCCGACACCTTCGGCCGGCTGGGCGGCGATGAGTTCGCGGTGATCCTCGGTGGCGCGGGTGAAGCGGAGGCGGCCATGCTGGCCGGCAAGATGCTGCGCGCGCTGGAGCGGCCCTTCCAGGTGGGCGAACAAGTGCTGGAAGTGAGCGCCAGCATGGGCATTGCCCTCTGCCCAGCGCACGGTGAGGACGTGGTTACCCTGCTTCAGCACGCGGATAGCGCCATGTATGTGGCCAAGCGGCTGCGCAACTCCTTTGCCTTCTACACGCCCGACGAGTCGCCGGAGCCCGCTGCCAATCCGCCGGTGCTCATGGCCGAGCTGCGTCAGGCCATTGAGAACGGCCAGAATGGCGGGCTGAAGCTGCTGTACCAGCCGCAGCTCTCCCTACGAACTGGCGAGCTGCTGGGTGTGGAAGCGCTGGTGCGCTGGCCGCACCCCACCCGTGGCCTTGTTCCACCGGATCAGTTCGTGCCCATGGCCGAGCGACACGGCCTCATCCGCGCTCTCACCCAATGGGTGCTAGGCGAAGCACTGCGCCAGCTGCACCAGTGGCAGGACACCGGCTTCCCCATCGCCGCGGCGGTGAACCTCTCCACGCGTGACCTGCGCGATCCGCGACTATGCGACGGCATCATCCGTCTCCTGGAAGAATCGGGAGTGGACCCCAGCCTGCTGCGCATCGAGATCACCGAAACCATGATCGTGGCGGACCCGCAACAGGCTATGCAGGTGGTGCGCCGCCTGCACGACGTGGGCATCCGTTTCTCAATCGATGACTTTGGCAGCGGCTACTCCTCCCTGTCTTACCTGCGCGACCTGCCGGCACAGGAGATCAAGATCGACAAGTCCTTCGTCCGGGACATCCTGACCGATGACAGCGACGCCGCCATCGTGCGCTCGGTCATAGAGCTGGCTCACAACCTGGGTCGAGTTACTGTGGCGGAAGGCGTAGAAAGCGCCGCTGTCTGGGAGCATCTCCGGGAATTGGGCTGCGACGCCGCTCAAGGCAACTACCTGGCCGAACCCCTGACGCCCGCCGACCTTGAGCGCTGGCTGCGCAATTCCGCCGCTCTTCCCCAGTGCACCCTGCCCAGCATCGAGGCCACCCAGCGCTGAGTCGCCGCCCTGGTTTGCCAGGGCACGAGTTGCTGCGCCCCTACCCCAACAAGGTGCTCTCGCTCAAGCAGCCGCAGCGACGCCAGGGTTGCCGGCCGCCATCCGCAGTGCCCGCCGGCAACT
>DATKQD010000286.1:0-35153 GCA_035532895.1 Chloroflexota bacterium
GAGCTCCTGGCCTATGGTGGCGGGCGGCGTGGTCCGATCAGCCTGCTGATCATGGTAGGCGTGGCAGGCGTGTTCCTGCCGCTCAGCCTGTCACACGTCTGGTTCAGCTCGCCAGCACCAGTGTTGGTCGCGGTGTACATCCCGCTGGTCATGATCACTACGGTCATAGCCGACTCCTTTGCTGGCGAGCGCGAGCGGCACACGCTGGAAACGCTGCTCGCGAGCCGGCTGTCCGAGCTTGCGATCCTGTTGGGCAAGGTGGGGGCAGCGGTGCTGTATGCCTGGGTACTAGCGCTGGCCAGCCTGCTGGTTGCGCTCATTACGGCTAACGTGGTGGCACCGGCCGGCGTTGGCATCCGCCTCTACTCGGCGCCGACCGGACTGGCAGCCTTCGGTATCAGTTTTCTCGTATCCGTGCTGTGGGCGGCGGTGGGTGTGCTCACCTCGCTACGGGCAGCCACGGTGCGGCAGGCGCAGCAGCGCCTCAGCGTGGCCATGCTGGTGGTATTCCTCATCCCTGGGTTTGCGCTCAGTGCGCTGCCGCCGGCGCTGAAGTCGGGGCTGCTTGGTGGCGCCGCCAACGGGCCCACTGCCGGCAGCATCGGCGCCCTGGCGCTGCTGGTCTTGGATGCCGTCCTACTCGCCGCGGCGGTTGCGCGCTTCAGGCGCGATCAGCTCATCAGTTAGAGGTACGGCCGGAAACAGGGCGCATACCTACTCGATGCGATCCGGAAGGTGCAGGGTGGCGACGCCAATATGGTCGTCGGCCATGCCGAAATACATGTCCACGCGATTCGGCTGGTCCAGGTCATTGCGCACATCCAGGCCCGTGGGGAACACTACGTTGGGCACCAGGCCGCTGCGCTCGGTTTCAGCTGGGCTGAGCACCGGGCGCGGCGAGCGATACAGCACGTGGCGCGGCTGGCGGGCCTCCAGCACAGCTACGCCGGCAGAGTAGTGGAGGCGGTGCTGGTCCAACCGGCCGCCAACACCGTGGTAGACCAGCAGCCAGCCCATGGATGTGAGCAGCGGCGGCGCGCCTGCGCCGACTTTGATCCGCTCCCACGAGGCACGAGGCGAAAGCAGGCGCTGGTGCTGGTCGAACACCCATTGCCCATCGGTGCTGGGGTTGCCGCAATACGATATCCATAAGCTCTCGTGCGGGCTCCGATGCTTGTAGGCCGCGCTGACCCCCTGCACCGGTCCGCCACTGGCAGGCGTGGCCGAAGCCTGGCGGCTGAGCGCCAAGTGCCGACGCTGGAGCCGCCGTTGCACCTGGCGCGGCAACGTGCCCGAGAAAAGTGGACGATGAATGAGCGCCAGTGCCAGCGTGCCATCCGGCGCTGGGACCAGACTGGGGAAGAGCACGCCATCCTTGTTGTTCACGCTGTTAAAGTCCACGTTGCCGGCGCGAAAGCGTGCCAGGCCCAGCCGTTCCCAATGGCACAGGTCGCGTGACCAGGCCAGCGCAATGCGCGGACCGTTGGCGGAGAAGGCGGTATAGGTCATGACGTAACGGCGCACGTGCGCCACATACGTAACCCGCGGATCTTCCACACCACCGCCGCTCACCGGGTTGTTTTCGTATTCTTCCTCCGGCTCCAGCACTATGCCCATCCGTTTCACGCCGCTTGGATCACCGCGCGCATCGAAGAGCACTTCCGCCAGGCCAATGCGCGAGAAGTTGCCCTCGGCGACGAGCCGGGGCAACAGGTACAGCTTGCCATCGGGGCCGCGCGCCGCGGCCGGATTCAAAACGCCGGCGGCTTCGCGCCGGTCGCCCTTGAGCGGCGACATGAGCGGGCCCAAGCGCACCGCCGCGAAGGGGCCGCTCCGATTAACTATCCGGGGCTGCGTCCCCTCTGCTATCCCCATCATCACACCCGCTCATCCACCGCTGGGATATTCCCCTGCCATCCGTTGCAGCATTTCGCTTGCCACAGGGGGCCAGGCTCCGTGCCGGACCTTAATCATTCTTTTACATTGCTGGGTTAGAGTGACTGCGCAGCGAACGTGGGAGGAGGTGAGTCGCCTCAGGGAGCGTGCTCCGTTCGGGTGGTTAGTCAACTCATCTCCTACCCGTTCGCTGTGGGGAGTTGCCTCCCCTCCGCGCGCTGGTGGCGCTACAGGTAGCGCGTAGGCCAGTTCATGGTGCGCCACATGTGCGCGGACGGGCTCGTGTCAAACCCCAGGCCCTCCTCCGGCTGGCGGAAGTTGCGGCCGATGATATCCGTGAAGTCTTCCAGGTTCACCACCGCGTTCGGATCAAACGCATACAGATCGTTAATCGTGATAAGCCGGCCGGTCATGTACCACTTGTGCTCTCGAAAGCGCTGGTACTCGGCTACCAGGTACGGCTCTGGCTGGTAGTGCTCCCCAAAGAGGCGGACGTACATCTCCGGGTAGGTGTAGCCGGCGGCCTCGTCGGGAAAGAAGCGCAGTGCCTGGTGCGCCCGCACGGCCCAGGCCACCTCCGCATCCACGTAGGGCTCGATCATCTGGGCCGCCCAGTACCCGTGATCGGAAGAGATGAAGCCGGCGACGGCGATGTCGTGCAGCAGGCAGGCGAGCACGACCTTCTCGTTGTTGCCGCTCTTCAGGGCCAGGTTGGCGCTTTGCAGCATGTGGTTCACACCGCCGGCACGCATTCGCAAGTTCAGGAAGTCCATGAGGCTTGGCTTGTCCGGCAAAGGCTTCAGCCGCGGGTCTGCCGCCATCAGCATGTGCTGGCCCGGCTGTACAGGCGGGCGCTGCGCCGGGCCGGTGGGATCCAGCGCGCCGGACGTGTACAGGACGGACGTGTTGGGTACCGGCGGCAGCTCATCCATCATCCGTTCTTCCAACGCATCGGCTTGGCCGGCGAGCGTTGCTGCGCTGCTGAGGCTGGCAGGCGTTTTCATTGTCTCCATCGGTTCAGGCCCTTTCCAACTGTGCTGAGTGCATCATGCCACGGCGCGCGGCACTCTCGCATGGGATGGCCGCGGCCCGGCTGGGCAGCCGGCTACGATTGCAGCGCAACCCATTGCTGGGTGCAGGCTTGTATGGAGGTGCTCGCCATGAGCGTTGCTGTCACCCCGCTGCTGGAGCGGCGGTTCACCCTCGGCGAGTGCCCCGTGTGGGATGAGCGCGAGCAGGCCCTCTACTTCACCGACATCACCGCGCGGACCATCCACCGTTACGACTGGACCAGCCATGACCTGCGCGGCTGGACGCTCCCGGAGGAGTGCGGCAGCTTCGGCCTGCGCGTTGCGGGCGGCGCGATTGTGGCGCAGCGCGCCTCGGTGCACCTGTTCGACTTTGCCAGCGGACGGCTCACGCGTACCCTGTGCACCATGCCTGATGAGGTGGCGCGGCCGACCAACCGCCTGAATGATGGCAAGGTGGGCCCGGATGGCCGCTTCTGGGTGGGCTCCATTGATGACCGGCCTCAGCGAGAGCCCGTGGCCGCCTTGTACCGAGTGGATAGGGACGGCACCTGCACGAAGATGCGCGACGGTATCACCGGCTCCAACGGCTTAGCCTGGAGCCCCGATGGTCGGGTGATGTACCACGCGGACACATCGGCGCGTGAAGTTTCCGCTTACGATTACGATGTCGCTAACGGTGCCATCGCCAACAGGCGGACGTTCCACACCTTTACTGAGGTCACCGGCTTTCCGGATGGCGCGGCTATGGACGCCGAGGGCTATTACTGGGTGGCCGGAGTGCGGGGTGGGCGCGTGAACCGTCTTGCAGCAGATGGCACGCTGGAGCGCTACATTGAGGTGCCGGTTCGTTTCCCGACCATGCCGTGCTTCGGCGGGCCGGATCTCCGCACGCTGTTCATCACCTCTTTGAATCGGGGAACCGCGGACGATCCGCAAGGCGGCACACTCTACACCGTGAGCGTGGACGTACCTGGCCTGCCTGGCGTTCGTTTCGCCGGATGATCGCATCCTGAGCCGCCTCGACTCGTTTTCCCGCGGCTCAATCATCTCGCCGGCAGCACGAGACCGGTGGGCGCTGGTTGCGCTGCTGCTGCTGGCCAAGGGCACTATCGTGTTAGTGGCCTTTCTGGGCTGGAAGCTGCTGCCCTTTGCTGTGGGCAACTACCAGGTCAACTTTGTCGATCCGGCGCAGGCCGGCAACTCGCTGGCGACGCTCTTCAGTACCTGGGATGGCCAACACTTCCTGTACTTGAGCCAAAGTGGGTACCGCGCAGGCATCCTCTCAGACAATCAGTTTCCCCTCTATCCGGCGCTCATCCACCTCGCCGCGCCAATCTTCGGCGGCAGCGCCTTGGCGGCGCTGGTTGTCAGCAATACGGCTTCGCTTATCGGCTTCTGCCTACTGTTCGATCTGGTGCAGCTGTTGTATGACCGCGCGCTCGCCTGGCGCACGGTGCTGCTGTACCTGGTCTTTCCGACCGCCTTCTTCTTCACGCTGGTGTACAGCGAGGCCGTCTTCTTCCTCCTGGCTATGCTCTTTTTCTACTTTCTGTATCGTGGTCGCCTGGGCTGGGCAGCACTGCCCGCGGCACTGCTGCCTCTGGCTCGCGCCCCCGGCTTCCTGATCGTGATTCCTTTCGCCAGCTACTACCTGGTGGAAGTGGCAGGACTGGGCCGGCCCCTTCTGGGCGTGGCGCGGCCCCAGCGGCAGGCCACGGCCGCGACCGCGCCGCCGGGCAGCAGATCTGTCGGCGGCCCACCGAGTGATCGGTTACGAGGCTGGCTGGGCGAGTTTAAGCCGCGAGCTCTCTGGTCGCCCCGGACGCTGTTGGTGCTTTCGCCCCTCCTGGGCGTGAGCGCCTACCTGGGCTTTATGTATTTAGCCACGGGTAACCCGTTCGAGATGGCCCGCGCGGCCGCATCCAACGTGTCCGGCTTCTCACCCACGCTGTGGCTGCACCCCGCGCAGCTCGTCCACCAGCTCACGGATCAACCGCTGCAGATCCACGGCTTCACCAACTCTCTGCTGGATCGAGCCTTCTTTCTGGCGTTTGCAGCGCTGCTCATTCCACTGTTTCGCAAGGTGCACATCTCGCTGGCGCTGTATGCGCTGGCGATGGGCGCCATCAGCGTGGTGGGAGGGAGCTTCGTCTCCTACATGCGCTACGTGCTGCTCGCATTTCCCGTCTTCATCGCCCTCGCCCTGCTGCTGCGTGGCCGCCGCGCGGGAGTGCTGTGGCTGCCCCTGCTGTATCTCTTTGCGATGCTGCAGAGCCTGTTCCTGGTGATGCAGGCGCTGAACTACTGGGTGGCCTGAGGCCGAAGATGCACGCTGCCGGCGGCTTGTCAGTCGAGCGGGATGGTCACGGAGATGCGCGGCGTGCTGCCCACCACCCGGGTAGTGTGCCCGTGGCCGGTGAGGTCTTCGGCCAGGGTGACGTGGCCTGCGCCAAAACGGTGGACGCTGCCATCGCCGAGGCCGATCTCGTACTCACCTGCCAGCGTGATGACGAACTGCCGCCGTGGCGCTCGGTGCCAGTCCAGGAAATCGCCTGGTGGGGAGGAGCGGAAGACGATGCCGGTGGCCCGTTGCAGCGTGCCCAGCTCGGGATGGCTGTCCATGGTCAGCTCTTCCATGTGCGTTTGCCCGTCCGCGCCGCTGTATAACCGGGTGAATTCCATGTGTCGCTCCTGTGAGATGTTGGCATTTCGAATGCGCGTCGCCGTCAACCTTACTCGGGCTGGCTGGTGGAGCGCAACGTCACAACGCGGTGCCCAGGCGATAGGCGACTGTGCCTCTATCCGCGCCGGACGAAGTCGCGGCCGAAGAAGCCTCCCATGGGGCGCGCGTGCACGTGATAGTGACTGGGGATGTTGCGCATGTGGTCGTCCAGCCAGGCCGGGCCGAAGTGCTGCTCGGCTATCTCCAGCAGGCGCGCCTGCATGTGGGCCAGCACCTCGGGAGGCGGCTGCGTGCCATGCTGTTTCCAGACCGCCATGGGCACCTCGCAGATTTCGCACTCCGCAACCCAGCAGTCAGCGTCCTCGTGGAACCAGGGAGTGATGTGCGCGGCTTCGCATAATTCGCACGGCCTGCCAGGTGGGTCGGTGGTTGCCATCGAGAGTAAGAGTACGGCCAAGGGAGAGCGTGCGTGAGCAGCGAGCGACGATGAGCACAGTGCAGCGATTCGCGGGCAGAACCGCGCTGGTGACGGGTGCATCCTCGGGCATTGGTGAGGCCTTCGCACGTGCACTGGCTGCGCGTGGCACGGCTCTCATCCTCAGCGCCCGCAACGGGCAGCGGCTCGCTGCGCTCGCCACGGAGCTCACCGCGGCGCATGGCATTGCGGCGATTTCCCTTCCCGCGGACCTCAGCAGAGAGGGTGGCGCCGCCGCGCTGGTGGCGGCCGTGCAGGAGCGCGGCCTCACGGTGGACCTGCTGGTGAATAACGCCGGCTTCAGCAATCAGGGGCCATTTGCCGAGCTGGATGGCGCCAAAGAGCAGGGCGAGATCCAGGTGAACGTGGCCTCCGTCGTCGCGCTTTCGCGCGCGTTTTTGCCGCCGATGATCGAGCGCCACGCCGGGGCGATCGTCAACGTGGCCTCCGTGGTAGCGTACTTTCCGCTGCCATACCAGGGCGTGTACGGCGCCAGCAAGGCGTTTGTCCTCTCCTTCTCGCACAGCCTGGCCGCGGAGCTGCATGGCACGGGCGTGCAGGTGCTGGCCGTTTGCCCGGGAACCACAGCCACCAACTTCTTCTCCGCTATGGGTTCGAACCACCTGCTGGAACAGGCCGGCCGCTTCAACGGCCTGCGCACGCCTCAGCAGGTTGCCGCCACAGCCCTACGCGCTCTCGAGCGCGGCCACTCGCTGGCGGTGGACGGGGCCGCCAACCGCGCCCTTACGATCGTCACTGGGCTGCTGCCCGCGGCGGCCCTCGCCCGGGTGATCGCCCGTGTTACGCGTCCCGATTGAAGCGAGCGGGAGCATAGTATCGGGACTTCGCACCACCGGCAGGTAGGCGGTCGCGGCTCGGTAGCGAGCAAGTCGGCACGTTGGTGGCGGATACCAATCGAGCGGCAAGGAGGAACGAATGGCAGCGCAGAATGCAGGGCGACCCTTCCGGTTTGGGGTGGTGGCTGCCCCGCAGGGCGGAGGCGATCAATGGCGCAGGCTGGCACAGCGAGTTGAGCAGCTGGGCTACTCGACGTTGCTGTCACCCGATGGCCTGCAGCTGCTCTCGCCCGTCGCCGCGCTGGCCGTGGCGGCCAGCGTCACTGCACGCCTGCGCGTGGGCACCTTTGTGATGGCGAGCCCGCTGCGGCCGCCGTGGTTGGCAGCGTGGGATGCGCACAGCCTCTCGGTGCTGACAGGCGGCCGGTTCGAGCTGGGCATCGGCACCGGCCGCCCCGAGGTTGCAGCACAGGTCGCCGAACTGGAGGGGCAGCCACTCAGCTCGCCCGCGCGGCGCTTGGCTCAGGTGGAGCAGGCCATCGATCGCCTGCGCGAATTGGATGGGGACCAACGCACGCCAGTGATGATCGCCGCCTCTGGCCCCAAAGCGCGTGCGCTGGCCGCGGCCAAGGCGGACATCGTCACGCTGGCCGCGGGCCCGCTGGCGACGCGCGACGAGATGGGCCTGCTGTGCCAGGATCTTCTGGCGAAAGCCGGCGCTCGCGCGGCGAACATTGAGCTGGCTATGAATATCTTTGTGGTGGGAGAAGACGTGCCACCCTGGATGGCGCAGTTTATGGGCGTGGATTCGGCCGCGCTGCGCGCCGCGGATTCGCTGGCGATGCTGCGCGGCACGACCCAGCAGATGGTGGACGATCTGCGGCGGCGGCGCGACGCCTTTGGCGCGAGCTACATCAGCGTGAATTCTGCCTTTTTCGAGCAGATGGCGCCAGTGGTGGAACAGCTCAACGGGCGCTGAGTCTTCTTCGCGCCCGCGCACCGGTGCAGCGTTGCACTTGAACAAAGCCGGCGGAGATGTTAAGAAGTGAAAGCAATTGACGAGGAAGGATCGACATGCTTAGCCAAGAAGACAACGAGTACCTCTGCCACATCGGGCCAGGCACGCCGATGGGCGCGTTCATGCGCGAATACTGGGTTCCGGCCGTGCGGTCGGATGAGCTGCCCGCGCCGGATTGCGCGCCGCTGCGGGTGCGGCTGCTGGGAGAAGACCTGATCGCCTTTCGGGTGACCTCCGGCAAGGTAGGGCTGGTGCAGAACTCCTGCCCGCACCGTGGCGCCAGCCTCTTTTTCGGCCGCAATGAAGAGCAGGGTCTGCGTTGTGTGTATCACGGCTGGAAGTTCGATCTGTCCGGCCAGTGCGTGGATATGCCCAATGAGCCGGCCGAAAGTAATTTCAAACAGAAGGTCAAAGCTGTTGCCTATCCCTGCGCCGAGCGCAACGGCATCATCTGGACCTACATGGGCTCGCGGAGTACGCCGCCGCCCCTGCCGGACTTCGAGGCCAACATGCTGGGCGAGGGCAGCTACGACATCTCGATCATCCACCGGCCGTGCAACTGGATGCAGGGCTGGGAGGGTGAGATGGATACCGTGCACCAGGCCTTCCTGCATAACGGTGCCGTGAAGGTGCCGGATACCACGCCCGGCACGCTGGATTACTACATCGCCCGTACCCCCGCGCCACTGTTCAGCGTGGTCGAAACGGAGTTTGGCACGTCATATGGCGCCTGGCGTCCCGCGGATGATGACACCTATTACTGGCGTATCGCCCACATGCTGTTCCCCTTTTACGCCATGATCCCGACTGGCGCCATCGGCTATGAGGTGCGCTTCGCCGCCTATGTGCCGATGGACGACACCCATACCCTGCACTGGGAGATCGCCGCGCGGCTAAACAATGACGCCGAGCTGCCGGCCTGGGCCCGACGGCCGCAGGGGCGCGGCGGGCCGGCCAATCGCCCGCGAGATCTCTTTCTGCCGAATACCACCGACTGGTACGGTCGTTTCAACACGCGCCAGAACTGGGATAACGACTACGAGATCGATCGTGAGGCGCAGCGAACCTGGAAGAGCTTCACCGGCATCGCCGGCATTCGCCAGCAGGACATGGCGGTAACCGAGAGCATGGGCCCGCTCATGGATCGCACCAAGGAGCACCTGGGCACCACCGATGCGCTGATCATCCGCACCCGCCGCAAGCTCATAGCCTGCGCCAAAGCCCTGGCGGAGCAGGGCACCACGCCTCCGGGTGTGGATTCGCCCGAGGTCTATCGCCAGCGCTCCGGTGGAGTGGTGCTGCCGCGGGAGCAGGGCTGGTGGGACGGCACTGCCGAGTTGCGCAGCCGCTTCTCCGAGTCCGCCATCCGTTAACAGTTGGCCGAACGGCCCTAAGCGGCCGTCGGCCGCCCCCTGGAACAGGCTCAGCTGAGCGCTGTTTCAGGGGGCGATCCGGCGAACGTTTCGTGACTCGCGGTCAGTGACCCATGGATGCCTTGAGCTTGGCGTCCATCCACAAGTATTTGGTCCACTGCCAGGCGCCGGCCCAGCCGGTCCAGTTGATGCCGTAATAGTTCTGGGTGTAAGGCCACCAGAGGTTGTACTGGTAGGGTACCGGCATGAAGATGGCCCAGGCCGACTGCAGTTCGTGCACGCCCGCTGCCTTCATCGCCTGGAAGTAGTTGTTGGGCTGAGCCACCATGTATTTGGCGATGTCGTCCTGCACCTTCAGGTAGTAGGGGTCTTTCATGTGGGCCCGGTTGGAGAGCATGCCGGCCTTTGTTGTCAGCATCTCGTCCGGCGCCCAAATGCCGATCGCGTTGCCCCACCACATCTGGTCGAAGTTGTTGGTTCCCCCCACGGCGTTGTACTGGCTTTGATCCATGGCCTGAATCTGCATATCGATGCCAATTTTGGCCAGGTAACCCTGCAGCAAAGCCATCTCGTCCGACTGGGTTGACGGTCCCTGGATCTTGGTTTTGAAGCCGTTGGGGTAGCCGGCCTGTGCCAGCAGCTGTTTGGCTTTAGCGGGGTTATAACCGGTGAACAGCTCCTGCGCGTCGGCCGGCAGCTGGTTAAGCGGAGTGAAGTACTTGGCGTAGGCGTGGGTGGGTGGGAATGGATAGCCCAACAGCACGCCCTGGCCCTTGAGGTAATCCTTCAGGTAGGCCTGCTTGTCCACCGCCAGGTTCATGGCCTGCCGCACGCGGAGGTCCTTGAAGGGCAGGTTGGGCAGGTCTTGCCGCCCGGTGGCATCCCAGGCCAGGCCGACCCGGCGTGACCACAGCAGATCTTTGTTGGTGGTAACCAGCGGCCGAGCGTCGTCGGGAGCTTGCTCGCGCAGCCAATCAATTTTGCCTGTGCGGAGCGCCGTGAGTTTGGTGGCCAGGTCGGGCATGAGCAGAATCTTGAGCGTGTCCAGGTAGGGCAACTGCTCATTGGGGTGCAACGGGTCCTTTTCCCAGTAATCTGGGTTTCGAGTGAAGGTGACCTCGCTGCCGGGGGTGTAGCCGCTGACCATCCAGGGGCCGGAGCCAATGACCTTGGTCCAGTCCGACATGCCGCCGCCGGAGGTCCAGACCTCGGGCGGATTATGGTACATGTTGCAGCCCATTTCCAGCAGCATGAGGTCGCGTGATTTGGCCGGCGTGGTCACCTGAACGGTGTACCTGTCCAGCGCCTTGATGTCCGTTGGCTGCAATCCGGACGCCTTGGGATAGGCGATCGCTTGCCAGGCGGTGGGCGTATCGAACTGCATCTTGATGTTCCACACCACGTCATCCGCCGTGACTTCCCGTCCATTCACCGGCGGCTTATTGAAGAACTTCACGCCCTTGCGAATGTGGTAGATGATGGTGGTGGGGTTCGGCGTTTCCCAGCTTTCCGCGAGCTCGCCCGTCAGCAAGCTGACATCGCTAAGGTAGCCCCATTCCCAGGACGTTGTGCCGTTGCCCTGTGGCCCCTTCGTCCAGTCGCCCTGGATGAGCTTGTTGGTGGTGAAGAACATGTGGTTCACCTGGATGGTCTGCGTCTTCATAGGGTCCCATTGGTCCCAGTTGAAGCCGCCGGCCCAGGCGGTGGTCATGGTCCCTCCACGCTTTGGGGTCAGCGCGCCGGCAATGGTGTCCTTCCGAAACGGCACCGGCCCCAGCGAGGTGTCGTCGAACCCGCCGCTTGCCGCGGCGGGGCTCGCGGCGCCGGCAGCTGCCGAGCCAGCTGCCGAGGCAGGAGCGGCGGCGGCGCTGGCAGCGGATGAGGCCGCCGCCGAACCCGCGGATGATGTGGCCGGTGCCGCGGCCCCCCCGCAAGCCTGAAGAAGCGCCCCCGCCGAAAGTACCCCGGCGCTGCCAATGACTAGGCGCACAAAGTCGCGCCGGCCCAGTTTTCCAGTGCTCAATTCCATGTCCTCTCCACAAACGTGATATGTGCGCTAGCTTCCCTGCGCGAGCCCCAGTGGGCCGTTACGCAGCGTGACGCCTCTGCGCGTGCAATCGCTGCCAGCCCGGAGTGTGGATGCCGCGTTCGAGCCTTACACCATCGCTTACACCATAGTGCTCCTCAGCCGCGGATCTAAGATGTCTCGTAGCGCATCACCCAGCATGTTGATGCTGAAGACAGCCAGCGCCAGCGCAACGCCGGGCCACAAGGCCATCCAGGGAGCCTGCAGCATGTAACGCTGGCCCGAGTTGCTCAGCATCCCGCCCCAGCTGGGGAACGGTGGCGGCACACCAAAGCCGAGGAAGCTCAACATGGCCTCCGCGAGGATCATGCGCCCCACGGCCAACGTGAACTCAATAATCAGCACCGGCACCACATTCGGCAGCACGTGTTTCACCAGCATTCGCCCGCGGGTTGCGCCCATAGCCACGGCGGCGTGAATGTACGTGTTCTCCTTCACTCCCAGAACCGCGCTGCGAATGGTCCGGGAGCCGTAAATCGAGCTCGACAAGCCCAGCACCAGCACCAGCGGCAGCAATCCCTGCCCCACCACGGACATGACCGTGAGGTACAGCACGAGCGTTGGGAAGGCCTGAATGCCATCCACTATCCGTTGGATGACCATGTCCAGCTTGCCACCATAAAAGCCAGTGGTGGCGCCAATCAGAAAGCCCATCACGACATGGATGGCCGCCCCGGCCAAGCCCACAGTCATCGAGATGCGTGCACCGTAGATGATCCGGCTCAGGACGTCGCGCCCGGTGTTGTCGGTTCCCAGCAGGTGGGCCGCGGAGGGCGCACTGAGGCGTTGGGCCAGGCTCATGTCGTTGAAGCCGTAGGGTGCCAGGAAGTTGGCGAAGATGCCCACGAACAACAGCACCAGCACCACCAGCCCGCCGGCAAAACCCAGCGGCTTGTACCTGGCCAGCCGCACCACCACATCTACCAGCGCGCGGCGCTGGGCCGCCGGTTGCCGGCCCTCTGGGGCCGCGGCTTGCTCGCCTGGTGTGGAAACAGCCAGTGTGTCGCTCATGCGCTGTGCAGCCTACTTGTACTGGATTCTGGGGTCGAGCCAGGCATAGCTGATATCCACCACCAGGTTCGATACGATGAGGATGGCGGCGAGGAAGAGATTGATGCCCGAGATAAGGGGGTAGTCTCGGAAATTGAGCGCCTGGAACAACAGCAGTCCGAGCCCGGGAAGGTCGAATATCTGCTCGATGATCACCGTGCCGCCAAGCACGATGGGCAGCACGATGCCTACAATCGTGACCACGGGAATGAGGGCGTTCTTCACCACGTGCCGGTTGATTACTCGCCGCTCGTTGAGGCCTTTGGCCCAGGCGGTCTTCACATAATCCTGGCGCAGAACCTCGAGCATCATGGTGCGCATCATCCGCATGAGCGTGCCGCCCAGCGCCATGCCGAGGAGAAAGCCTGGAATGAGGAATTGCAGCAGGTTGCCCTGGAAGTTTTTGATCAGAGGGATGTACTCCAGCGACGGCGACCAGCGCCACCAGATCGCTGGATAGACCATGATCATGGTCCCCAACCAGAAGCTTGGCACCGAGATGAAGAAGATTGAGACGCTGCGGCCGGCATAGTCCCTGGCGGTGTCCTGCCGTATGGCCGAGTAGATGCCGATGGGTATGGCCGTGAGGATGGCTGTCACCAGCGCAATGAGGGCCAGCTCGAGGGATACGGGCAACCGCTGAACCAGCAGCGTGGCTACGCTCTGCCCGCTTTGCAGGGAGGTGCCGAGGTTCCCTTCCAGCAGCCCTTGAAAGTGGCCGTTGGCTCCGGGTGCGAAGCCCATCCAGCGCGCGTATTGAATGGGCAATGGAACATTCAGGCCCAGAGCTTGCTCCAGGCGCTGCCTGGTCGCCTGCGTAACTCCACCGGAGCTGCCCATCTGCGCGATCATCATGTCGACAACGTTGCCGGGGATGAAGCGCACCGACAGGAACACCACCACCGTGACCACGAGCATGGTGGGAATGAGAAGGATGATTCTCCGGATTACATAAGCCGCCATGTCATTCCGCTTCTCGCGCGCTACCCCTCTCTGGGCAGAGCCGGGCCACCGGGACGCGAAATCTCCGGCATCCTACCATATTGAGGGCAGGCTGTTGAAAAGCGAATCGAAGTTGAGGGTGTCCCTGGACCAGCGCTGACCGCGCGGAGAAGGCCGGATCCCAACCGGTACGTCCAGGTTTGGTAGCATCGGCTACAGCTTTGAGCCACATCACTTCGGCCGTCCGTGCCGACCTCGCGCCCACCGGGCGGCTTCGCGTCGGGATCAACTACAACAACGTCATACTCGCCACGAAGGACAGAGTGAGCGGCGGCTCACGCGGGGTTGCCATCGACTTGATGGACGAGCTGGGTAGGCGGCTCGGGGTGGAGGCAGATATTGTGGCCTATGACAGCGTGGGCGCCATGGTTGATGCCGCCACAGCCGGTGTCTGGGACATCGCCTTCCTTGGCTCCGAGCCGGCGCGCGAGCGCAGCATCAGCTTCAGCCCAGCCTATCTGGAGATCGAGGCCACGTATCTGGTGCAGGGCTCTTCCGCCCTGGAACACGCCTCACAGGTGGATCGCCAGGGTGTGAAGATCAGCGCACCCGCGCGGGCGAATTACGAGCTGTTCCTGAGTCGAACGCTTCGGCACGCGCAACTGGTCAGCGCCTCAAATGGGGGCGCGGCGTTCGATCTTCTGGTAGCAGGTGAGGTTCAAGCGCTGGCGGGCTTGAAACAGGACCTACTTGGACTTGCCCGCGGACTGCCGGGATCGCGAGTACTCGATGGACGGTTTATGGCGGTGCAGCAGTCTATAGGCGTGCCCAAAGGCCGCGACGCGGGCTTGCGCTACCTGCGAGCCGTCGTGGAAGAGGCGAAGGCATCTGGCTTGGTGGCGCGAGCCATCGAGAAGACCGGCGCCAGCGGCGTCTTCGTCGCACCTCCAGCTGCCCCTTGATGCGCTGACCCGCGGCTCAGCCCGCTGGCCGGGTGGCTGACACTTGTTCGCAGGCCTGCACGATCTGCAGAAAGCTCTCGGCGCGCAGGCTGGCCGAGCCGGCGAGCAAGCCATCCACGCTTGGCTGCGCTGCTGTGCTGGCGGCGTTTGCCGGGGTCACCGGCCCGCCGTAGATCACGCGCACAGAGGCCGCTGGCAGCTGGGGCATCAGCTCGGACACCACGTCGCGGATGTGCGCGCAAATCTGGCCCGCAAAATCTGCCGGCGGAGGCATGGCTCTCCCAATAGTGGTCCACGCCGGGTCGTACGCAACCACGAGTTCTTGCAGGGGTGCTAAGCCTTCCAGGGCAGATTCGATCTGCCGCGCCACGATGGCCGCGGTGCTGCCGTCCTCTCGCTGGTCGATGGTGTCGCCGACACACAGAATGGGTTGGGGGCCGAACTGCGTGGCGGCGGCCATCTTGCGGGCCACCAGCCAGTCCGTTTCCTGGAAGTGAATTCGCCGCTCGTACTGGCCCAGCAGTACGTAACGGCATAGGCCGGCGAGCATGCGCGGGGAGACCTCCCCGGTGAAGGCTCCGTGCTCCTGAAAGTGCATGTGCTGCGCGCCCAGGGCAACGGTGCTGCCGGCCAGGGTTTGCCGCACGCCGACCAGCCAGGGGAAGGGCGGGCAGAGCACTACCTCCACATGAGGCACGTCACTGGCGGCGGCGGCGATCTGTGCGGCCAGGGCGTGCGCTTCTTCCTGGCTGGTGTTCATCTTCCAGTTGCCCACGACAAGCGTTCGCCGGCCGGCAACGGTGGTGCCGCGTTCGCTCATCCTGGTGCTCCACCACTCGCCCGCGGCCAAATATCCACTGCTCTGTCCGCCAGCCGGCGGCCGCGCTCGGCGAGGGCTTCGGCAGTCCAGCGTTCGGTGTGAGCGATGTCCCGTGCCAGTTCCAGGCCACCTCGCGCAACCTTGGCGATGTCGCGCTTGCGCTCCGCCACCCGGATGCTCGGCGAGTGGTCCCTGGCAGCCCAGGTGAAGTTGGCCAGGGTGGTGACCAATCGCCAGTAAGCGTCCTCGGTCACCTGCATTTCCGCCAGCCAGTCCGGGCGCGGCAGCAGCGGCGCGACGAATTCCACCACATAATGCGTCCAGCTGGGGGCTATCCGGTGGGGATAGCTCTCCTCCAGCGCCTGGAGGATGAGCGTGCGATGGTCGGGGTGGCTGCCCAGGTAAAGGGGGTACTTCGCCATGCCTGCGCGAAACTCCTCGTCCTCGGGCCAGCCCTGTCGAGGCCTACGCAGGCCGTTCGCAAAAGCGGTGGCAACATCGGGTGCGGCGGCCGATTCGGCGTAGAGCTCGATGAACAGCCGGCCTTCGTCCACGGCGGGCGGCGAGGTGAACAGCCGCCGCACCAGGTACGACTCCGCAGCCAGCAGCAGGCACTCGAATGCGGCGCCATCCAGCTTGCCACGTGCGAAATCCGCCCGCAGCCGCAGCAGAAAGGGGTGAAACGGGTGCAGCAGTGTGCTGGACCAGGTGGTGAGGCGCTCCATGCGGCGGCGGACGGCTGGATCTGGCTCGCGCGAGGGATGCAGCACGCGGTCGTAATCCGCGGACCACTCGGACAGCTGGCGCAGCAGCTCGCGGACCCCCTCTTCGGATAACGGTCCCAGGCGCTTTCGCCAGGCCTGGTAGACCTCGTCCGCCCGAACCGGCTCGCCATCCTTGGCCAGGAAGTCGCGCATGAAGTCATCCAGCCGTGGCCCCAGCAGCCCTTGCATGGGTGTCCACACGGTGCGGTGCCAGTGCTCGTGCTCGGCTGGCGGCAGCCGCATGAAGAAGTAGTTGCGCAGCAGGTCGCCCTGAGTGAGGGGCATGCCTTTGGCGTTCAGGCTTTCGAAGATGCGGTAGGGGTTGTCTTCCGCGTCCAATGTGATGGCCACGAAAGAGAGCCGTGTCAGCAGGATGCCGGCGAAGCGCTCCGCTTGTGCCCGATCGGTGCCCCGCTCCTTGAGCGATGCCAGGAAGAGGTGGTATGCATCGGTCATGGCGCCCGGCACCAGCTCGTGAGCGCCACTGACAATAGCAGCAAAGGCAGCGCGGTCCTGATAGGTGCAGAGCACGCGTGGCTCTGCATCCGGGCCAAGGGTCAGGCTGACGCCCAGGCGTTGCGCGAGCTCGGCGGCAGGGTCCAGGTCGCGCAGGGCGGCCAGGAAGATGCACAGCGTCACCAGCCGCTGCTGGCCATCAATCAGCAGGATGGAGTGGCCGCTCGCGGCGGCCCCGCTCTCGGCCAGCAGCACCACCGAGCCGAGAAAGTGCGGGTGGTGCGAGTCGGAGTCGAACAGCTCGGCGATGTCCTCATTCAGCGTGGCCCATTGTGGCCGGGTCCAGCTGTAGGAGCGCTGAAAGTACGGCACCACGTACTGCCGCTGCCCTTCCAGCAGGCCGCCCAGCCGGGCCTCATCCGCCCTCACCCGGCGCGAAACTCGCCGATGAGCGCTAGCGTGTGGTCGATCTCCTCGCGCGTGTTGAAGAAACCGCACGAGATGCGCAGCGCCTGATTATCCGGGATGGACCGAATGGCGACCTTCCGTTCGGCCAAGAAGGCGGTGCAGGCCTCGGCATCAACCCCCTCCAACCGAAAGGACACCAGGCCTGACAGCTCCGCGTTGCTGGGCGTGAGAATCTCCACGCCCGGCAAGTTGCTCAGCTGGCTCAGGCACCAGCTTGCCAGTGCGCTGATTGCCGGAAAGATGGGGCCTTGCCGCTGCAGCCAGGCAACGGACGCCTGCAAGCCGTAAACGCCCGGCCGGTAAATCGAGGCCACTTCGTAGCGGGCGGCGCCCGACTCAAACTCCAGGCTGGGGGGCTTGTTGGGCTGGTAGTGGGCGCTGTGGAAGCCGGAGACCACCGGCTGGATGCGCTCCAGCGTCGCCGCGCGGACGAATACGCCGCCCGTGCCTTCGGGCCCGCAGAGCCACTTCTGCCCTGGAAAGGCATAAACATCAGCCTGCAGCGCATCCAGACCCACTGCTAGCGCACCAACGGATTGTGCTCCATCCACGCATACCAGGGCGCCGACCCGGTGCGCGCGGTCAATGACCTCGGCCAGCGGCAGCACCGCGCCCGTGCTCCAGGCCACGTGCGAAAGCACGACCATTCGGACTCCCGGCTGGATGGCGCGCAGCAGTGCCGCCTCGGCCAGTCCTCGCTCGCCGTTGCCGACGTCGGCGAAGACGATGTCTACGCCATAACGGCGCTGCGCCTGGAACAGGGGCACCAGCACGCCGGCATGCTCGAGGGTGGTGGTGACGATCCGGTCGCCTGGCTGCCAATCCAGTCCCCATAGTGCCACGTTGACACCCTCGGTGGTGTGGTGGGTGAGGCCGATCTCCGCCTCATCCGCGCCCAGGAACTGCGCCAGCGCGCGGCGGAGCGCAGGCGTCTCGCGGCGAAAGCGGGCGATGGCGGCCGGGTCCAGGCGGCCACGGCTGCCTTCGCTCGCCGCGGCTTCAGCCAGGGCGGCGACGGCTGGCGCCGGCAGCGGGCCGCTGGTGCCGGTGTTGAGGTAGGCGATGGCGGAAGTGGCCGGAAGGTCGCGCCGAATGGCGGGAATATCCAGCTGGGAGGGCTCGTGAGCGATGATCTTCTCCTGCTTCTGCTCAAAGTTTTGCATGTTTCGACTGTTTCGTGGTCCACGTCGGCAGTATGCTGGTGGTGGTGCCGAGCTGGCGGAGTAAGTTGGGGCTTGAAATTTGACATCGTGATGTGGCGTGGAGCGCCCTTGGTATGCCTCTGAGCGCGGGCTACGTCCTGCTGGTGGAAGACGATGATGCCATTCGCCAGCTCGTATCGTCCCTGCTGCGCGAGACAGGCTTGCGCGTGCAGGAGGCCGCCGACGCCGCCCAGGCTTTGCGCTTCTGCTCTGGGGCGGGCGGTGCTCCGGGGCTCATCATTCTCGACCTGGGCATGCCGGCGATGGATGGCGAGAGCCTGCTCGACATGATTCGGCAGCAGTATGGTTGGCAGGCGCCAGTGCTGATTCTCTCGGCCATGCACCCGGCCATGCTGGAAAGCGCCGCACAGCGCATGAAGGCGCGGGCCATGTCCAAACCTTTCGACCTGGATGACCTGGTGGCGGTGGTCCACGAGATGCTTGGAAGTAGTAAGGCGCCTTGAGGCTCAGCTCGGCCGCACTTCGGTGCTGGCCGAGGGCTGAGCGGAAGGATCATCCGCCTCCAGCAGCTCAACTCCGAGCCGCAGGCCTTGCTTGAGGTCGAGCAGCCGGTAAACGGTGACGGGCGCGTTGCGTCCCTTCACGGTGGTGGTGATTGGTGGTGTGACCTCGACCCAGCGGGCCACCGCGTCATATACATCTTGGCTGAGGCAGATGTCTGCTGCCAGCTCCTTGGTCAGGTCCTCCAGCCGCGCGGCAACGTTGACGGTGTCGCCAATGGCGGTGTATTCCAGCTTCTTACCCTCAGCGCCCAGGTTGCCCACCACCGCCATGCCGGTGTGGATGCCCATGCCAATACGGATAGCCGGGAGACCTGCCGCGACCTGGCCGCGATTGAACTCCACCAGGTTATCGCGCATGCGCAACGCGGTAAGCACGGCTCGCAAGGGGTGCCGGGCTGCCGGCAGGGGCATGTTGAATTCGACCACAATGGCATCGCCGACGAACTTGTCGAGCGTGCCATCGAACTCGACGATGGCATCGATCATCCGCGAGAAGTAATCGTTGAGCATCGCCATGACTTGCTCCGGTGGGCGGCTCTCGGAGAGGGTAGTGAAGGACCGAATGTCCGTGATCAGCACGGTCACGTCCTTGCGCTCGCCGCCCAGCTTCACCTGACCGGCCAGCACGGCCTCGGCCACCTGGTTGGTGACGTACTGGCCGAACATGGCGCGCACAACTTCGCGATCGCGCAGATCGGCGACCATGTGGTTGAAGCCTTCGGCCAGATAGCCCAGCTCGTCGCGGCTGCTTACCGGCGCATGGATGTTCAGCTCGTGCTGGCGCACCAGCGACATGGCCAGCCGCAGCTCCCGCAGCGGGCCCACGATGCTGCGCGTCACCAGTTGGGCCAGTATCCAGCTGGACAGAAGCGACACGACAAGCACAAAGGTCACCACGATGTGGAGGTTGGCCAAGATCGCCGTCGGGTTGGCTGCACCGAGCAACGCTTGCGAGCGGCTGAGCGCGAGGTAAGCCAGCAGCGCCGGCGGGGCGATGCCCACCAGCATGAAGGTGCTCATAAGCTTCACCAGCACCGTGCGCTGAATGCCTGGCGCCGCGCTCACATTGCCCGCGGGGAAAAACATGCGGATGGCCGCCGCCCACACCAAGTCCGTGCCGTAATAGACGATGGCCGTGGTCACGATGCCGCCCACGGCGGCGACGTCCAAAAACAGGTGGATGCGATTGGCAGCCTCGAAATGTGGCGTGGCGCCGAACAGGATGCCGGCCAACACCCACACGGCAAAGGTTTGCCAAGCCGCGCGTGGTGCTTTGTTGATGACGTAGCGCTGCACGGAGATGGGGGCCTCGGCGCCCGGCTCATGGTACTTGGCCCAGGCCGCGGCGCGAAATATGGTCCGCAAGCTGCCCAGCTCGAATACCGCGAAGCCCACCGCCACCAGGGCGGCGATCTCCACGGGTTGCCAGAAACTGATCGCCTGCACCGCGCGGTTGCCCGTGGGGATGGGATCGATGGCGGCGACATAGAAGAAGGTGAGAAGTCCACCGACGAGGTTGGCCAGGATCCCCAGCTGGCGCTGGTGGCGGATGAGCGTCCAGAAGCTGGGCAGTGGCCGGTCCAGGTCCTCCGGCCGCACGTTCATGAGGGAGCGATGATGAGCTGGCGGCATGCCGCACCTATGGTATCTGGTTGCTGAGAGGAATGAGGATGCAACCGCGACCGCCCGCTGCACAGGCCGCGGCGCCACGGAAGCGCCGGCCTGGGTGGGGCAGCTCCAGCGAGACGGCTACGCTGAGGGTGGCTTCAGTTGGCCCACAGGCCGAGCGCTACGCCGATGCCGCCGAAGGCCGCCAATACCGCCGCCAGGACTATGCCGAGAATCTTCAGGATTCGCTGCCGCGTTGTTGGCTGCCCGGCTGGGACAACTGCCTCGCCGGCAGCGCTGGGTTCCATCACCCTCAAGCATACTGTGGCTAGGCGCTGGTTGTAGCCGCCGCTCTTGACGCTATACGCCGAGAAGCTGGCTTTGCAGCGAGAAAGCATTACTCTGCTGCTGCAGCGCGAAGAGGGAGAATTGCTGCAGCACGAGCGAATTTACGAACTGTATCGATGCCTGAGCCATGTTGGTATCGGCGACCTGCGACAGCGCGGCCAGCTGGTTGCTCTGCGCCGCCCCCGCGTTATTGCTCGTGCTCTGCAAGCTGTTGATCGTGGCGCCGATGTTCGCCCGCTGCTGGCTTGTGCTGTTGATAGCCTGATCGAGCTGCTGCAGTGCCTGCTGCTGACCGCCAGGGGTGGTGACGTCGAGATTGGCGATGCCCAGTTGCGCCGTGTTCTCGGCGCCGATGGCCGCGCCCGCCGTTTGGCCGGCATTCGCGCCAACCTGAAAGTTGACGCCAGGGCTGCTGGTGACGGTCACCTGGGTTTGGCCTGTCTGCGTGGCAGTGAACTGCAAACCCAGGAGGCTGCCTGAGCCGGGGCCACTGATGCTGAAGGTATTGCCCTGGCCGGTGAACGCTTGCCCGTTCACTGTGGCGGTGGCGTTGGTTCCGGTGGACGTTTGGCCCGTGGTCAGGCCCAGGTTCGCGGCAACGGAACCGCCCGCATTGGTCACGGTGACCTGGGCGTTGGTGCCTGGCTGCTGAGAAGTGAGCTGAAACTGGCCATTGCTGTTCACCGATGCCTGCACGCCGATGCCGGCGTTGTTGACGTCCTGCACGAGCTGGCCGACCGTCTCGTTGGTTGTGGTGGCGAAGTTGGCGCTGCCGTTGGGGCCCGCGATGCTCAGGCTTCCGGGGCCACTGAAGGTGCCGTTCTGCACGCTGGCCGTACCGGTGACTTGAGCGCTGCTGCCCAGCGCCGTGACGCTAATGTTGGCGGTCCCGCTGGTGACGCCATTGATGCCATTGGCATTGGTGGCAACGGCGCCGCCGCCAGCGATCTGCAGTCCGCCGGCTTGCCCATTGAGCAGCGGCTTGGTATTGAACTGCGTTTGATTGGCGATGTCATTGATGTTCTGGTTGAGCGAGTTCAGCTGCGTTTGAATGGCCTGCAGATCCGAGGGCGCGAGCGCACCGTTTCCGGCCTCCACGGTCAGCGTCCGTTGCTGCTGCAGCACAGCCTGATCGCTGGCCAGCGCAGAGTCCGCCGTATTGAGCATGTTGATGGCGTCGGCGGCGTTGTTTTGAGCCTGGCCCAGCCCGTTCACCTGGGCGGTAAGCTGCTCGGCCAGTGTAGTGGCGGCCGGATTGACGGCGGCGCTGGTGAGCAGGTTGCCACTGGCGAGCTGAGCAAGCAGCTGGCTCTGCTGCAGCTGCTGCTGCAGAATGCTGGAAACTGAGGTCCCACTCGCGCCTGAAAGCGATCCTATGGCCACGTCTCTATTCTTGCCTGCTTACGGGAAAAGTCAAGCGCTTTTGTCACTTTCACGCCAGCGCGACCAGGTCAGCGAGGTTGTCATTCCACACGTCTTCGATGCCATCCGGCAGCAGCAGCACGCGCTCGGGGTGGAGGGCATCCACCGCACCTTCGTCGTGAGTGACGAGGATAATGGCGCCGCGGTAGCTGGCTAGGGCGTGCAGCACCTGGTCGCGGCTGGCCGGATCGAGGTTGTTGGTCGGCTCATCAAGCAGCAGGACGTTCGCCTGGGAGATGATCAGCCGGGCCAGCGCAAGGCGGGTCTTCTCGCCTCCGGAGAGCGTGCCGGCCGGTTGATGCACCATGTCGCCAGGGAACAAGAAGCTGCCCAGAATGTTGCGCAGGTCGGCATCCGCCGCATCGCCGGCAACCGCGCGCATGTTGGCCAGCACGGTCTCTTCTGTGAGCAGGGTTTCGTGCTCCTGCGCGTAGTAGCCCAAACGCAGGCCAAGGCCCGTTTCGACCTGGCCCATGTCCGGTTCGTCCAACCCGGCCAGCAGCCGCAGGAGGGTCGTCTTGCCCGCCGCGTTTAAGCCCAGCACAACGGTGCGGCTGGCCCGTTCCACTTTGAGGCTGATGCCGGAGAACACCTCCAGCGACCCGTAGGCCTTGGCCAGATGAGCGCCTATCAGCGGCAGGCGGCCGCAGGGCGCTGGCTCCGGGAAGCGCAGCCTGGCCACACGCTCGGCACGGCGCGTATCGGGTAGGCCCTCCAGCAGGCGGTTGGCGCGGCGCTCCATATTCTGCGCGGCCTGGGCCTTACTCGCCTTGTAGCGCATGCGGTCGGCCTGGGCCTGCAGCGCGGTGGCTTTGCGTTCGGCATTCTGGCGCTCGCGCTGACGGCGGCGCTCGTCCTGCTCCCGCTGATCGAGATAACTGCGCCAGCCGACGTTATATATCTCCAGCGTGGTGCGGGTAGCATCCAGGTAAAAGACGCGGTTGACGATGGCCTCCAGCAGGGCCACGTCGTGGCTCACCACCAGCAGGCCGCCGCGGTAGCCGCGCAGGAACTCGCGTAGCCAGGCCACGGAATCCGCGTCCAGGTGATTCGTGGGCTCATCCAGCAACAGCGTTTGTGCGCTGCTGAAGAGGATGCGCGCCAGCTCAATGCGCCGCCGCTGGCCGCCGGACAGCGTGCGCAAGGGCTGCGCGAGCACACGATCCGGCAGGCCCAGGCTGCTCGCGATGGAGGCCGCCTCGGCTTCAGCCGCGTAGCCGCCGCGCGCCACGAACAGCTCCTCCAGGTGGGCATATTCGGCTATGGCCTGCTTCGCCGCGTCTGCTTCGGGGCTGCCCATGGCCGCCACGGCGAGCTGCATGCCTTGGACTACGTCATCCAGCTTGCGGCCGGAGAGGATGCGATCTTTGGCGAGTACGTCCAGGTTGCCGGTACGAGGATCCTGCGGGAGGTAGCCGGCCTCGCCGCCGTGCAGCACGTTGCCGCTGGCGGGAAGCTGCTCGCCAGCCAGGACCTTCAGAAGGGTGCTTTTGCCCGCGCCATTGCGCCCCACCAAGCCAATGCGGTTGCCGGGGGCTACATGAAAGCTGACGGGTTCGAGCAAGATTCGGGGGCCGGCGCTCAACGCCAGCTCGGATACGGTCATCATGGGTGTGCAAACTTTCTCATTCGCGTTGGGATGCGGTTCGCATCCAACGCGGGGATTCGCGGGATAGCGCCGAAAGGCCTGCGTCTGGCGGCCAGCGGCGCGCTAATGGATGAGTTGCACGGCCGAAGTATAGCTGGGCGAGGACGAGCACCCAGGGTTCCCGCCAAGCTCCTAGAATTGCGTATGGTCGCGGCGACGGATATCACCCGCGCGGAGCTGTACCGGATACTGTCGCGTACGCTGCCGGCCAGCGCGGTTTCCGCCGGGGCTGAGTTCGCCGGCTGGCGCCAGGCTGGCGTACTGGTGCCGCTGGTGTATCGGGGCGCGGTGCCGCACCTCGTCTTCACCCTGCGCACGGAGGACATGCCTACCCACAAAGGGCAAATCAGCTTCCCCGGAGGCGGCCGGAAAGCGGCGGACGTGGACCTGCGCGCCACGGCGCTGCGGGAGACGTTTGAGGAGGTCGGGCTGCGGTCCGAGCAAGTGGACGTTCTCGGTGCATTGGAGCCGGTTCCGACGCACGCTTCGACCTTTTTGATCACGCCCTACGTTGGCCTGGGCCATGAAGCCTGCGAGCTGACGGCTGACCCGCGGGAAGTGGCCGCCGTGCTGGAGGTTCCGCTTGCTTGGCTGCTGAATGGCGCCAATCGCCTAGCCGACCCACAAACCGGGCTGTGGCGTTACCTGTGGCAGGGCCACGAAATCTGGGGGGCAACCGCCCGCATCCTGAGTCAGCTGCTGCGTATACTGGGCCTCGTGGACCCTTTTGCCGAGGACATGCGCCTGCTGGGGCAGCTGACTGATCCGCGAGACAAGCTGCGTTTCACTGAGCTCATGAAGACGTTTCACCCGCGCGGCCGAGGTGTCGCCGAATATGTGCGCGAGGCTCCTCCCAGCGTGGCTACACCGGAGATTCGCCGGCTGGCGCAGCTTGTGGCTCCACTCGGGGAGGTCGAAGCTGGCGGCGAGGATCACGCCGGCTGACCGTGCGATTGCGTTTGGCTGAAGAGCTGGCAGCCGGCAGTGCCCTGGGCCTGGGCACTCGCCTTTTCTCTGCGCCGCCGCGGGGCAGACGAATGCCGCGATGATCGAGCGAGACCGCTCCGCACCCCCAGTGGCTGAGGACCTGCGCCGGCTGCTCGAACGCATGTCCCTTGGCAGCCAGCTGGTAACGCCGCCGGCTCGCGCCCAGCGGCTGGCAGAGGAGGAGCGCCGCCGCCTGAAGAAGCTGAGTCGTTTGCGACCGGCGGGTGAGGCCAGCGTCGGCCCTTCCCCTGACGATGAACTGTTTGGTGCACTGGATACCGCTGTTGCCGGTGGCGAGACGGAAGCACCCCAGAATCACTCTGCTTCCCCGGTCCTGGATGCCCATCCCGATGTGGCGGCTCGACCGGATGGTGGCGTGGACCTGCCTGGCTCGGAGAGTTGGGCTGCCAATGGATATCCCGGCGTGGGCCCGCGAGGCGTGTCACTGGCCGGCGAAGAGAACAGTGCTTTGGAGGACGAGCGGGCCGTGGGGCCGCGGAGCGGCCACGGTGCTGCGCCGGCCATGCGCATGCCCGCTCCGGCGGCGGGCCGTCCCGCTCCTCCGGAACGAGAGGCGCCTGCCGCTGCCAGCACGGCCGGCCCGGCGCGCGTCGCGCCCGTGGCCGGTGGCGTGGATGCGTCCACAGGCACACCGCCAATGAGGCCGATTGGGACGGCGCCAGCGACAGGGGCCACGAAGCCACCTATTTCTGGTCAGGATGAGGCGAATGGTGGCGCCATAGGGGCGAATTCGGCGGGCTTGGCCGCGCCTCCGCCAGAGCCAGCCGGCACCGCCGAGCTGGCCGCGGCCGATGCCGGCTTCGCGGGCCTCGGGTTGCCCGCAGCCGCACCGGAGCAGGGCGTCCAAGGCGCGGCTGCTGACGGAGCGGGTGGCCTGCCGACAGCTGACGCGGGGGCTGCCTCGGCTGAGGCGCCGCTACCTCCTGAAGCAGAGCCGGTGACGACATCGCCGGTGGACGCCACCGAGGTGTTCCGCTCCATGGTTGGCGCGGCGGCTGCCCTGGGCGTGCCCGGCGACAACCAAGCCGAACCCACCGCGACCGCCGCTGGAAGTGCCGCGGTGGAGGCTGACGCTGGAGTGGGGTTTGAGTACGCGCTGGTAGATCTGCCGGCGCGTCTTCAGCTGGCCGGTGTCGGCCTGGCCATGGAGGTGCGCATTGTGGCCCTCACGCCAGACCTGGCGCTGGGGGCGGTCACCACGCCGGACGCTATCGCCACGGAGGGTGGACACCGCCTCACGCTGCCGCTGCCGGGGGTGGCCCAGCCGCTGGTGGTACCTGTGCAGTTGGCGGGCCAGCGCCCGGATACGGACGAACAGGGCAATGCGCGCCAGCTGCTGGAGTTGCGCCTGGAGTGGGACGACGCGGCGCGGCGTGAGGTGCTGCTGGCGTACTATCGCCAGGCACAGGAAGCGGCTATCGATCCTATGCAGCCGGTGGCGGCGAATGTGAAGATCGAGGTGCTGGAAGGGCCGCGGGCTGGCTCGCAGTTTCTCGGCAAGAGCAGCTATGCCGGCCGCGCGGCGGTGCAGTGCAGCGTGGATAACTTTGACGTAGCACCGGAAACACGAGTGCGCTTTTCGTTGATTGCGCCGCGCTTTGTGGAGCAGCTCACGCTGGCCGATGGCGTGGTGGCCGCGCTCACACCCGGCAGTGGCCGCCGCGTGGAGGTGCAGATTCAGTTCGCTGTCGCCCATGATGAGCTGATTGCCTTCGTGACCAAGTACTTCGCCGAGCGGCCGGGCGCCAGCTTGCCCTTTCTTTCACGCTTCCGCCGTAATGCCGGCTAGAAGTTCGGCCGGAAACCTGCCGCGGCGGCCGGGGTGGGGGCCCTCCAGAGCGTCGATTGAGGTCGCCAACTGTAGCGACAGGGGATCGGCTGAGGGCCGCCAATGGCTTTTCGGCCGAACTTCTAGGGTTGTCGGGAAGCATGCCGCGGAAGGCAGCTGGCAGGCGTGGTTGGCTCAAGAATCTCGCTTGCGCTGCGCACGAGTTGTGGGAATGAGCTCAAGCGGCCGGGTTGAACCAGCGCCAGCGGCGCAAGAGGTAGCCGGCCTCGCTCGCGGCAATTTTGGCCGCTACATTGGGGATGGCTTCCCGCTGGTCGATTACCGCTTGCAGAGTGTTCACCAGCGCGTCCTCCTCGCCCACCCGGTTCTCCACCATCCACGCCAGGATGTGCGCGCGGGCCTCGAAAGGCACGCGCAGCGCCCGGCTGGCAATGTCCAGCGCTGCGCCCGCGTTGCGCAGCTCAGAGTCGTTGGCTTCGCGCTGCTGGCGGAGAAATGTGGCAACATCCACCGCACCGATTATAGGCAGATACCAGGCGGCGAACAGGAGTAAAGCAACGGCATGGAGTTAGGGCTGGGCGGCAAGGTGGCCCTGGTGGCGGCGGCCTCGCGCGGGTTGGGCAAAGCGTGTGCGCTGGCGCTGGCGCGCGAAGGCGCGGCGGTAGCCATGTGCAGCCGCGATGACGCCGCCATTTCCGCCGCGGCTGCGGACATTCGGCAGCAAACCGGCGCCACCGTGCTGCCGCTTGTGGCTGATGTGTCGCAGGTAGGTGCGTGCGAACGTGTGGTTGCCGCCACCGCGGAGCGGCTGGGCCGGCTGGACGTTCTGGTGAACAATGCGGGTGGGCCACCGACCGGCCAGGGTGTGGAGATGACGGATGAGCAGTGGGAGGCGGCCTTTCACACCAACCTCATGAGCTGCGTGCGGCTCTCCCGCGCGGCGGTGCCACACATGCGGCAGGCCGGCGGTGGCCGCATTATCAACATCACCTCATCGGGTGTGCGCATGCCTCTGCCGCGCCTGGTGCTGTCCAACGCCATACGCGCGGCGATCATAAACTTCGCCAAAACACTCTCGTTCGAGCTGGGCGAGGATGGGATTCTGGTCAACAACGTGGCGCCCGGGCGTATCTGGACAGAGCGGATCGATCAGCTGGACGCAGCCGATGCCGCGAATGCCGGCATCAGCCAGGAGGAGATGCGCCAGCGCAAATACCGCGACATCCCCCTCGGCCGCTATGGCCGACCGGATGAGTTGGGCGACGTGGTGGCGTTCCTCGCCTCCGGCCGGGCCAGCTACCTCTCGGGGCAAACCATTCTGGTAGATGGCGCCATGGTGCGCGCGAACTGAACCAGCTGCCGGGACCGCTGTTCCTTTAGCCGAGCTGCGCGGCCGCGGCGGCATCGATCAGCCAGGTGACGCCGCCAGTAGCCTGACGTAGAAGCTGCGAGGGGTATTCCTCCGTGTTCTCTGGGCCCTGAAGCACCTGCTTGAGCGCGGCGGCCTTATCCGCACCGGCAACGAGGAAGAGCACCTGGTGCGCGCGCTGAAGCTCGGGCGCCGTGAGCGACACGCGCCAGGTGCTCAGCTTATCGACATAATTCTCAGTTACGCGCCGGCTGCGTTCTTGGAGGGCGGGGGTGTGGGGAAAGAGGGACGCGGTATGCCCATCCGGGCCCATGCCCAGCAGCACAAGGTCCAGCGGCCCATCCGGCAGGAGCCGCTCGTACGCTTCGGCTGCCAGGTGAGGGTCGTCCTCGCCGTGAATGCGATGCACCGTGCCCGTTGGGATTTTGCTGAGCAACGCCTCGTTGGCCATGCGGTAGTTGCTTTCGGGATCGTCGGGTGGCACGCAGCGCTCATCGCCCCAGTAAAAGGTGATGTCCGTCCAGTGCATGCGCTGACGATAGGGTGGCTCAGCCAGCAGGCCGAACAACCCCTTGGGTGTGGACCCACCGGAGAGCGCGACGTTGGTGTGCACGTGCTGAACAAAGAGGTCAGCCGCGGCCGCGAAGATGTGTTGGGGAGACGCGAGCACCCGAATATCCGGCTGGGCCATAGTCACTTACTCCACGAACGAGCGACGTGCGCGCTGGTGGCTGGGGTCCAGCAGTGCCGCGGCACGGTCCAGGGCTTCCTCGAAGCGCACGATGTGATGGAAGGTCTCCAGCTCACCGAAGAGCAACTGCACCGTGTCCGGTTCGGCGATATCCACGCGGCGAGACATCACCTGCTGGCCGTTCACATGGCTGGTCGCGCTCACGGGTCCGCGCCGCCTATCGCGGTGCAGGGCGAACGTGGCGTCGGGACCGTTCAGCTTGGCCAGCGGCACGTCGCGGCCTTTGGCGCCCGCCTCATGAAATACCAGCTCCAGGCTGACGGCGTGCTTGGGCCCGGTGGTGTTGAAGCGCAGCTTATTCGATTGAAGGCTGCGATCCGTCGGGCGCCAGCCCAAGCGCGCCGCCAGCCAGCCAGCCAGCAGTAGCGCCTGAGGTTTGCTGAGGCCACCATGCTCGGGATCGCACTCCAATTGCACGTGAGTAAGGGTGTCCAGGTGAGGGCGCGACTCCGGTGGGTTGAAGAACGCGGCGATAGCCTCGCGCCATGGGGCCAGCCGTGACCAGTTGAAGTCCGTAAAGGCGCAGTGATCCTGCGCCAGCCGGACGGCCTGGGCCATCTCCACCAGCTCCATTTCGTCGCGCGCGAAATCTTGCGAGTCCACGATGAAGCGGTTGGCGGCATCCCGCAGCTGTACGAAGGCATGCTGGCGAAAAGGGGTTTCGCCCGGCCACCATACGAAGACGGGGAGATCCGGTGCCAGCAGCGGCAGGACGACGCTGTCAATGTGGTGCGCGGCCTGGCCATGAACTTTGAGCACAATCTGCTCGGCACACACCTGCTTGTATTCCGCATACGCGCCGCGCGTGGTGATAGCCACATGCGCATCCACCAGATCCTCACCATGGGGGCGGCCGGGGCTGAGCATGATGGTGCGTGAGGGATGGCCCCCAGCCAGCTTGTCGATGTCGTCGCTCAGCTGCCGCGCCACGTCATCATCGCGCGCGTAGATCACCAGGTTCAGCACGCTGGTGCGGATGTCCGGCCGGCGTCCCTCGCCGCTCCAGGCGCCATCGGGCGAGTTCCACAGCCGCTGCAACTGGGCTTCGATGGCGCCCACTTTGACGCCGTTGCCTTCCCATACGGCTTCCTCGGCGTTGATGTTGGCAGGCACGGCCGTTACAGCTTTCGCCAGGCGCGCCCGTCGCGCTCGATAAAGCGGTTGGCAATCTCGGGCCCCCAGGTGCCGGCGGCGTAGTTGGGGAATTTGGGCTCCGGCTGCTGCTTCCAGGAATCGATGATGGAATCCACCAACGTCCACTGCGCCTGCACCTCATCCTCGCGGGTGAAGAGCGTAGATTCGCCCAGCATACAGTCCAGGATCAGGCGCTCGTAAGCGTCGGCGACCTGAACGTCAAAGGAGGCGCCGTACAGAAAGTCCATGTTCACGGAGCGGATGGCGATGTCCGGGCCAGGCACTTTGGCCCCAAACTTGAGCACCATGCCTTCGTCCGGTTGAATGCGCATGGCCAGCACGTTGGGCTCGATGGCTGCCGTGGCCGTTTGGCGGAACATGGAGAATGGCGCGCGCTTGAACTGCACGGCTACCTCGGTCACGCGCTTGGGCAGGGCCTTGCCGGTGCGCAGGTAAAAGGGCACGCCCGCCCAGCGCCAGTTGTCGATGTACAGCTTGAGCGCCACAAATGTATCCGTGAGCGAGTGTGGCGCCACGTTGCGTTCCTCGCGGTACCCGGGCATGTGGTTGCCTTCAACCCAGCCGGGGCCGTACTGCCCTCGCAGGGTGAATTCGCGCTCGTCGCGGTGCTGCCAGGGGTGGATGGCCCGCAGCACTTTCGTCTTCTCATCGCGCACGGCTTGCGCGTCGAAGGCGGCTGGTGGCTCCATGGCGGTAAGGGCCAGCAGCTGCAGCATGTGGTTGGACACCATGTCACGGATGGTGCCGGCCTCTTCGTAGTAGCCCGCGCGGCCTTCCACGCCCACGCTCTCGGCCACCGTGATCTGCACGTGGTCGACGTGGTCACGGTTCCAGACGGGCTCAAAGATGCCGTTCGCGAAGCGAAACACCAAGATGTTCTGAACGGTTTCTTTGCCCAGGTAATGGTCGATGCGGAACACTTGGTCCTCGCGGAAGGTCTCGTGCACCAGGTCGTTCAGCTCGCGCGCGCTGGACAGGTCGTGCCCAAAGGGCTTCTCCACGATGATCTTGGACCAGCCCTTTGGCTGGCCATCGCCGCCGTTGTCCTGGGGATGCTCCAGTATCCTGAGGTTGCGCACAATATCCGCGTAGGCGTGCGGCGGCGTGGAAAGGTAGTACAGCCGGTTGCCACCGGTGCCCCGCTCTTTGTCATTGCGCTGCATGATCGTTTCCAGCCGCTTGTACGCTTCGGGGTCCTCGAACGTGCCGGGTACGTAGAAGATGCCCTGCTGGAAACGCTCCCACACGTCCTCCTGCACCGGCTTGCGGCGAGAGAACTGGTTGATAGAAGCTTTCACCTCATCGCGAAACTCCTGCTGCTCGTAGGGGCGGCGAGCAAAGCCGATGACCGTGAACTCCGGCGGCAGCAGATGCTCCAGGGCCAGGTTGTACAGAGCGGGAAAGAGCTTGCGGTGCGTGAGGTCACCGCTGGCGCCAAAGATGACCATGTTGCAGGGGTTGGGCATCCGCTCGCCGCGGCGCTCCTCTTGGAGGGGGTTATCCAGGACCGTGGTGCCAGACTCAGCCATCGCGTTCTTGCCTACTCCGTCTTCACTTCGTGTCCACCAAACTCATTGCGGATGATGGCAATGACCTTGGCGGCAAAGGACTCGTCCTGCCGGGACCGAAAGCGCTCCAGCAACGAAAGGGTGAGCACGGGCGCGGGCACATCCGTATCGATCGCCGCTTCTACCGTCCAGCGACCTTCGCCCGAGTCCGCTACCCAGCCTTTGATGCCGTCGAGGTTGGGGTTCTTCGAGAACGCATCCTCCGCCAGCTCGTTGATCCAGGACCGCACCACGCTGCCGTGGTTCCATACGCCCGCAACCGCGTGCAGGTCCAGGTCGAACGCGGAGGCCTTAAGAATCTCGTAGCCTTCGGCGTAGGCCTGCAACATGCCGTACTCGATGCCGTTATGGACCATTTTCACGAAGTGGCCGGCGCCGTTGGGGCCGCAATACAGGTAGCCGTCCTCGGGGGCCAGCGTTTTCCAGATTGGCTCCAGACCTTGGTAAGTCGCGCGGTCGCCTCCGATCATCAGCGAGTAGCCGACCCGCAGCCCCCACACACCGCCGCTGGTGCCGCAGTCCATGAACTGCACGCCATGCGAGGCGCATTTGGCCGCGCGGGGCGCATCGTCGCGCCATTTCGAGTTGCCGCCGTCCACCACGATGTCGCCCTTTTCCAGAAGCGGGAGCACGGCGTCCAATTGGTCTTCGGTGGCCTGGCCGGCTGGGACCATGAGCCAAACGATGCGCGGTGTGGGCAGGGCCCGAATCGCCTCGCCCAGACTGGCCGCCGCGATGATGGGTGGGTTATCGGCCGCCAGTTTCACCGCCACGCTGGTGGTGCGGTTGAAGGCGCGCACGGTATGGCCGCCGCGCACCAACCGAATCGCCATGTTGGCGCCCATGCGCCCCAGACCGACGATGGCCAGTTCCATGCTTAGTGCGCCTTTTCGTCCAGCGCCAGGCTCTTGAGCCGTTTGCGCTTGAGGTCGATGGCGGCGATCAGCGTGGAGAACGCGTCCGCGAACAGCCGCACGCCTTCATCCAGCAGCTGATCGGTCACCTCGCGCATATCCACTCCGATGGCTGCCAACTGGCGGATGGTTTCTGCCGCCGCATCGGCGCCGGAATCCACCGTGCGCTTAACCTGGCCATGTTCTTTGAAGGCGTCGATGGTGGCCGGCGGCATGGTGTTCACCGTGTCCGGCCCGATGAGCTGCTCCACATACAGCACGTCGCTGTAGGCTGGGTTCTTGGTGCCGGTACTGGCCCACAGTGGCCGCTGCAGCTGCGCGCCGCGCGCCGCCAGCGCCTGGAAGCGCCCAACGTTAGGGCCGGCTTTGAAGTGACCGAGGAAGGCCTGGTAGGCCAGCCGCGCGTTGGCGATGGCGGCCTTGCCGAGCAGTGGCTTGACCTGAGCGCTCATCTCCGGCTTGTCCTTCATAATCTGCTCCAGCCGCTTGTCCACATTGCTGTCCACCCGGCTGACGAAGAAGCTCGCAACGGAGGCGATGGAGCTCAGGTCGCCTTTGCGGCGTTCTAGGCCCTTGAGGTAAGCCTCAATGACCTGCTGGTAGGCGTCGATGGCAAAGATCAGGGTAACGTTCACGTTCACGCCCTCGCTGATCAGCTCCTCGATGGCGGGGATGCCGGCCGGCGTGGCGGGGATCTTGATCATCACGTTGGGCCGGTCGATCTCCTTGTGCAGCCGGCGGGCCTCGGCGATGCTGCCCTTGGTGTCGTTGGCGAGCGTCGGCGAGACCTCCATAGAGATGTAGCCGTCGTGCCGATTGGTGCGGTCATAGACGGGGCGCAGCACATCGGCCGCGTGCTGAATGTCCTGCACGGCCACACGCTCGAAGATATGGTCCGGGTGCATGGTGTGGATGGACTCGATCTGCTCGTCGTACTCGCTACCGCCGTCGATCGCCTTTTCGAAGATGGCGGGGTTCGACGTTACGCCCATGACCCCGTTGTCCACCAGCTGTTTGAGCTCGCCCGAGGTAATCAAGCTCCGGCGGATGTTGTCGTACCAAACGGATTGGCCTTCCTTCTGAAGGTCGATGAGTGGGTTGGACATGTTCACATTCCCTCCAACGTTGCTCTCGATGTCCCTGCTGCCGTCGCTCCGAGCATTTACAGCAGCGACCGTACAGCCTGCACGATGTGTCGGGCGCTGATGCCGGCCGCGTCCAACAGCTCTGCTGGCTTGCCTGAGCCGGGCATCTCCCGCACGGCCAGTCGGATCACGCGCGGCAGCGCGCGGCTGGCGAAGCTGATCTCGCCCACACTGGCCGCGCCGCCAGCAATGCCGGCCACCGCCTCGTGCTGCACGGTACTGTGGCTGGTGGCGCCCGCGCTGAGGGCCTCCAGCACGGCGTCGCCCAGGCCGCCCTCGGCCCAGTGGTCCTCCACCGTCACGAGCTTGCCCGCGGTGGCATCTACGCAACGCTGCACCGTGGCCGCATCCAGGGGCTTCACGGAGTAAGCGTCCACCACGCGTACAGCAATGCCGGCCGCGTGCAACTCGTCGTACGCTTTGAGCGCTTCGTGCAGGGTGATGCCGGCGGCCACGATGGTCACCGCATCGCGATCCGACTGGCGCACAACCTTGCTGCCGCCCACAGGAAACTGCTCGCCAGGGGAGTAGATGACCGGCGTGGCCGCGCGCGTAGTGCGCAGGTAGCTGATGCCGGAGTGGTGGGCCATAGTGGCGACCAGGGCCGCGGTTTGGTTGGCATCGCAGGGGTAGAGGACGGTGCTGCCGTAAACGGCGCGCATCATCGCCAGGTCCTCTAGTGCCATCTGCGAGGGGCCATCCTCGCCAATGGACACGCCGGCGTGTGACCCGCACAGCCGCAAGTGCGCCCGCGAGATGGCAGCCATGCGGATGAAGTCGTAGGCACGCGTCATGAACGCGGCGAAGGTGGAGGCGAAGACGATCTTGTGCCGCACGCTCAGGCCCACCGCCGCGGCCAGCATCTGCTGCTCGGCGATGTACTGCTCGAAGAAGCGATCCGGGAAGGCATGGGCGAAATCCTCGGCGTAAGTGGAGTTGCTCACTTCGCCATCCAGAGCCACCACCTCAGGCTCCGCGGCGCCCACCGCTTTGAGCGCCTCGCCGTAGGCCTTGCGCGTGGCCATCTGCGCGCCCAGATCGTAGGCCGGCAGCTCCAACTTCCGCGGAGCGGCTTGGGCCGCTGGGCGCCCGGGGTTGGGCCGCTGCACCTGGATGCGGATGTCGCGTTCGCCGCCCAGTTCTTGGATGGCGCGCTGAGCGTCTTCCGCCGGCAGGGGCTTGCCGTGCCAGCCGTCCTTGTTCTCGATAGATGACACGCCCTTGCCCTTCACCGTCTTGGCGACGATGAGGGTGGGCGCCTGATGGTGGTTCGCGGCGTCAGTGATGGCGCGATCGATGGCGGCCAGGTCGTGGCCATCGATCTGGATGGCGTTCCAACCGAAAGCGCGGGCGCGCGCCGCATAGGCCGCGCCATCCCAGCCCAGCTCGGTTTCGCCACGCTGGCCCAGGCGGTTCATGTCCAGCAGGGCGGTGAGGTTGTCGAGATGGTAGTGGCTGGCGTGGTCGAAGGCCTCCCAGATCGACCCCTCGGCCATTTCGCTGTCGCCCAGCAGCACCCACACACGGTAGGGCAGCTTGTCGAGGTACTTGCCTGCCAGCGCCACGCCCACGCCGATGGGCAGGCCCTGGCCGAGCGATCCGGTGGCTACATCTACCCAGGGCAGCACTGGGGTGGGGTGGCCCTGGGTGCGGCTCCCCAGCCGTCGAAATGCCATGAGCTCCTCATCGGAGATGGCGCCGACGGCCTTAAAGACGGAGTAAAGGAGCGGCGAGGCGTGGCCCTTGGAAAAGATGAGGTGGTCGTTGTTCGCGTTTGCCGGATCCGCGAAGTCGTACCGCAGGTGGGCGCTGCACAGCACTGCCAGCAGATCAGCCGCGGAGAGTGAGGATGTCGGGTGGCCCGAGCCGGCCGCGGTGCTG